>CAZFKA010000029.1:12228-20547 GCA_964519155.1 uncultured Bifidobacterium sp. | reverse complement strand
GGTTCCACCTGAAGCCGGTGTCGTTACCGCTTTCAAGGTCGTGCATTGCTGACATACCGGCAATACGAAATCGGGCCCCAATGTCAGGGTACCACTGATCTGAGCTTTCAAGGTCGAAGGGGTAAAAAAAGCGATGATTAAAATGGCGCTTATCGTAACGATTTTTTTCATATCTGTTTGAATGTAATTATCCTGTTTTTATCCTAAAAAATATTAGACGAATATATTACAAAATTAGTTGGTAAAAGTGGAAAACTGACGAGAAACCCCAATATTTTCTTATGACGGTTTAAATTGAACTGCGATCCTTGTGTTTCAGGCTGCAAAAGAACTACCCCTGCACATTTTTCTCGTATTTTTTGAATGATGACCGATTAACGCTAATTTTGGTCATTCATGAAAGAAATCGGTAAAATTGCCTCCGTACATGGTGTGGCCGGCGACCTCGTCATTGTTCATCAACTAAGTGATCCAAGAAAGATCGAAAAGTTCACGGTATTGATGATCGAGGTCTGGCCGGGTAGTTTTATCCCTTTTTTTATCGAAATGGTCAGTGGGATTAGCCATAACGATTGCTGTGTGAAATTTGAAGAAATTAACTCACGAGAAGAGGCGCGACAGTTTGTGGGTAAAAAAGTACTTGTTTTTGATGCTGAAAGTCTGCAAACCGTCAATGTACAGGATTGGGACTACCTTAAAGGGTATAGCATCGTTGACCAGACGGCTGCAAAAATCGGCATCGTCGACGATATTATTTCATTTGGTAAGCAATTGCTGATTGAACTGTCCTATAATAACAAAAGGGTACATCTTCCCTTACACGCTGATCTGGTCATTGAAATTGATCAAAAAGCGAAAAAAATAAGTTTGATGATTCCGGATGGTTTATTGGATATTTGATCAAAGCCCTTTGATATTCACCAAGCCGACTTATCGCGAAATCAGCAATTTTACTTACCGGACGGAGTGCTTTGTTGAATTTATTCAACCATGTCAAAAAAAAGAACGCCCTGCTTGTGCACGGCGTTCTTTCAAATAAATCAGTCGATTTACTTAGCTTTTGTTCCTTGTAGGTTCAATTGGCCTGGATTTCCTTCAATTTTTGGCGGAACATTGCCAGAATTTCCTTTTTCTGACGCTTTTAATGCTTCCTGTGCAGCTACATTCTGCCTTTTTTCGGCAGCGAGTTTTTCAGCTTCCGTGGGTTGCACGGCTACCGGTTGCACCTTCGCTTGTTCCAGATATTTCATTGTTTCGATACGTTCTTTTTCAGTTAATCCTGACGAGTTTGTATTTTTATCTTGTGCAAAGATCACATTGGCTGACAATGTAAAAATGGCGACTACTATTATTTTTTTCATGATATGTTTTTATTAATTAAGTTTTTAAAAAATTCGAGCGGTAAAAAATCCTTATCGCACTTTGTATACTGAAAATGTAGTACCCATTGCGCTTTCTGGGGTTATCGTAACATTTGAGCCATTATAAATTCGTGCCTGTACTTGGTCACCTGCGTTCAGTTTAATGTCTCTGTCGTAGCCCATTCCCCACCATAATGTTGCACTGGGTGTAGTATTGGTAAAACCTCTCGATACACCATTTACATTAACATTAAAATGAATATGTCCACCTGTATACCCGGCAGACGCCAAGAAAGATTCGCGCATAGTTACATGATATATGCCCGCAACTGGAGCTGTAAATACGCCGGTGGCGGGATTATAATTGTTGCCACCATCATCATATTCTTCTACTGAATATATTCTCAATGAAGTTCCTCCAGCAGTAACGGCTGTGCTCGTATTTGCAGCGCAACCGATTGCATCTGACCATGAAGCTGTACCATTTGCGTCTGTTGTCATTACTTTGCCGTTGGCTTGATTACCATCAATCACTCTGATTTTGCCATTGAAATAGCCCGCAAACGAAGAAGCATTAGCAGACCCGTAAACACCAATATCGATACCGGCAGGTGACCCTGCACCTCCCCAGCCGATACCAACTACACCAGCGCCGTAGTTTGCAGTATTATACGTACCGAGGATTCCCACTTGATTGGCGTTATTTGAGAGAGTCGTCGCAAAAATGGCAGTGTCTTTACCTGCTGCAGATTCTACATGGAGTTTACCTTTGCTGGGCACCAGATTCTGACCAATACCAACATGGCCGGTACCGGCTTGTACAGTCAGTTTAGTTCCAGCACCATATTCAAAAAGTTCCAGATTATTTGCTACACCACCATTGGAATTGATGCCCACACCCATTTTAAGTACACCGGCATTGGCAAATCGTACGCCAGCACTTCCAGTGGACGCATCGATATCGGCCACGCTAAATCCGGCAGTTGATTTCACCAGTGCACCTGCTGCTGATCCGGGATAATTTACTTCTAACTTGGCACCCGGACTAATTGTTCCGATGCCCACGTCACCCGCATTGGTAATGGCAAGGCGTGATGCCATTGAGGAAGCGGCTGTACCTGCTGTTCCACTTGGTGCTGTATTAATCGAAAACCCTTCGGGTACTTCCTGGCCGAAAGTTATGATACCGGCTGCTGCTGTCGATCCGTAGGCATAGTTAAACAATCCTTGGTCCCAGTTCGCATTGAAACCTACCATTGGTTGATTCGCAACGATATAGACAGGTTGGAATGTTCCAAATTTTGCTTGACTTGGAACGACATTACTTACCTCAAGTTTTGTTTGCGTGGGTGCAAGAACACCAATTCCGACATTACCACCATTGTTATAAATATTGCTGTTATTGACAACCCATGTGGAGCCATTCCAGTATGGAGTATTTCCGGCAGCGGCACCATTAGGCAACAAGCCAGCAGGTCCGGCAGGTCCGGCAGGCCCAGTAGGTCCGGCAGGCCCCGTTGCGCCAGCAGGTCCAGTTGCGCCCGTTGCGCCCGTTGGTCCGGCAGGTCCGGCAGGTCCAGTTGCACCGGTGGCCCCAGTAGCTCCGGTTGCACCCGTTGGTCCGGCAGGTCCGGTTGGTCCGGCAGGTCCAGCAGGTCCGGTTGGTCCGGCAGGTCCAACTGGTCCGGTTTGCCAGGTCGCTAAACCTACAGCGTCTGAAACAAGCACTTTTCCAGCGCCAGGCGATCCACCGCTGATTTTGATTTGTCCTGATAATTGCGTTACACCAGCGGGTGTCAACGTTAATATAGCCGGTGTACTGTTAATTCCCATAGTGATTTGTGCACTTTCACGATTCAGGATATATGCAGACGTGCCAGAATTACCGATTTCCAAACCATCAGCGGCCGTATGGCCTGTGCTGGCATTGGTAATGCGGAGGGTATCACCGGGTAAATTACTGTTGAAATGGACATTTGCGGTGGGTAATGCGCTGCCACCCAGGCCGAGGTAGCCTGTATTTTGTTGTGCATTCAGATATAATTTTGTTGTGCCTGCGGTTACAATACCCAAGCCTACATTCCCGTTATTGGCGAGCAAAAATGGGCCGAGATTGTTACCAAAAGCAAGCATATTGGCATAAGGATACATCGATGCTATTCCAGGGTATCCGCCTGGAAAAGTGCTGCCATATTTTGTGAAAGTGGCGTAATTGGGGGTAACATCATTGTACATCAGAAATTTACTGAAAGCTGCTCCATCTGCATTTTGCATACGAATAAACTCAGTGTTTCCCGTTGCATTGTAAAGATGGAATTTAGAGGATGCAGACGGAGATGCCGTACCTAATCCTAAACTGACGCCATTGTCGAAAAGCAATGACTTACCAATCGTATTTAAAGCTGTGAATTTTGCATGGTAATTTACATCACCGGCAACATGCGCCGCATTTGAATTCACCGCGCCCGTACGGGTCTTGTCGTTTCCTGCATTCGCAGCTACTCCGGCTTTATCGGCATAGATCGCATAAGGCACAGAAAGCAATTGACTGGTACCGGCATCGGTAAAATCACTACCGCCTTTAGGGTCGATAGCTACCTTGATGTATTTATTGCCGGTTTCCCAATTTACGGTTTTCATTTCACCGGTAATAGCCTGGCCATTGCCGATTTGCAACGTATACAGCCCGAATTCGTTTGTTGATACAGACTGTGTTTCTACATATTCTGCAACTGATGCATCGGCTGTAGGCAATACCGAAATTTTTAAGGTCATCTTTTGATTGCTAAGTGGGTTTCCCTTCGTGTCGCGCGCAATGCCCTGGTAATTGAACATTTGCGGCACCTGAGCCATGACGCTGCCGGCAAACAACAACATCGAGAAGGCGAAAAGTAAAATTTGAATTTTCGATTTCATGTTTTTGGTTTTTTGAGGTAATTAAATGGTTTTAGTTTGTTTTTTGAATTTTAAACGAGAAATTATCAATGCCACCCTGAGCACCGGGTTTGCGGATCATTAGATAATAAGCTCCCGCAGCGTAGTTTTTCAGATCAAGCGAAAATTTGTTGGGTCCCGCTTTCCAAAATATTTTTTCATTGAGTACCACTTTGCCCGTTGCATCAAACAATTGATAACTGATATCGGCATCAGCATCTTCAATCGATTCAACAAACAAAATATTCTCTGTAGGGTTTGGATACACTTTAATCGCATCAGTCTGTGCAAGAACAGTGTTTCCGGGTTGCGCGCTGGCTCCGCTTCCTGAGCCAATAGGTTGTAACAAACCTTGTGTTACAATGATGTTCGGATTTCTCTCGGTCGAAACCAACGTCATTTCCCCAATCGAATAATCGAATTGCAGTCCATTGATCGTAGCACTGTGACTACTCACATTTATGGTCTGCTGGGCAAATGACTTCTGGCTGACTACCGAGAAAAATGCAATGAACGCCAAGGGTAAGATTTTTTTTCTTAGCATGAATTCAAAAGATTTTTTTGTGTCAACAAATGTGTCAACAAATTAACATTTGTTTAGATATTTTTAGAATTCGGTACTTGCAAATGAGTAATTGGTCGTTTTAGCATGTTTTTCGGCAAAAAATATATTTAATTATACTGAAAAATTTAACTTTACTTATTAAGTAAAAGATTAATATGCTCAATTCTTGAAAAAGTCTCTATCAGATTTTAAGGGACTTTGCTCCCGTGGACAACATGATCGCTAATAGTGGCACAAAAATTGTATTCTTTCCCTTTCTTTTTAAGTTTAGGGCGTTGCATAACGATGCAATCGAACTGGCAAAAAACAACAACAAGGCGAAGATTTCCCCTCGCTATTTTTCTGCTAGACAATCTTATTTTAAGCTGTCAAATAAATAAATGTATACTAAGCCCTGTTAGGACGCCTATACAATTTTCACATTAAACGCAGCATTGCCACGGCTGGCATAAATGCTCAACCACAACGGCAAAAACATTTCCGTACCTCTCGATTTGGTGATGTCGCCCAAATCAATGATATGCGTAGCTTCCCAGCCAAACGTTTGCAATAGGGAGGTAACCTGTTGTTTCGCATCGGCGTCGTTCCCACAGATAAACGCATCATGATCACCACCGTTTACCAACAGGGGGTCTACCATCAATCCACACCACATCGTATTCAGCGCTTTGACCACTTTCGCTCCGGCACACAATTGTTGTAATTCTTCACCAAGCGAAGTGTTGTTGACGATGGAAAGCGTTGGGGGCATACCTTTCGAAAAATCAAGCGCGTTGGCTAGATCTATGATTATTTTGTTTTCGAGCGAAGAAGGCAAACAACTTCCAAAAGCCTGTAGCGTGCCCATACCGGCCGTACAGTTAAAAATGAGTTCAGCAAACGCAGCTGCGTCTCCAAAGGTGCCCATACTTGCATGTTCACCATATTTTGCTACAAATTCCTGCGCTTTATTGTTGTCGCGGGTTCGGCTACCCATCATCACTTCGTGTCCCAAAGAAATTAGTTTTCCACCTATGGTTTGTCCTACTGTCCCAGTTCCCATTATTGCTATTTTCATGATTGATGTTTTTTTAAAAAGCAAAATTGCAAACAAAACCTGACTTCTCAGAAATTTTTTTATCCTTACAAAATGTTTGTTGTCGCTTGATAGTAGCCGGTCGGTATCGCCCGATTAAACTACTTCGTGCTATCCGCTGCAAGCACGCCTTTCAGGTCGTGGCTTTCCGCTACTATCACGGCTATGGCTCATCGTCTTTTTCTCTCTTCATCAAAAAGGGAATTGGTCTCAGTACGGCAACCCTTCATTTACCGCATGCTTATTTGTGGTCAGAAAAAAACCGCCTTTCCTGTCTGAGAAAGGCGGTTTGATAAATCGTTCAGATCTTGTCAGTATACAATACCGAATCGTCGATGTTAGCCCTAAAAGCAGGCTGGGGTCAGGTATGCATCAACTGTGCCCTGCAGATCACATCCGGGTTGCATATCAATGTAATTTGTACCGATGATATTGATATTCGCTGCCGGCGATGTAATATAATCGCCTGCCGGAACTGCGGGGTTAACATTGTTTCCGGCATTGATATTTAACGCCCGTCTGATGGCAGTGCCGGTTTCGGTTTTGTTTTGTAAATAGAGTGTTTGTGCCATTTTTACGGCTGCTTCGGCATCCAATAAACCATAACCCATTTCGTTATTCCATGTACCATCCGGGTATAGACCATTAACCGTATAGCTGTATCCACCCACTTTGCGAGCGGTTGTGTGCATGATCATTTCCACTTCATGCTGGGTCAAACACGGATTAACTGATAATATCAGGGCAGCGATACCGGCTGCATGCGGACAAGCGGACGATGTACCATTAAAATTCGTTAAATAGTTACCGGCTACACCAGATGCAGTATTGTAACCGGCTGTACTTTGCCGGTCGGTTGTGTATATCTTTACGCCCGGTGCAACCACATCCATACCTGCCCCGTAATTACTTCCCCACCAATTTTCTCCATCGCAGGAAGCGGGATTTTTGCGCTGACCACACATACTCATCGCACCGACTGCGATAATATCAGGGTTTGAATTAGCGGGATATGAAATTGTGCCGGCATTGTCGTTTGCAGTGGCAAATAATACCACACAACCCAAGCCTCCACGTCCGAGTGTCAGGGCATTAGAGATCGCCGTGTTGATCACCGCGCTGGCACCGCCTCCTCCCCAGGAATTGCTCATTACTTCAGCACCATTTAATCGCGACCAGTTAAAGCCATCCGCAATTTGGGCATTCGTCAACGTGGCAAACTCCATTGCAACAGACATCAGGTCTGCTCCATACGCCACACCGGTCACTCCCAAACTATTATTACCTTCAGCCGCCGCTATGCCTGCACAAGCTGTACCATGCGAACCAAATACAACGGTGGGGGTAGTGGCCGTTTTCGTATTGTATCC
Organism: uncultured Bifidobacterium sp.; assembly: GCA_964519155.1. Taxonomy (GTDB): domain Bacteria; phylum Bacteroidota; class Bacteroidia; order Chitinophagales; family Chitinophagaceae; genus OLB11. The sequence continues at coordinate 13,242 of CAZFKA010000029.1, read as the reverse complement.
GGTGTTTTCTATATTGCCATCCAGATCAGGATGATTGTTTTCAAATCCTTCATCAATTACGGCGATATCCACATTATTCGAACCGGTAGTTATGGCATACGCATTACACAATCGGGTATCCATACCGACTGTTCCGCCCAATTGCCCGGTATTGTTGAATCCCCACTGATTCGGAAATAAAGGATCGTTGGTGCAATTGATCGCATATCCGCCGATGAATTCTGGCTCGGCCACATTAAACAAACCGGTTTCGGTCAGCCATTGCGCAGCTTTTATCTGCGACATCACAGCGCTTTGTTTTGGACATAACATAACCCACTCTTGCATATAAGGATTTTGTCCCACCACGGAGTAATTTATTTTGTCAACTTCAGCAAGCAATTGCGGCATTTGATTTTCATTTTTCAGCCCGATCCATACATAATTGGTGATAGCGAAATGATTGCCCTTGTCGATATTGTAGCTATGGGTAGCGCTGATGATTTCCGGCATTTTTCTTAAATCATTGAGTTGCGCAATTACTTGCTGCTCAGTGAGGTTGCTATCTGTAAAACGGATCTCCGCATAGTAGTTGTTGGGATTTGCCATGCGGGGTTCACTGTTTTTGTATGTCTTGATCAGCCGGTTTTGATAAATATCCTGGTGAAATTTTGTTATGGTTGCCACTGAACCCAGTTTTTTCTGCAGACTGCTCTGATTGTTCAGGTTACAAAGCAGATAAGCATAGTGGAGATTAAGCTCCAATGGCATTTTACCTTCTTTGTAATAATAAAAATCATTTTGCGCCTGTGCTTCGATCACACCCAGGAATAAAAAAAGATATTTTAAGTATTTCATTTTTAAATGGTTTTTGTTTTTTGTCCGGCGTCAATAAACGTGTAGGGCGGCTTTGTCAAGTTGATTAACTGAGCTTGATTGCTCTACGGTCTGTTTACGCTGATCAAAAAAATGAATAATGCTTATTTTTTAAGCGTTGCTTTCAAAGTTGCATTCTCTTCTTTCAGGGTGCTGATC
>CAZFKA010000029.1:0-12218 GCA_964519155.1 uncultured Bifidobacterium sp. | reverse complement strand
ATCATATAGAGGGTCAGCTCTTCTATTTTTTCCATCAGTTTTGCATCTACTGTAGCTACGTCTATACCATCCTCTGCCATCTGTTGCGCTGAGGGCACGTTGGGTAAATGTTTATGTTCGTTTACATAGGCTTCTACCTGCTCAAGCGGCATCAGTTTATAATCAGGAGCAAATACATAATCAGCCCAATTGGCGGCTCCATTTACAGCTACCTTTACTCTTTCTGTGAGTATTCCGTTTTGCACATACAGTTTATAACTGCCTGGCATCGACGCAACGGTGCCGATCACAACTTTAGATCCGTTATTGAAAATATTGCTGCTATTGACTACCCAAGACGATCCATTCCAATACGGCGTATTGCCTAATGCGGCTCCGTTCGCTAAAATTCCTGCCGGTCCTGCTGGTCCCGTGGGGCCCGCCGGTCCTGTTGCGCCTGTTGGTCCCGCCGGCCCTGCTGGTCCTGCTGGTCCGGTAGCACCTGCCGGTCCTGTTGCCCCTGTTGCTCCGGTTGGCCCTGCCGGTCCCGCTGGTCCGGTAGCTCCTGTAAGTCCGATTGGGCCTTGAGCACCTGTTGCACCCGTTGGTCCTGCCGGTCCGGTTAAGCCGATGGGTCCTTGTGGTCCTGCGGGTCCCATCGCCCCTGCGCCTCCTGCCGGTCCTTGTGGTCCTGCCGGCCCATCAGGTCCTTGTATACCTTGCGGTCCTTGTGGCCCCATCGGTCCGTCAGGCCCTTGTGGCCCTTGAATTCCTTGTGGCCCAACAGGTCCATCAGGCCCCTGTACACCGGGTATACCTTGCAATCCCTGTGGTCCTTGTGGACCCTGCGGTCCTGCAACAGCCGGCTCCCAGGTAGCCAGACCATTTGCATCGCTGGTCAGAATTTCACCTGCAGCAGGTGTACCACCGGCAATTTTAATCTGCCCTGAAAGTTCGGTATTACCGGCAGGCGTGATGGTCAATATAGCGGGTGTACTATTGATGCCGAGGGTGATTTGCGCACTTTCATTGTTTAAAATAAAAGCATTATTCCCTGAGTTACCGATTAGTAAACCATCACCTGCTGTATGGCCACTTGTATTATTGGTTATGCGTAGTGTATCTCCCCCGCCATTATTATTGAAATGTACATTGGCTGTAGGTAATGCACTGCCACCTAATCCAAGATATCCGGTATTCTGCTGCGCATTGAAAAATAACTTTGTTGTGCCTCCAATGATAACACCGATTCCCACATTGCCATTATTGGCTAGCAAAAACGGCCCAAAATTATTTCCAAACGCCAGCATATTGGCATAGGGAAACTGTGATGCTATACCAGGATATCCCCCGGGAAAAGCGCTACCATATTTCGTGAACGTGGCATAGTTTGAAGCGATATCATTATACAGCATGAATTTACCAAAACCCGTTGGATTGCTATTTTGCATTCGTAGGTGTTCGATGTTTCCGGTAGTGGTCAGTAAATGTAATTTCGTACTTGCACTCGGCGATGCCGTACCAAGACCTACACTGGTTCCATTATCAAACAACAAGGATTTGCCGATGGTATTGAGAGCCGTAAACTTCGTGATATAATTCGCATCACCGGCCACATGGGCCGCGTTTGAATTTACAGCTCCTGTTCTTGTTTTATCGTTGGTGTTTTTTCCGGCAATACCAGCTTTGTCAGCATATAAAGCATATGGCACCGACAACAATTGATTAGTACCGGCATCTGTATAGTTACTTCCTCCGAGTGGATCAATTCCGACACGGATATATTTATTCCCGTTTTCCCATTTCACTGTTTTCATTTCACCGCTCAGTGCTTTACCATTACCGATCTGCAAGGTGTACAGACCGAATTCATTAGTGGTCACCATTTGTGTTTCTTCGTATTCAGCCAGACTGGCGTCAACGGCAGGTAAGACTGAAAGTTTAATCGACAATTTTTGATTTACCACTGGATTCCCTTTTGCATCACGGGCGATACCTTGGTAATTGAAAAGCTGCGGAGCTTGTGCGAGAAGCGATTGCGTACCCTGCACGAGCAAAGTAGCCAGCAGAAGTGTTTTTAATAGTTGTTTCATGATTTTTCGTTTTGTTTTTTGAGTACTATGTTGTTTGGTTTAATTTGTCTTTTGAATTTTGTATGAAGTATTTTCCAAATTGCCTTGCTGATTGGGCTGGCTAATCATCAGGTAATATGCGCCTGCGGCATAATTTCGCAGATCGAGAGTGAGTTTGTTGAACCCAACATGCCAATTGATTTTTTCGTTGAGCACTACTTTACCCGTGGCATCAAATAACTGATAACCGATCATCTGTTCAGTTTCTTCTATAGATTCAATAAAGAGAATGTTCTCCGTCGGATTCGGGTAAACTTTAACCTGATTGGCCATCGTTTGAGCACTTGATGGTTCGGCCATATGCGTTTCTACACGCTCATTTTGCAGCGGTTGCAGAAAGCCCTGGGTCACAATCAATCCTCCGGTATGTGCCGTGCTGATCAAGGTCATTTCACCGATCGAGTAATCGAATGTGTTGCCGGCTATTACTGCCGTGTGGCTGCTAACATTCATTGTGTGTTGTGCGAAACATTGGGCAGAAACAACAAGCAGCGCAGAAAAAACGCAGACCTTAATAATTTGTTTGATGTACATGAGATTTTGTTTTTGGTGTTTGAAAAGTAAAGATTTATAATTTATTGATTATTAAATATGTAAATGAGTATTTGGTCAACTGAGATGAGTAATTGGGAATAAATTTACTTTTTCTGGTTAAATTTCCCTAACATTTTCTTGACAAAATTCATATTATTGTTGTCGAATACAAAAAAAATGCACAACGTTTTTCAACCGGGTGATATGCGGGTGTATAGCCGAATCGTTGCAAAGGACGATATTGCCGCTTTTGAATCGGGTACGGTTCATGAAGTATATTCAACTTTTGCCATAGCCCGCGATGCCGAATGGAGCGGCCGTTTGTTTGTATTGGACATGAAAGAAACTGATGAAGAAGGTATTGGCACCCGTATAAGTGTTGAACACCGTAGCATGGCCTTTGTGGGCGATGAGATACGGTTTGAATCAAGGTTTGAAGAAATCACAGACCGACAGGAAATCATAACTTCATTCAAAGCTTTTTGTGGTGAACGGCTAATTGCCGAAGGAAGGCAAGGGCAAAAAATTTTGAAAAGAGAAAGGATCGAGCACTTGGTTCGATCGCTGGCACCTTAGTGTTTTGCAGTGTATATTGCTGTTTTGTTGTTCTTTTTTCTGAGCTAGTACAAGCTGTTATACCAATTTATCATTTCATTTTTTATTGTTTTTTCACTGCTTGTATCTTCAAGCAATTGGCGATAGTTCATTTTTTTAATCTCCATACAATACTGAACATTTATCCAATACTGAAAATACGCTCTGGATGTAATGGTACTATCGTCGAGTGTAATGTGCCAGGTGTCAGCGTTTTGTGTGTTAAGCCTGTTTAAATTCTCGCGTAAGCCTGTTTGAACAGTTTGTTGTCGGGCAATATATTCGGCATATCCTTCCCATTTCCAGTTGTCGATATTCGCAGCAGGTTTTGAATGCCAAAAACCAAATTTGTCAAATTGTAAGCAATGGGTCATTTCATGTGCCAGGAGTTGGGTCAGGTTCCATTTGTAGCCATTCAATTCAACATAATTATCCTGACAATGCATCGTTCCCTGCAAGACCACTTTGTTATAGAAACCCCAGGCAAATGCTTGCCCGCGAAGCACGCGCATCAGTGCAGGATAGGGGGACCCATCATTCAGGCAAATATCAAGTTTCAGTTTGTCGTTGTACAACTCACTTCTTTTGAGTAGTACTGTTGCCTCATCGAGGTGGGGTTGCAGTAAAGGAACGGAACTTGCGTTGTAGTAAATCGTATAGTTTTTATACACTGTTTTGTTTGCATACGTTAAAAAGGGGTATAAGAGAATCGTGAGTAACAGGGTTGCGATAAACAACCCGCTTGCCAATATGCGCAATGTCCATTTTCTGATCGTTTTTTTCATAGGAAGGCTTGGTAAAATGAGGGGTAAAAAGCACGGTCTTTCTCCGTTATACCTGTCAAAGGTAGGAAGTATTCAACAGCAACGCAGCACCCTGCTGCTTCATAAAAAAAAATTATCATCGTGCGAACACAGTCATCGAATCAGTTGCACAATTTTTTCCGCCCAAAGGGTATATTCATTTGCGGAGTAATGTAAACCATCGGAAGCTAAATAGGTCGGGTCTTTCGCATGGGCGCGTGTAGAGGGTGTGACATCAACATAATGGGTTCCAAAACGGGCAGCAATTTCTTTGTTGATTTCATTGAATTCATCAATTTCAGCAGAAATTGCAGCAGGGTCTTTTTGTTGATTAAAGGGTGTCAATCCCCAATCGGGAATCGATAACACAACCACCCGTTGCGGTATCGACCGGGCGAATAAGATGGCCTGGCAAATTAAACTGTAAAACTGCCAGTAGTATTCACTTGCAGACCTTTGCCGATACTGGTTATTGACGCCAATCAATAAGGTCACCAAATCATGATCAAAAGCCGGTTTTTCGCTGGCTATCGCGGCTGCGAGTTCATCGGTTGTCCATCCGGTCACAGCAATAATCTGTGGTGGTGCAAATACTGTTCCTTGTTCATTCAGCATTGCACAAACGCGGTGGGGAAAATTATGTTTGGCCTCCACTTGTTCACCAATTGTGTAGCTATCGCCGAGGGCTAAATATTTCTTCATAAGGGTTGAAAGCTGCTCAATATTTTTTTGAATGTTTCCATTTTTTCGGGCATCTCGCGTGTTAATGCAGTGCAGGAAAAATTGTATCCGCGTTGTCCCTTTACCAGGCAAAATCCATTTACCGTAAATAAACTGTCATTTTTAGCCTGATATTCGAATGAAAAAGCTGAAAATAGATGTGGTCCTAATTGTTGGGCGGGTTGTTTAAGAATCGACAATGCCGGATTCGAAATTTTTAGTTGCGTAATCGATGCTTGCAAATAAACACTATCACTGATCGCCATGGGCATTTCTTCGGTCCAGCAGACCATATTATCGCGGTATTGCTTATTGTCATTTCCTATTTTACGGACGATCGCGATAGATTGCCCATCTTTCGGGTTTTTCAAAACTTCGTAATTCGACGGATAGTTGATTGAAAAATGGAGCGAATCAGATTGAAACGTTTCACGCAAGTCTATCGTATTTTTTTTGTCGTCGCAGGCAAATAATAAGGACAGGAGTGTGACAACTACTAAAAATTTTTTCATGTAGCAAAGATAACTTTTTCCCTGGCGATTTTCTTGCCACATTTTCACGAAAAAAGACGTAAAAGCGACAAAAGGGCGCATAAATTTTCAATTTACAGACAAAAAGTCTGAAATACTGCGGTGGTATGTAAATTGATAAATAGTAATCAAACAAAAAAAATAAAATACAATGACACATTTTAGAGTAAAAACCCCCGTGTATGTTCCCGGCATTTTTAATGCGATGGACAAATTTCTGAACGATGATTTTTCTGTGTTTCAGCACCAGACACCGGCTGTCAACATCATCGAAAAAGACAAAAGTTATGGAATCGAAATGATGGCTCCCGGACTCAGTAAAGCCGATTTCAAAATTGAACTCGACAAAGATCTGCTGACGATTTCGTATCAAAAAACGGAGCAAAAGCAGGAAGAATCAGGAGCAGAAGCCAATGCAAATGAAAAATTCATCAAAAAGGAATTTTCGATCAAATCGTTTAAGCGCACATTCACTGTAAACGATCAGTTGGATGTCAACGAAATCAGTGCAAAATATGAGAATGGAATTTTGTTTGTTGAAATCCCGAAAAAAGAAGTACAGGAAAAAGAAGTTAAAACCATCAGCATCAACTAAATTTCAGGACATTCAAAAAGAAAAGTCTCACTTTCGGGTGAGATTTTTTTTTTGTATTTATGCCTGCGTCCGCATATTGCGTGTTACATTTACAACCACTATTTATATGAGAAAAAGGGTGAATATCATCGGGGCGGGGGTTTCGGGTTTATGTGCTGGTTGTTATCTGCAGATGAATGGGTTCGATGTACAGATCTTCGAAAAGCACTCCATCCCCGGAGGCTTGTGTACCAGTTGGCAAAAAGGGGAATATACGATTGATGGGAGTATACATTGGATATTAGGATCCGATGATAAACACGGCTTTTTTGATATGTGGAACGAGTTGCTCGATGTAAAAAGTATTCCATTTTATAATCATGACATCAGACTCACCCTTGAAGTAAAAGAAAATGCAGACCGTTATGGCAGTAAGGTTTTTGTGTTGTATACCAATCTCGACCGCTTGCAGGCGTACATGCTCGATCTGAGTGCTGAAGACGAAAAGCCGATTCGTAAATTTATCAATGATATCCGTGTGTTGCAACAATACCGGGTACCGCCGTTGATGGACAAGCTGCCCTTTTTACAGGCCACCTGGCGGGGAATCAAAATGATGCGGTATCTCCGTTTTTTATTTATCATTATGCGGCAAACCCGCATCAGCAATAAACAGTTTGCCAAAAAATTCAAAAGTCCTTTTCTACGGGAAGTATTTGAAAATTTGTTCGACAATGATGAAGTGAAAATGCTGGTGTTTAATTTCCCCATGGCAGCATTTGATCAAAAAAGCGCAGGATATCCCATTGGTGGTTCACTGCGTTGGGCCCAACGCCTCACCGAAAGATTTGAGTCCTTAGGGGGTGTAATGCATTATAATACGCCCGTGAAAAAGATCCTTACGGAAAACAATCGTGCCACCGGTCTACTGGTACGACATGATGTGGTGCATCATTGCGATTTAGTATTATCGTGTGCCGACTGGTACCGAACCGTGTTTGATTATCTTGGCGGTCAGTATACCGACAAAAAAATTATCGCCTTAAAAGAAGAACGATCTTTCGAACTCTATTATTCAATTCTACTGGTGACGTTTGGTTTAAAGAGAGATTATAAAGAACTACCGCATTTCAGCCGGTTTCCTATCGAGAAAGAACTGCATTCGCCTTGCGGAAAAACCTGGGATCGTCTTGAAACCCATTTTTATCATTACGATCCCACCTTGGCGCCGGAAGGCAAGACAGTAATGGCTTGCAGCTTTTATACCCGTAATGGTAATTTCTGGATAGACCTTCGAAAAAATGATCGTAAAAAATACCGTGAAACCAAAGCGCAGTTTATCCGCGATCTCACTGAAATACTGGAAATGAAATATCCGGGTTTTACCGAGAATATTGAAATGGTTGATTTTGCTACGCCGGCTACCGTGTTGCGCTATACCAATAACTGGCAAGGGAGTGCACAAGGTTGGTTGCCCGGCGACAATGTTATGGCAGCAACCCCGGTAAAATTTACCCTACCCGGTCTCCGTAATTTTTACTATGCAAGCCATTGGAGTCGGCCCGGAGGCGGTATTCCGGTTGCGATCAATATGGCGCGAGATGTTGCCAAATTGATTTGCAAAGAATCGGGAATTCCTTTTAGTAGCAAACGCCAGTAAAAAGCAGAATCTCAAAGGCATAGCTTCACGAATCACGATCGTCGACAAAGAAAATTTGTTCTACTTTTTTCTGAAGAGATTGCGCAATTTTTAGCGCGAGTAAAACAGAGGGCGTATATCGATTATTTTCGATTGAGATGATGGTTTGTCTCGACACTTGAACTCGTTCAGCTAACTGTACTTGTGTCAACTCATTTGCCTGCCTGATTTCTTTGAGTTTATTGGTCATTCCTGAGTTTGACATGAAGATAATAGTGAAAGCGCAGGATATAAATGAGCCAAAAGAAAAGCACGAATGCCGCCAAGAGAAGAATAAAACCCGAATCACCGGGTTCGCCCCAAAAGCACATCAAAATAAAAGTGGTGATGATAAATAACCATTGTGTGATTGCGGCAAATTGAAAACTCTCGAGTCGGATATGTTGTACCATTTCATCTTCCATCTTTTCTTTCGCAAAGGACAAGAAATATATTCCGGTCAAAAAAGAGAAGAATGAAGTTACAGCCACAATGATGTTGACGACTTCAAATACCCGTTCATTCGAATGTTTTAACAAGAAGTGGTCCAACAGCTGATCAATATAGCCGAATTGCATCGTCAACCAGCCGCAGCAACCTAATGGTGTAATGAGCATACCGATGAATTTAAACCGGTGAGGTAGCATGTATTTCATGGGATAAATTGTTTTGTATAAAGGTAAAGTATACTTTACATAAAAAATCGATCAAGGGGATAAATTTTTATTACGCCAAATGAGATTTCCGTTATCCTTGTACTCATCATTCCCCTTAACGTACGCATATATTCCTTAAGATACCGATACTAGGTTGATGCGCTGAGGGCTACGGTGTTTACCGGAAAATAATTCGTATTTTTACGTTTTATCAACATGAAAAAGTTATTGGTCATTTTTCTTGTTTTAGGTTTTTGTCAAAAAGCCACCGCCCAGAAAGTGGTGGATAAAGTGATTGATGATGATGATCGGAAGAAAGTTGAAAAGGCCCGTAAATTGTACAACCAGTATAAGATTTTTGAAGGAGAAAAAATTCTCAAAGACCTGGTAAAGCAAAACCCGCGGGAAGTATATTTCTACGAAGCTTTGGTACAAATGCAACGGCAGGTATTGTATCGTATTCAAGATGCCACAGGGGAACTGAACGATATGAACTTGAGCAAAGCGGCCATCGACTCACTCAAAGCGGAAAACGATGAAGCGGATGAAGCAAATCCTGATGCCATTGATAAACCTGTCGATACCAAGGAGGTATTTCAATCTTTAGGTCTCGACATGGCGAAGATCAACACCAAAGAATCGTCAAAAAAAGAAAAGGAAAAGGAAGAGGATGAAATTGACTTACGAAGTGATGCCACCGTCACGATTGATTCCTCGTTGATTATGTCCGATGAAGAAAAAGCGGCTTTTAATGAGCAAAGCAAAAGTGGTGGAAAAAAGATAGACAAAAAGACTCAACGAAAATTAAAGATTCTGGAGAGTTTCGCCCAGATACCCTACGACGCTTACTTATATGATATGTTGCAAAATTGTCGGCAAGCCACACGATTGTTCGACAACGCCGATTCATCATCTTTATATCTTCGGCAGTTTTTTGTAGATACCCTTAATGTAAATGCAGAAGTCCGAAGCGATGCCTGGGCTGAGTATCAGGCCGGTTTGGAAGCCTACTATGAGAAGGTGATCCCTGATGCGGCTAAACATATTGAAAAGGCGCTTGAACTGGATGAAATATTTTACACAGCCCATCTCCGGTTGGGCGATATTTATTACCTCATGAACAAGGATACGGCTGCTATGTTGCGTTATCGTTTTGCTGCGGTATTAAATCCTGAAAAGTCGGAACCCTTCGAAAAGCTCGCCATCATGCAATATAATCGCGGACGCTTTACTGACGCAGCGGCCAGTATGATAGAAGCTATATTGATATATCCACAAAGCCACTATTTTGCCTTATTGAAACGCATCGTCGAAAAAACGGGTTTGTCGTTCAGTACACAATGGATACCCCGCGAAGTATTTCCTTTGTCGATTAAAAATATGCAGGAAGAAATTGTGGTCAGCGAAAAATCGCCCTGGTGGCATTATCAGGCTGCCCGGCAAGACGTATTCAATTTTTTTGATACGACCGGTATCGTTATTCCCAACGACAAAACACAGGAGCGTTATCTTGAAGTATATGCCTGGAAAAAAATGCTGACCAATGCCAGTCCAAAACATTTTGCCTTTGCGCGCGCAATGGAAAAAGTCGGCTATCTCGATTGTTATGTACTAATCACTTTGTTTCATCAAGATCTTTACGGGCAATTTAGAGATTTCGCTGCACGCAATCCGGACAAGATCAAAAAATATTTTTATCTGCTGATCAATTGGGAGGATAAGAAATTTGACAAGATTCGTAAATCAGTTGAAGTCAAAACAACGGAAAAAACGGAAACAAAGAAAAAATAATGAGACGCTCATTGCTGTTTTCTCCTTACAAGGATTTGTTTACCCAATCACTTTCATCAAAGAAAGCACGAGTACAGCCACGCCTAATATGATTCGATAAATGCCGAACATTCTGAAGCCTTTTTCTTTGACAAAACGAATAAAGAATCTGATGGCCAGTAACGCAACGATGAAGGCCACAGCATTACCAATTAGTAAAGTCGACAATTGATCGGCACTGAACATGCCATTGTCTTTCACATACGACAAGGTTTTATACAAGGTAGCGGCGGCCATGGTAGGAACGGCCAGAAAAAAAGAAAACTCTGCAGCAACATCCTTCGATATCTTTTGACTCATTCCACCGATAATAGTTGCCGCGCTGCGACTGAGTCCGGGAAAAACTATGGCCAGGCATTGAAACAAGCCCACTTTTAAGGAAAGGGGATAGCTGATCTCTTCTTCCCGCATCACTGTGGGCCGGCTAAACCACCGGTCGACAAACAACAATACCACACCACCCAAAATCATAATAATGGCAATAAATAAAGGGCTTTCCAGCTTATCATCGATGAAATCGTTCAGTAAAAAGCCCAGCACAAGCGAAGGGATCACTGCGATAATAAGTTTGAGATAAAATGCCGGGGACTTAAAATTGATAAATTTTTTAAAGTACAATACCAATACAGACAGGATGGCACCAAACTGAATACAAATTTCGAAATATTTGGTAAACGGATCTGCTTCAAGGTGCATCAGCGAACTGGTAATTACCATATGTGCTGTGGACGATATGGGCAAAAATTCGGTCAGTCCTTCGATAATCGCAACGAGGATCGCTTCAAGAATCGTCATATGAATCTACTGGGTTAGGCGTTGCTTTTTGGCTTTTTCATAATGGCGTAACCTTCAATTGCCAGACCCAGCAAAACCAGGACAGGCGCAAGCGTTATGCGACGGAAGCTATAAATCTCGTCTGCATTAAATACATTCGGATCGCTGCTTTTGCCACCGGCCATCAGGAGAAATCCCAGAATGATCACCCCGAGTCCGATAAACATGAGGGTATAATTTTCTTTGGTAAACAAAAACTGTCGACCACCGGATGTTGCACGGGGTATTTCTTTTTCCACCACCGGCGTTTGTGGTTTATCGTTGTTCGTGTGTAAGGCTTTTGACATAGCAGTATTTCATTATTATTTAGTAAAGATCGTCTAATTGCGTACGAAGATACTTGATCACCGCACGATGGGTACTGAGCAAAGATATGATAATTCCCATAGCCAGTATGCTCATGCACAAAATGACCAGCCATTTGGTATTGGCCAACGATTTCAGTTCGGGCAACCAGCTTTCAGCGAAAAATTTCAGTACCAGAATGCCGGCAATCGCTATTACCGCACTAATGATCCCATTAATTACACTGCGGATATTAAACGGTTTGGCAATAAACCATCGGGTGGCACCCACCATTTGCATCGTTTTGATGAGAAAACGATTGCTGAACATCGCCAGCCTGATGGTATTATCGATGAGTATGATGACAGAAAAAATGAGAAAGAGCGAGATGGCCAGTATCACAATGCCGATACGACGCACATTGCTGTTCATAATGTCGACCAGATTTTTTTGATAAAAGACTTCTCGAACCACATTGCTTTGCATCAGAAATTTCTCGATCTTGAGCAAACTGTCAGTATTCATGTAATCAGAATGCAAATGAAAATTCACCGACGTATACAAGGGGTTATAATCGAGCACCTGTAAAAAATCCTCGCCAAAATCCTTTTTAAACTGTTCGGCCGCTTTCTCATTGGTGATGTATTGCGACGATTTGGTAAACGATTGCTTATCAATGATCTCTTTCAGTTTAACCGCCATCTCATCACGCGTATTATCGTTCAATATCACCGAGATCTCGATATTTTCTTTAAACGATTTCGACAATTCACCGGCATTGATCACCAACCATCCCAGCGAACCCAGCAGAAATAAAACCAGCGCTACACCAATGATGGAATAAGCGTAGGTTGCTTTCCCTTTTTTGATCTTTGTATTGACAACGGCGTCATTGTTCATAAGCCTTCAAAAATAGAAAAAATTATGGCTTACGGAAGCAGTATTTTTCATTTATGCGAATTTTAACAGGGGCAGTTACGAAAAGAGAAGGGAACAGTTCATGAGGTTCCGGGGTTTATCCGGCGAATACGCAGTAGCTAACAAGTAATTTACCCCAATCCTTGTCATG
>CAZFKA010000028.1:0-21091 GCA_964519155.1 uncultured Bifidobacterium sp. | reverse complement strand
GTAAAAAGAAGCATGAACAAGGCAAATAAGGATAAAAGAATGATAAAAATAACACCGATGACGAGGAAATAATTTTTGAGGTGCGTGAATGCCTGTGTCATGAAAGCCTGATCTTTGCTCAACAGCGCCTGATCGGTAAATTTCGAAAAATTAAGAATGTTTACTGCTAATACCAGTGTAATGGCAGTAGATACAATGAAACTGAATATTGAACCGGCTATATTGCCCTTATTGGCTATGATACCGAATAATAATTGCAAGAAACTCAGGCCCACACTGCCAAATGTAATATAGGCCAACAGTCTGCCCCATTTTGAACACCTGGCCAAATTGGCTTCTGTTTGCTGGTTTTCTCCCTGTAAATGCTCCATGCTGAATTGATTAGAACGCAAAATAAACAAATCTTTTCAGCATAATTTCGTTCACTTTTCCACAAACAGTTGGGAGGGAGTGAGGACCCAGAAACTACGCTTTATTTTTAGTAGGCTCTGGCAAATAGCACCCGCTCACGGCTCGGCTTACCACTCCATATGCAAAGACCTTCTTCGGGTGGGTTGTCGAAAGGTATGCAGCGAATCGTAGCCTTACTCAGTTCCTTGATTTTTTCTTCTGTCTCGCCGGTTCCATCCCAATGAGCGCTGACAAACCCTGATTTAGTATCGAGCAACTGAAGAAATTGTTCCCAGGTATCGGCTCTGCTGATATGTTCATCACGGAAATTCAGGGCTTTGGCAAAAATGTTTGTTTGAATCTCATCCAATAATGACACAATATTTTCGCTTAAACCATCCAAACTTACCGTATTTTTTTCACGGGTATCGCGTCGGGCTATTTCGGCAACATTATTTTCCAGGTCTCGTGCACCCAGAGCGATCCGCACTGGTACACCTTTCATTTCATATTCGGCAAATTTCCAACCCGGACGATTCTGATCGCTGTCGTCGTATTTTGCCCGAACCCCTTTGGCTTTCAATTCACTCAACAATTCTGTTGCTTTTTCATCGATCTGCGCTTTCGATGCATCACCTTTATAGATGGGGATGATCACCACTTGCAGCGGGGCTAATTTAGGAGGTAAAACCAATCCTTCATCATCGCTGTGCGCCATCACCAGGGCACCGATGAGTCGGGTAGAAACACCCCATGAAGTAGCCCAGACAAATTCGGCTTTATTTTCTTTGTTGACAAATTTTACATCGAATGCTTTTGCGAAGTTCTGACCAAGGAAATGCGAGGTGCCTGCCTGTAAGGCTTTACCATCCTGCATCAGCGCTTCAATACAATAGGTATCGATAGCACCGGCAAAACGCTCATTTTCACTTTTTACACCCTTCACGACCGGCATGGCCATCCAGCTTTCAGCAAAGTCGGCATACACCTCAAGCATCTGTTTGGTTTCCACCAAGGCCTCTTCTTGGGTCGCATGAGCAGTATGGCCTTCCTGCCAAAGAAATTCGGCGGTGCGCAAAAACAGACGGGTGCGCATCTCCCAACGTACGACATTCGCCCATTGGTTGATGAGAATCGGCAAGTCGCGATACGATTGTATCCACGTTTTGTACGTATTCCAGATGATGGCTTCTGATGTGGGACGAACAACCAATTCTTCTTCGAGCCGGGCTTCGGGATCAACGATCAGTTTCCCGGGGTTGGCAGGATCATTTTTTAATCGATAATGGGTCACAACAGCACATTCTTTTGCAAAGCCCTCGGCATTTTTTTCTTCGGCTTCAAACAAGCTTTTGGGTACGAACAAAGGAAAATAAGCATTCTGATGACCTGTGTCTTTAAACATTTTGTCGAGTACATCACGCATGTTTTCCCATATGGCATATCCATACGGCTTGATCACCATACAGCCTTTTACGGCACTGTAATCAGCCAATCCGGCCTTGATCACGAGGTCGATATACCATTTGCTGTAATCTTCGTGTCGGGGTGTAATCTCTTTTGCCATGGCTTTTTTTTTAGCAGGCGCAAAATAACAGAATATTGTGGGTATATGAAAAAAAATAGCGGGTATCAAGGAAACGATGTGGTTGGTTTGGGCTCAACACCGCTTTGGCAGCACTCACAGATCGACACCCCGGTAGCAAAAGTTGATCAAAATGCAGGCGAACGAATGCCTTCCGCGTCATGCAAACCATTTGGGCTTCATCATAGAAATGTTAAAGCTTGGTTTTTCTCGCCATAATGCCGGTTACAGACTCGTTTGATGGCACAAATTTCGTAATTTCGACAAGCGAATTTATTGTTCGTAAAAATTTAAAAAAACAGGGAATGAAAAATATTTTTTTATCTGCCTTCGTTGCGCTGATTTTTTCCGTAAGTGCTGTATCGGCGCAATCTTACGATGATGTCTACAGCGACGGTTCTGTCAATATTCAGCAAACAAAAAAGGCGCCGACCAATAATCAACGGGCAAACGAATATGATGGAGTAAATGATCAAGACAAGCAGGGAACTCAACAATCACGCAGTTACCAATACGATCAGCAAGATGATCAATACAGCAATGACGACGAATATCAATATGCCACCCGCATCCGTCGTTTTTATCGACCGTTCTGGTATTGGCAGTTTGGTTATTTTAGTAGTTTTTACGGCGACCCCTATTGGTGGGATTGGAGTTATAGCTATCCAAGTTGGTACAATAATTATGGATGGAATACATGGAACAATGGCTGGGGATGCGGCTCCGGATGGGGATATGGTGGCGGATATGGCAATGGGGGATACAATCAATGGGGTTGTGGCAACGGATGGTACGGCAATGGTTGGTATGGCGGGTATGGAAGTGGTTGGTACGGCGGGTATGGCAATGGCTGGTACGGTGGTTTTGGAAGCGGATATGGATGGGGGGGATATGGCGGATTTTACAACGGCTATAATTACGGCTATTACAATGGCTATTGGGACGGTTTTTACAATGGAAATTATTACAATGGATTTGGTGGCGGAGGCCGTGCTTACAAATATGGTCCGCGCAATTCTATGAATTGCCAGGTGGGTATCAATACACCACGCAATCGGCAAGCTGCACTTGAAGGAGGGCGTATCGTACAAAGTGATGCTGTATTGCAGCAAAACGGACAACCCTTGATCGATGCCAACAACAATCGGGATATAGACACCAGAAACGGATCAATACGTGAGCGTAACCGCCAAATAAACGTACGTAACGATGCTGTGCGCGAAACCGAAGACATCGACAGAACAAATAACGATTTACGCAGTGGTGGGCAAAACAATCAGCAAAACGGACGTGATGCGATCAGAGAACAACAACAACAAGCCGAGCAACAACGAATGGAATCAGAGCGCCGCATGAACCTGGAGAGGATGAATCAGCGTGCCGAACAACAACGGCAACAAGATGCGGAGATAAACAGACAACGGGCCGAACAACAACGCTTGGAAACTGATCGGCGAATGAACCAGGAACGAATGAATCAACAACGAAATGAGCAGCGGATTGAGCGCACACGAGTAGAAACACCCCGTATGGAATCGCCCCGTATGCAAACACCCCGCAACGAAAATCCTCGTATGTCGTCGCCCGGTGGCGGATTCGGAGGGGGAAGTGGCGGAGGTGGTGGAAGACGCAGATAATGCACATCAGAAAAATTTACAGCACACTTATATTTTTAATTAAAATGCGAGTGTGCTTTTTTTATAAATAGAATTACAAAAATTAAATTGACGATCATGAAGAAAATATTGTTCAGTATACTGTCCTTCTTGGCTTTGCAACAGGTTCGTGCACAAGATGAATTTGATGCACTCCGTTATGGATACACCTTGTACAATGGTACGGCCCGTTCGGTGGCTATCGGAAATGCTATGGGGAGTGTTGGTGGCGATTTCGCATCCTTATCGGTTAATCCGGCCGGTATCGGCATTTATCGACGAGGTGAATTGGCATTCACGCCGTCATTCAGCCATTCGGCAAACAAGAGTCAGTACCTTGGCAATACCAATACGGCGAGTAGCACAAAACTCAATTTCGCCCAATTTGGGTTGGTGTTGACCACAGCCAAAAAAGGTGAAGCCTATAAAAAAAGTGCCTGGAAGACCGGTTCTTTTGCGTTCGGGATGAATCGAAATGAAAGCTTTAAAAATGAATATGTGTATGCGGGCAATAACTATAAAAATTCACTGATCGAAAAATATGCCGAAGAATTCAACGCTCTGGGCGGTATACGTGCAGCAGGCAGTGTGAGTTATCCGGCTTTTGCTGCTTATCAAACATGGCTCATCGATCGGGGTTTCGGTGCGGACTCTAATTTGGCAGTTTCCTATGTGCCTTATGCTGCCGGTATCAAACAAACCAAAAGAGTATTTGAAAAAGGTGGTATGCAAGAATATGTGATCAGCGCCGGGGGCAATTATCGCGATCAGTTGATGCTGGGAGCCACCTTGGGTATTCCAAGGGTAACCTACGATCGTACGTTGCAATTCGACGAAGAAGATATATCCGGCAACAATAACAACGATTTTCGCTATATGTATTTTACCGAGAAATTGAGTACGACCGGTACCGGGATCAATCTTAAGCTAGGGGCTATCTATAAGCCGTCAAACCTTTTTCGCCTCGGAATCGCCTTGCATACGCCAACCTATATCCAGTTTAATGACATTTCCACGATTGATATGCAATCGCACACCGACAGTTTGTTGCTGCATAATAGTAACGACCCTATTGCTAATTATGGGCAGGATACGGCTCTCTCTTTTAACTATGGGCAAACCACACCTTACAAAGCCCTTGTTAGCGCAACCGTTTTGTTTAAGCAATACGGATTTATTACCGCAGACGCAGAATATGTTGATTATGGAAGTATGAAATACAATTATGGACAGGGCTACGAAAATGAAAGTCAGGCCATAAACTCCGTGATCCGAAATACGTACAGAGGGGTGCTTAACCTACGTGTGGGAGCAGAGGCAAAGGTCAACGATGTGGCTTTGCGGGCAGGGGTCGCCTACTACGGCAATCCCTATAAAAATGTGCTTTTCAACACATCATGTTTGCAAATCAGCGGCGGAATCGGGTACCGTACCAAAGATTGGTTTATAGATGCCGCTTTTATACACAGCCAACAAAATTATAAGCAAACACCCTATACCTTGAGTAGAGCCAATGCCGATGTGCCAATGGCAGAAATTAAGCAGGGAGTGAGCAGTGTTTTACTCACCCTGGGACTCAAGTTCAACTAAGCAAGCAAACGTTAAACGAAATAACTCTTTAACGTCTGCCATGTCCTCTTCGTTGATGCGGACGACCATGATGTTTATGATGTCCGTAGCGATGTCCTCGTGCATGAAAGGCTTCCCGTCGCATGGGGTGCACACGGCGCTGACGCGGATGGGCATAATAGCCACGCGGGTGATAATAATACCCATGACGTATATACCAACTGTGGGGATGTTGAAAATAAATTCGATGTCCATCGTAAATATGCACATTGACCCGCACGCGTTGTGCATTAGCATATGTACTGAATAAGGTGCTGATCACCAGCAACAAAATGAGCTTTTTCATAACCGGAATTTTTAAAGTAAAAAGATATTTTTTACCCTGCAAAGTTCCGACGACATGCGATGGCCGTTTTATACAACTCCTTCAAAATTTTGTACGATCTTACGATTCAGCCTTTCCTTCCTGTTTTTTCGGTTGATGAGCAGGAGGGACCTGCTTTTTTACTTGCGGATTATTTTTTTTGGCCGATGGATTGGGTGGTGGTTTCGGGTTCGAAGGCTTTACGCCGCCACTGCCGCTTTTACCCGTCAGTTTGTTTTGCTGCGTTTGGGGCGGTTTATTTTTTGGCTTGTCCGTATTATTTACATTCGGTTGCCCCTTTTGTTTGTCGGTATTCTGGCCTTGTCCTTTGGCCTGTTGATTGCGGTTCCCTCCGCCCGTACCCGGTTTGCTGCTGCCCGCCTGCTGATTTTTTGCCTTTTCTTTTTTCTTTTTGCTTGCGCGTTCAAGGCCTTTCAGACTAAATTGCCCGACGACATCTACAAAGTCGGTTTTTTCGCTGGCAATCGCTTTTTTGGTCACTTCAACAGCCTGCAACTCCTCCGGAAAAATACCTTGTTTATTCAGTTCGCTGATTTCTTTCACACGCTCAATGGTCAGTGGATATAAGGTATTGCTCTTTTCAAAACTATACCACATCAAGTTTTTGAAAATGTCTTTTTTCTGTAAGTAAGCTGTCCCTGTTTTGGTTTTGATACGATCTACTCCGTTGGGAAATACCCTCAGGGCATCCATGTAGGTGTCAAGTTCATAATTCAAACAACATTTCAGTCGGCCGCACTGGCCTGATAATTTAGTTTGATTGATCGACAAATTCTGATAGCGCGCTGCTGTCGTACTCACCGATTTGAAATCGTTCAGCCAGGTACTGCAACACAATTCGCGGCCACAACTCCCGATGCCACCTACTTTTGCTGCTTCCTGCCGAATACCGATCTGCCGCATTTCAACCTTCACTTTAAAGCTCTCGGCAAAACGCCTGATCAATTCTCTGAAATCGACCCGGTCGTCGGCGGTATAAAAAAAGGTTGCTTTTTTTCCATCGGCCTGTACTTCTACTTCAGCTATCTTCATATCCAGCTTCAATTCACGAGCGATTACCCGTGCCTTGATCATTTTCTCCTTTTCTCCTTTCTTGTTTTCTTCTAATCGTGCAATTTCATTTTCGGTACTCAGGTGAAGAATTTTTTTCAGCTCTTCGCTTTTTTCTTTTACCCCTTTTTTCTTCATCTGCAACTTCACCAATTCGCCGGTCAAACTCACCACGCCTACATCAAAGCCGAGATTACTCTCTACCGTAACAAAATCGCCTTTTTCATATTGTAAAGGATTTTGCGCTCTAAAAAACTCTTTGCGGCTGCCATGATTGAAACTCACTTCCACAAACGGAAAAGGTTTGGCAAAATCGGCCACCGGTATCAGGCTAAGCCAGTCATGTGTATTGAGTCGGTTACATCCGCCGCTCCTGCACGATCCGTGATCCTTACATCCTGTGGGCAATGACCCGTTTTTATTTGTTCCACAACTTCCACATCCCATAGTCTTTAAATAGTAATTTTTTATAAATAATATTTTGTTGGATACCAGCGCTTTCACTTTTCCCGGCGCAATTGCGACGCTCCGTTTTGGCTGCAACCCAAACTTCAACTGCCAAAAATACACAATTCCGGCTAATGTTGTAGCTTTTACCCTTTTGCGGTACGAAACGCGTTCTACTGTGCTACGCCGAGCAATTGCATTTGCAAACGCAAAGAGACATTATGAAATAGCAATTTGCTATTGGCATTCCGTTCAATATGGTAAATAGCCTGTTCGATTTCGTGGCATATTGCTGCGATCCTGTCTTCGTTCACTCCTTTTGCCAGCAGGGTTTGCAAGAGTTTCAGTTCACTGTCGAGCAAGGCCAGTTGATCGGCCCCACTGTGTTTTAGTCGAAGAGCATGTTCGAGCAATTGAATAAAATAAGACAGAAACTTTTTTTGATGCTCCTTAGGCATATCCGCCATCTCATGCGACCAGGTTACGAGTTGCAATCCTTTATTCCCAAACAAGGCATTCAGCCAATTGCGTGTCGTGTCAAGTAATTCTTCATCAGCATGCGCTACCAATTGCAGGGCTTCGTGGAAATTTCCTTCAGCAATACGGGCATATTGCAATGCTTTGGGTTCTGCGATCCCCTTTTTCATCAGCGCTTCTTTCACTTCCTGATCACTGAGTCGCTTAAGCGGAAACAGTTGGGTACGCGACTGAATAGTTTGCAATACATTATCGACCGAACTACTTACAAAAATCAGGATCGTTTTCGGGCCGGGTTCTTCAATTAATTTGAGCAAAATATTCCCTTCTTTACCGAGGTATTCGGGATACCACATGATCAGTATTTTATATTCGCTTTCAAAACTGCGCAAGAGAAGTTTCTGTATGATCTCCCTGCATTCTGCAGCGGTGATATTTCCTTGTTTCTCCTTTCCTAAAAAATCTAGCCAGTCGGTATCATCGCCATAGGGCATTTGTAAAACAAACTCCCTGAATTCGCGTGTAAAGTCCTTACTCGTAGAAGGGGGCTTACGCGGGATACTCACCGTGGGAAATGAAAAATGAACATCTGGGTGTTGTAGCTTTTTCATTTTTGTGCAACCCGCACACACACCGCAGGAATCCTCTGCTGTTTTTTGTTTACAGTTGATATACTGCGCCATGGCCAAAGCAAAGGCCAAATTTCCGCTGCCTGCTGTTCCCAATAAATTGATGGCGTGCGGTAAACGCCCTTCATTGATCAGGCGGATCATTTTTTCTTTAAGTGCCTGTTGCCCTACCACTTCACTGAATAACATCTTTTCTGCAGAATATTTTGAAGATGAAAACAGGAATCCCTATTTCCGTTTCTGTTTGCCAATTATTTTTACGCATCATGACCTCCAAAAGGGGGGCTGTCTGCAAATCATCGTTCCTGATTATTTTTTACTTCCGGTGATACTCATCAATTCATGCATGGTTCTTTGCATATTATCGACCGAACCGTCTAAAAAAATCGTATTGCCTTTGCCTTCTTCTGCAAAATGCTTGATTGATTCTGTCCACATCGAAAATAAAATAAAGGAAGCATCTAGTTTCGCATCTTCCATTTCCTTTGCTGCAGTAGCCATCCCACGGGCTACTTCTTCACGGAAAAGCGCCACACCTTGTCCTCTCAGTTGTGCGGCTTGCTTCTCGGCCTCAGCCGATATTTTGATCGCATTGCCTTCTGCCTCAGCCGATTTAGTTTTGGTAATCAGCAGTGCCTGTCCTTCATTTTCCGCAGCTGCTTTCAAATTGTTACTGCTCACCACCCTTGCCATTGATTTCATGATCTCCTCATCGAAAGAAATATCATTGATCTGCAGGTCGATCAGATGGTATCCCCAGCTTTCAAGTTGTGTATCGATCTGATCTTTTACATGCAAGATAATCTCACCACGCAAGCCCAGAATTTCCGATTGTCGTTTTGTGGCCACAAATGCACGGATAGAACCTTCAATGGTACGGATCAAGGCCTGCATCAGGCTGCGGTCATCGACAAATTTGAACGCAACATTTTTGATCGACTCTTCATCCTGATTGAATACGGCATACAGCAACATCGCTTTAAAATTGACATTAGCCTGATCGAGGGTAATGGCCTGAAATTGAAGTTCCACTGAGCGGTTTTGAATGGAAATTCGTCTGAAAATGCGTTCAAAAAACGGGATTTTGATATTCAATCCCGGACGAGCCACCCTCCGGTATTTGCCGAACATCGTTATTACGCCTATAGTGCCTTGTTGTACCGTATATATTCCGGAAAAAATAATTCCTAAAATAATAATAAGTAAAATGATGATTGGAGTTTGTTCGCCCATGATAAATGTGAATTAGACAGTAAAAGTACAATTATTTTAGGTTGGAAAATTTTTTTCTGGGTTAGCTTAGGGGTAAAGGCCAGGTTGATTGTCTTATGAGGAAATCTAAAAAATTTAATCATGACACGTTTAAGTATTACCCTATTGTATTTGGCTTTCTTTTCCATCGTATTTTCTTCTTGCTCGAAGGTTATAGGCACCGGCCCCCAAATTGCTGATCCCCGTCCGCTTTCCGACTTCAGCAGCATCAGCCTTGCCCTAGATGCCACGGTCAATATTACCCAGGATAGTTTTTACAAAGTAGAAGTGCTGGCGCAGCATAACATCGCCGATGAGATCCTGACAACTCAAAGCGGACAACATCTTACCATCAGACATCGTAACAATGTGATCATCAAGAGCAGTCCGATCACGATCAACATTACAATGCCCTCGCTGAAGGCTTTGAATGTCAGCGGTTCGGGAGCCATTCAACTGATCAATTCACTGGGTTGCGGCGATCTTGATCTCACCGTAAGTGGATCAGGCGATATCGATATTCCGGTATTGGATGCGCAGTCGGTCAGCACTTCCATCAGCGGTTCAGGAAAAATCAATGTGGCAAGCGGGCAAGCAACTGCATTAAATAGCAAGATCAGCGGAAGTGGAGACCTCAGTATGCTGAACGTAATGTGCGATCAGGTCAATACAGTCACTTCAGGATCGGGTACCACGAAAGTATATGCGGTCAATAGCCTGTTTGCAAAAATAAGCGGCAGCGGCGACGTGTATTACCGTGGAAATCCGTCGGTGGAGGTTGAAATCAGTGGCTCAGGTAAGCTGATCAAACAGTAAATAAACAGGTCTTTATTTTATCTTTGGCGAGTGGAATCAGCAGACAAGCACAGTATTTCCTTATTGTTGAGTGGTAACATTGACATGTACGAATCGGTTTATAAAACCTATTTCAAACCCCTGTTTTTGTACGCGTATACCATGCTGAATGATGAGACGCAAGCGGAGGAAATTGTGCAGAATCTTTTTTTAAAGTTATGGGAGCGAAAAGGAAAGATCAATATCGATTCGTCGCTCAAAGCTTATCTGTATAAATGTGTGTATAACGATAGCCTCAACCATATCAAACATCTGAAAGTGAAATTGGCCTATGAATCTCATGCCCAGCAAGTGATGAAACAAGCAAACTCGACATCTGCTTCAGGGAAGCTCGCTTACAAACACCTGGAAGAAAAACTTCGTCAGGCGTTGAATGAGTTGCCTGAACAATGCCGGACTGTTTTTCAACTAAGCCGTTACGAAGAGCTCCGTTACCGTGAAATTGCGCGTCGCCTGCAGATCTCTGAAAAGACCGTAGAAAATCATATGGGGAAAGCATTGAAATTGCTCAGACTAAAGCTCGCTGATTTTTTAGTCGCGGTTTTTGTCCTTTTTTATTATCTTAAAAATAATTTGCCATGAGTGAAGAAATGAAACGGCTTGAAGACGATTTACTGGTGAAGTTTATGTTGCAGGAATGCACAGCACACGAAGGAGCAGCGGTAAGAGAATGGTTGGCATTGTCACCCCAAAATCAACTGTATTACGATCAGATTGTACAGATATGGGAAGAAAGCAAATCGTTGCAGACCGAAGATGATATAGATACGGAAGCTGCGTGGTTGCGCCTGAAAAGCAAATTGACCAAGCCCACACCATCATTCACCATACGACGTACACTATATTATGCGGCAGCGGCTATATTGCTCATCGGGGGACTGTTGATGTGGTATCGGCTTACGCATGACATTCCCGTAAAAGTCGATTCGCCCGAAATCGTCATGCAAACAGAACACATCCGCTCGCAGCAAAAGGTCAGGATCGATACATTGAATGACCATAGCGTTGTTACCCTCAATAAAAATGCTTCGTTGCAGTATCCAAAAGTATTCAGCAATACTGAGCGACGGGTGAAGCTGGAAGGAGAAGCATTTTTTAATATAACACCTGATAAGCAAAAGCCTTTTTATATTGATGCGGCAAACGATGTCGAGATCAGGGTGGTGGGTACATCGTTTAATGTGAAATCATTTGATGCGTATACAGAGGTGATAGTGGAAACCGGTATTGTGGAGGTCAGGAAGTTTAACCGGGTCGTACTATTACATCCACGCGAGAAAGCACGAATCGACCGCGAAGATTCAACCATTGTTGTTGAAAAAAGTAAGGATAAACTGTACAAATATTTCAGAAGCCGGGAATTTGAGTGCGACAATACGCCCTTGTGGAAGGTAGTGGAGGTATTGAACGAAGCTTATGGCGATAGTGTGGTCATCGGTCGCGAAGATTTGAAAAAGTTGACCCTGACAACTCGTTTCGATAATGAGTCGCTCGAAGACATCCTTGACATCATCAGCGAAACATTTGAGATCACAGTAGAAAAGAAAGGAGGCAAATACATTTTAAAATAGTTATATGAGATTAAGAAATAGTTTAATAGGCGTAATGCTGATTTTTAGTCAGTGGGCGAATGCGCAAAGTATTTTATCGTCGACGGTCAGTATCAAAGCCAAGAATCAACCTTTGCACGAGGTGCTGACGATCATCAGCAACGAAGCCAATATTAATTTTTCGTACAATACCAAAGCTATAAAGCGCGACTCGCTGGTTAGTGTACAGGCAGTAAATCGACCATTGGCCGAAGTATTGCGGATGATTTTCAATGCCGGGTATGAGTTCAAGGAAAGCGGCAGCTATGTAATCATTCGCCGCAAGCCGGTATCGACCTCAGGGGTGATGAGTAAAACGCCCACTCAAAACGATTTCTATTTTATCAGCGGATTTGTTGTGGATGATGAAACCGGCGAAAAAATTCCGGACGCCACGGTATATGAAAAGCAACATCTGATCTCTGCTATGACCGATGACAAAGGATTTTTTTCATTGAAGTTAAAAAGCAAATTTCCGGTGGCTGCGGTATCGGTCAGTAAAACGGACTACCATGATACTTCTCTGCAGATACAGGCGAAATACAATCAACAAGTTACTATTGCCCTCAATCATAAAGATCCTCCTATGAGTTTGGCGGCTAATCCTAAATATTTTTCAGCAGACGAAATCGCTGAAACGAAAGTGATAGAGGAAAAGCCCGACGTGATTGAGCAAAAGTGGATCGGGCGTGTATTGTTCAGCTCAAAGCAAAGAATCAGAAGTTTGAATCTCAAGAAGTTTTACACCACCAGAGCATGGCAATTTTCATTTGTACCCGGTTTGAGTACACATGGTAAAATGAATGCCCAGGTGATCAGCAAAACTTCCTTGAATATGGTGGGCGGTTACAACGGTGGGGTAGATCTGGTAGAAATCGGAGGACTATTCAATATCAATAAACGGGATGTGAAATCAGTGCAATTGGCCGGCTTATTCAATATTGTTGGCGGAAAAGTAAAGGGTGTACAGGCAGCCGCAATCTTCAATCAAGTGGAATCATCGCTTGACGGCGTGCAGATTGGCGGTTTGCTCAATCTGGTACGGGGCGATGTAAAAGGGGTACAAATTGCGACGCTTTATAATCGGGCAAAATCGGTAAAGGGTATTCAGATCGGTTTCATCAATCGTACAGAAACACAGGAGGGTACGAGCATAGGTTTGGTCAATATTTCGAAGAATAAGAAAGGCAAAAACCGTATTGGTTTTCTTGTACGGTTGCCACGGGCTTAACTGTGTTTGCAGCAATTAATGCACTCCATTATTGAACAGTTTCTAGTTAATTCACATCAATTCGCATCACGCACAAAACGCAGCGTAGCCCAATCCGTATCGGCTTCCACAAGATCGCAAACACCATTGCCGTATGAATAACTGGTTTTGTTTCCTCCGGGTAATTGCAAGGTGTATCGTTTATTGCCGGTGATTTTCATGGGGATCATGCGTTGAAATTTTTCAGAAAAAACTTCATTTTTATTTTTCGGTTCGGCATAGTACAAACTTGCGGTAGTGAGATGAATAGGTGCTTGCAACACGTTTTTTTCATCGTCCATATTGGTCATTTCATAATTTTTACCGTTCCAAATTGCAGTATTGTTGACCTTTACCTTTCCGTTCAGGGTGCGATACAAATCAGCGCTGATCATTTGGTTGCCTTTGAAAATGACTTTCATGCGATCATACACCTCAATATTGAGAATCACCCGAAGCTTAACGTTCGATTCGAAAAAGTATTCAACAGTATTGTTTCGATGCGTTCGGCTGATATTAATTTTCCCAATCTTATCCTTGCCTTTGTATACGGTATAGGTAAGCGATTCGGCCTGCGAAACGGATGTTGACACCAATAGAAAAGGAATGAATAGTTTTCGGACAAGATGGGACAAACGCATAAACGGTGAATATTTTAATTGAGTAAATTTAAGGATAAGCATGATTATGACAAGCATAAATCTTTAGACATAAGACAACCTGAAGTGCATAATCCCCTATCGCAAACCAACATTTAAAATTCGCTCTGGGGAACTTACTGCTACCCATTCGTTTTTGCTGTTAAGAAAAATAGCTGCATTGCAGACTATCACCCAGAAAGTACCCTCACGACAATATTGCACGTTTCCGGGCGAAATTGATTTTGATGAGTTTAAAATGGGATTTACGGCAAACGAAAAAAGGTATGTGTTCACATTCTTCCTTTTTATACAACCTTTTCGTCATGACCCGATCGAAATGAATTACAGTTCGCTGAACGAGGAATCTGTATAATATTTTAATACACTACGCAGTAAAGTGCAGCAGGGGGATAGACTGATTATGGAAAACATTAGAATCATTGCCGATGAGGGGAGCTTGCACGAAATGCCGAATTTGAATTTTAAGGTTGCCTACTGATCTTCCTCTTTTATGGGGTAAGAAAAAGATGGCAATAGTATCGAAAGCCTCGCCACCACATAGAAGGGGAAAGGTGTATTTACTTGGCAGTTACCGGAAATATCCAAAAGGCCAAACGACGACGGGCAAGATGCGTATACAATTTAACAGCAACTTATTTTTTTAGTTTTGATTAGGGGTGAACGGATGTTTAATTGTCCTATGCAAAATCAATTTTATGATGAGTATTAAGCATTTCCTTGCCATTTTTGTAATGTTCATACTATGTGTTACCACGCAAGCAGAAACACTGACGCAAACGATACGAGGCATAGTGACCGACAGGATTTTGCAAAGGCCGATAAGTGGTGCCACGGTGACTGTGATGGGTTTAAACAAAGGTACTGTAACGGATACTGAGGGTCATTTTGCCATTGAACAGGTTCCGGTGGGTACCTATTCTATTCTTGTGACGGCAATCGGATTTAAAGAAAATGTAGTAGCCAATACTGTCATCAATTCAGGGAAAGAACTTGTACTTCACATTAGTCTTGACGAAAAAATTTTGACCGGAAAAGAGATCGTAGTGAAGACGGCCCGAAAAAAGAATACAGCATTGAATGAAATGAGTGTTGTCAGTGCTCGTTCGTTTTCAGTAGAAGAAACCCAAAAGTATGCGGCAGCGGTCAACGATCCGGCGCGTATGGCGGCAAATTTTGCAGGGGTTATGGCGGGCGACGATGGCAATAATCTTATCGTGATCAGGGGCAATTCCCCTTCGGGTTTGCTTTGGCGGATGGAAGGAATAGATGTGCCCAACCCTAATCATTATGCCTCATCGGGAAGTAGCGGTGGGGGTATCTCAATATTGAGTACGCAGTTATTGGCTAATTCCGATTTTGTTACGGGGGCGTTTGCGGCTGAATATGGAAATGCGCTCAGTGGCGTTTTCGATCTGAAACTGCGCAAAGGAAACAACGAGAAACGGGAGTACACCGCGCAGGCAGGCGTACTCGGTCTAAACCTTGCTGTTGAAGGCCCCTTTTCAAAAAGGTATAAAGGATCTTACCTTGTGAATTATCGTTATTCGACACTGAGTATTTTGTCGAAGATCGGATTCAGTTTTACGCCTTCGACAACCAATTTTCAGGATTTGTCTTACAATATTTTCTTACCCACCCGACGTTGCGGACAATTCTCTCTCTTTAGTTTTGGTGGGTTGAGCAATCAGTATTATCGGGTGGTGAAAGACAGTACGCAATGGAAATCGGAGGCTGAAAAATATGGCGACCGATTTGTATCCAATACGGGTTTATGGGGCGCAACGCATCAAATCAATATCGGCCATGGCAGCCTGTTGAAAACGGCACTTGCGTATTCGATCAGCCAATCATCTTACAACCGCAATTACGTACAGGAAAATTACAGTATGTTAAATGTGTATGACCAGCAAAACATCGTGCGAAAACTGACCTTCAGTACGGTATTGCATCATCGATTTAATGCAAGAGCCATGCTGCGTTCAGGTGTAATAGGATCATATGTTCGACTTAGTTTTCATGAACAGTTCCGCGAAAGGTCAATTGATCAGGTAAAGGAATTGGTGGATGTACAAAATACAACCCAGGTTCTGCAGGCATTTTCGCAGATACAATATAAACTGTCAGAAAAAATTGTAGTCAACGCCGGTTTGCATGGTCTGTATCTTTTATTGAATCATACAAACAGTATCGAACCGAGGGCATCGCTTAAGTGGGATATGCACCGTCGGCATTCTCTTTCATTCGGATATGGTCTGCACAGTCAGTTGCAAGGTTGGGGGGTATACTTTGCTACCGCGAATAACGCTGCAGGCATTAAATTCATGCCCAATAAAGATCTCGGATTTTCGAAAGCCCATCATTTTGTCGTTGCCCACAACGTTATGCTCGGAAAGCAAATCAAATTAAAGACAGAACTGTATTACCAGCATTTATATAATATTCCGGTAAGTATTTCCGACACCAATACCCTGTCAACCTTGAACACGCAGGCCGATTATGTCCGCGATGAATTGGTCAATAAAGGCAAGGGGAAAAATTATGGCATAGAGATTTCAATCGAAAAGCAATTGAGCAAAAATTTTTATGGTATGCTCAGTACTTCTCTTTACCAATCGACCTATAAGGCTTCCAACGGCAAAACCTACAATACCCGGTTCAATGGCAATGCCATCTTCAATTTGACCACCGGCAAGGATTTTGTTTCGGCATCCGGCAGACGTACATTTGGCATCAACTTGAAGTCGGTCTATGCGGGTGGTTATCGCACCACACCAATCAATTTCGAACGTTCTGTTGTCGAAGAAACAACGGTGTATCAACAAGATCGCGCGTATAGTGAACAATTACCTGCTTATTTCCGGACGGATATTCGATTGAGTATGAAATGGAACCGCAAGAAGTTGACCTCGACATTATCATTGGATATTCAAAATGTTACCAATAGGCTCAATGTTTACGATCGCTACTACGATAATGAAAGCCATGCGATTAAAACCTATTATCAACAAGGCTTGCTTCCTATTTTGAATTATAAAGTGGATTTTTAACAGACGCCCGGCTCTATCCGTAAGGACATGCCTCCGTTGCTCAACAAAAGTTTATTTTAAATAATCGCGGCTGGAAATCTTTACTGTGCTATAAAAATGTAAATCATCTTTCAATCGGGCAAATCAATGAGTCAATCGCAAGCATCGACTGATACTGCACCCGTATCGAAAAAGATAAAACACTTTTTTGCTTGCTTATTCAATCAGTATTTTTCGTGAATAGGTTTTATTCATTTCATCTCGAATCAATATGAAATAGATCCCCGGTGTGAGACCACGGGCATCGACTATTATTTTATCTCCCTCTTTCCGGAAAGGAAGCGTCATTGTTTGACCGATTTGGTTACTGATCCTGATCTCACTGTCGTCTATATTTTTTCCTGCAATGGTAAATTGGTCGTGACCGGGATTTGGGTAAACGGCAATTTCCTTTTCGCCCTGGAGTTGTTCGTAGGAAAGTGGAAAATCAACTGTAAAATTATAAATCAGCGATTTGCCGAAATCTCCTTCAAAATTCTTGATCGTTTGTCCCGTTAAGGTTCTGAAGCGTGCAAAGCCAACCCCGTCATTATTGGCCCAAAAATCAATTCCATCTTCTTCAACATCGTGAATGACGAACGAATAGCAGCCCCATCCCAGATGAAAAGTATCGCGGTAATTGGTATTGTTTGCTAAATTGTCGCGTAGAAATATTTGATTTCCATTTTCATCAATTATTTCATATTTGCTTTCTGCTCCGGCCAGGTTGGTTTTAAACCAGATGAAAAAATTGCTCGGTACCACATTACTGATGTCGAAGTTACTATTGAATTTATTGTTGTGTACATAAGCATCCGCTCCATTGTTTGGATCCCTGATCTCAACATGAAAAATATTTCCCGTTGGGCCGCTCACGGCTGACCAAAGGTTGTTGCTGAAGGGCAGGCTCACGTCTACACTCTCCATAAACGCAAGGTTTCCGCTCCAGCTATAGGTTTCATGTTGTGGATTTCCATTTACCCAATAGTCGATATTCAGGCTATTCAGTACCGTTGAACCTGTATTGCGTATGGTGACAACAGGATTACTGCAAACAGGGTTTGTACGGGCGTACTCCACTTTGGTGGTGGGATTCTTGATATCAATTACGGCTGCATCTAGTGCGAAATTTGGCGCACCATAACTCACGAGAATATTGCTTACCCAATAATTGCTAGACCCCCAGGCGGTGTCCAATCCATAATCGATATTCGCAACTGCGCCCGGAGAAACGAAGGGTGTGATATTCATTTCTTTTACATCGGTGGCCATCCCCGGACACCAGCCCGCACGGTCGTATATCCAGGTTCCGCCTTGAGGGTAAACAGGATTGGAGGCGCAAGGTTTCCAAACATCCCACATAAATTCCTTGTTTCCACCGGCAATATTGATATAGTGATTTCGAGGAATAAATTCTCCTTCTTGTCCATGACCGGTAATTGCCGTTTTTATTTTATACGAAACTGCATTGGGGTTGAGGGCTACATTACGAGGTTCAAACATATCATCGTTCATGATAGCACCATAACCGGCATTGTCAACTTTCCAAATGTTTCTGCAATCTACCACATTTTGTGGGGGTGTACCTACGATGAACACAAATTTAATGTCCATATCTTCTTGCCGTTCGCCACCTCCATTTATAAACATTCGTTTCCACCCTTTCAATATGGGAGCATAATCGGTAACGTCGAATGTCCAAGTTTTTCCGTTTTGTCCCAAATCAAGGAAGATACCATATGGCGTTACAAACGACACCATTTGATAAGCCGAAGGGTATTTTTTGTAATAGATCAGTGGACTGATATTGATCGTATTTTGCGTGGGGTTGAGCACTGAGTCAATCACTGCGTTGGTGATTGCATCGTAGATATATGAATAACCGGCCTGGTAATAGACGTTGGTATCAACCGGTACGATCACACCATTTTGCACAGCAAAACTATACACTGTATTGGGTGCGTTTACTACGGAATCGAGCACAGCAACTGTGTTGATCGTTTGGCTATAGACACCTTGTACAAAGGTGACCATAGGGCGATTGCTGGTTTCGGTAAAATTTTTAAACAGGTTCTCGCCGCGGGTTAAACGCCAAAGAGGGGTGCCATCAACATTGCTCACTACATTCAAAGGAGAAATGTCATTTGTAAGCGAGCCAGTTCCTTCATTGTAAGGATAATAGGCAACAAGATCGGTGTAATTTGGATGCGCGGCGGTGATAGATTTATTCATCCACGATTGAATATCGGCCATAGCGATCTCTTTTTTCCAGATACTGAGCTCATCAATTTTGCCAAAATAAGGAACACCAAAATCCTGTGCGTTGCCAATTCTGAAATCTGCGATTGGGTTTATGGGCAAGGTTTTTCCTGTTCCGGTATGCCACAGTGCACCATTGAGATAGATATTCATGATACCGCTGGTCGCATTTTTTGTAAATGCCCAATGATTCCACTGTCCTTCAATTTCATTATTGGTGGCCGGTTTTTCGATACGATTATAGTTACCGCCATTTGCGCCACAATCCCAGTAAATGCTTGAGTTTGACCAGGGCATATGAATGTTTACCTGTCTTTGATTTTGTGCATTCACTGCGTGAAACAAGGAAGTGTTTGCCGGTAAATTTTGTGGGGTGCCATATGCCCAGAAACTTAAAGTAAGTTCATTACTGATATTATTGAAATTAGGGTTACCCAGGTGAATCGAATTACTCCCGGTAAATTCAAAGCTATAATCGTTCGCGCCGATGATCAGTCCGCTGACATTCGGGGTAATATCGCTTGACAAAGTGCTGTTGATGCCATTTGCCGGGTTTGTAAAGCTGAATTCTACAAGTATATTGTCGGTGCCATTCCAGTTAAAGGGGGTATAGAAGTTGAATTGATTCATACCATTGACCAGTGCCGTATTGAGAAAATACACCTCTGTAAAGCCCGATAGTTCAGGAGTTGACGCGTTAAGTACATTTTGGGCACTGTGTTTCATGCTGATCTTCAGAAATTGGGCAGCACTGCCGGCATTGTTGAGTTGAAGACGCAGACTGGTGATATTGCCTGCTGTAAGGCCCGCCGCGCTTAATTCGGCTGCTGTCCACAGGAATTGAGATTTTGAAGTGGCGTGTTGTGTATTCAGCGGAGCATTGTTATTCGAAAGACCACTACCTACCGTTGCCGTAGTTTCGCTGATCACATTATTATAAACAACATTCTGTTGCTGATAATTATAGTAGGTATAAGTGGGTTGGGTTGTATAATTATAGCTTTGACCGGCAAATCCGGTAATGATATGCGACGGATGCTTGGTTTTTACCGAGTCGGTGCGGGTAGAATCCATGATATACGTATTGCAGGTATAATCCCATTCACCACATCCGATATTGGTTTGTCCGGCTACATTCGACGAAATCAATCCATCCTTGCAGCGGAGGTTATACATCATATATATTTTTTCATAGGTGACACCGGGAAGATCCGGAAACTGAATCATGGTATCGCGGCTGAACTGCGTTTGTGTGTAATTAAACGTAGACGTGATGATGGTATCACCGGCCACTTGCGCGTTCAGGCTGAGGGTAGTCACCAAAGAAAAAAATAACAGGTATAGTGTTTTTTTCATAGAAAAATTTATTGAAAAACAAATCTAAGAAAAAAAGTGGCGCCAGCCGCTTTTAAGCGGGAAAAAGCATCTTCGAAGCGATCTACTTCAATTTGCGCATGATCGCATCAGGCATGCCGCCTTCATTGACTAATATAGCAGTGGTTTTATACTGAAAATAAGCTTTCGACACATAGAGGTATCCTTTGTAGTCGTTTTTATCACCCCAACTATTTTTTACCATATAATACTCTTTTCCGTTCTGGTCTTTTGCCAGGCCGACGATATGCATACCATGATCATCGGTGGTGGTGTAGTTGTCGAATGCTTCTTCGCGTAATGCCGGTGTAATGATTCGTTCTCTTTGCGGACCGTCAAACACTTTTTTTGCTTCTTCAGGTTCCATGTCTTCAAATTCTTTTTCGGGTACGATGGCAACGCCGTTTTTCCAGCTAAAATATTTTTCACTCACATCTGTTGCCCAAGCTACTGTGTATCCGTTTTGCAGGGCGTTGTCCACAATTTCAGTGAGTTCGTTCATGGGTACATTGTAAACACTTTGGAGGCTCCAATTATCGGGTACCATCATCAGGGTTTGTTCGTAAAAAGGAACGTAAGTATAGGACGATAATTCAATGT
>CAZFKA010000027.1:17654-21190 GCA_964519155.1 uncultured Bifidobacterium sp. | reverse complement strand
TGTATAAACAGTATGTTTGGCGACCCAATAGTTGGATTTAGCTTCACGGCTGTTTTTGAGATGTTTCCGCAAAACCTCATCGATATTCAGTTTCAGAGTATCAGTGGGTTAAAGGCTACCATAGAAACAGAAGCCGTTGCCGAAGGTGGACAAAACATGTTTAAGCACCAGTTGCCCGTCAGAACCGGGTATGAAAATCTTGTACTCAAACGGGGGCTGACTACCGACCTTTCCGGCATCACCGAATGGTGTAAAGACGCATTGGAGAATTTTAATTTCAAACCGGTCAACATCAATATCATGTTGCACAACGAATTTTATATACCGGTGAAAGTGTGGAGGGTCATCAATGCCATTCCGATTGCCTACGAGCTAAGCGAATTCAATGCAGAAGAAAGTAAACTGGTCATACAAACCATGACCTTGAAATATAATTATTTTAAAGAAATCATTGTTTCTGTCTGATTTATGCCTATCGAAGTTAAAGAACTGATCATCAAAGTAAGCGTCTCGGAAACGGAGAAGCAAACACAAACCGATTTGCCATTGTCGCCAGCCGGGTTAGCCCAACTTCAGGCAGGAATTGTAGAAGCTTGTCTCAAAAAAGTATTTGAAAAACTAAAAGAAAGAGAAGAACCATGACACCCGCTCCACCCACCGGTAGTATCGAAAAGATGCGAATTGAAATTCACAAAAAGAGTGATTGCACTGATGATGCGATCAATACCATTTTTGTGCAATTCAATCCCGAAAAATACAATTCAAAACAGACAGTCACCTTTTGTGAGGGACAGGCCATGGGAAGTACCGGTGCAGACTTGAAATTTAACCGTATCGATGGCGAAGAAGTTAACTTTGAATTTTTGTTTGACGGAAGCGGAATTGTTCCTCCTGCGCAATTTATCGACGGCTCGAAACGAGATCTAGCGTCTGAATTAGCCGATATGCTCGCGATCCCTGACGCCGTGGGCATCGAAGTTGAATTGTTTCGTTCTTACCTGATGGGGTATCAATCGGATACGCATCAAACTGCCTACCTCAAATTAATTTGGGGAGGATACAACCTCAACTGCCGGTTGAAATCAATGGATATCGAATATCTCAATTTCAGACGAGATGGTCGGCCCTTGAGAGCCAGGGTAAAGTGTACATTTAAAGGTACCGTTGACTACCTTTTTATGGTGTCATTGCAGAAAAAAGAATCACCCGATGTTACGCATGAACGCATGATAAAACAGAGTGATAAAATCACTTTGCTTGCTGAAGAAATTTATAAAAAGAACCACTATTATATCGACGTCGCAAAAGCTAATCAATTGTTGAGTTTTAGAAAAATTGACACCGGACAAAAATTATTTTTTCCCCCTTTGAAATAGTAAAAGCCTAACCTCCTCAACCCCAACACACTTGAACCCCTACATTCCAATCGATAATTTACTCAAACTCCATTTTAAAATCAATGGAGAAGAGGTGGCATTGGATACTTTGCTCAAAGATGCTTTTGTGCAATACGAGATCGGAAAAGTCGCGTTTGCAAAATTCACTTTTATTCAATTGGAAACAGACCAAGTGGAGGAAAGCAAAAATCCACTCAATTCTCTATTGAAACCAAAAGAGGATAATTCGCCGCATGAATTGGAACTTTCGGTTTTGTTTGAAGGCGAAAAGAAAATAATGTTCAGTGGCATCGTCAAATCAGTTGTACGCGAACTGGACAATCATATCAATATCGTAAAAATAGAATGTAAAGACAAAGCACATTTTCTCACCCTACCGTATAAAATGGACGACAAGGAAGCCAAGGATTTTAACAATAAGAAGCTTAGGGATAAATTCAAATTTTTTCTCAACAAGTTTAAAGTCACGATGGATGATACGGTGTTGAGTGATGCCTGTTTCGATGAAATGTTGACCTACAACAATAACTCCACGCCCTGGGAGTATATGAATAGTTTTCTCGATGCTGTTGGCTATTTGCCGGTAACCCGCGAAAACACTATTGTTTGCACCAATCTCCACCAACTCGAAAATGTTGAATCCTACGTGGCGGAAAACGGGATCAATGTTTTTTCATTTTCAGGAAAGATGGATGAAAGCAAGAGAATAAAAAAATATGTGATTAGCAGTTGGGACTCCGATAAGCAACAGGAAGTAAAAGTCGAAAGCAAGGAAAACAAAAAGAAGGGGGGGACAATTGAAGAAGTAAAGGACAGTAAACCGGTCTATACTTTGAATACGCAATTGATGATCACAAATGCGAAAGTTTTCAGAAGCAATGTGGCGGCGTTTCAAGGGAAAGTCAATACAGTGGGCAATTTGCTCGGACGATGCGGTACATATTTAAAATTTCAAAAGGTCAATCCGGATATCGACAACGAACTGATCCTGATCACACAGGAAACCCACAATCTGGAAAATGGTTGTTGGCGAACCGAATATGCATTTGGACTTGAAAGTGCAAAATCAGCAGCAGAGAATACGGCTGCCAAATCGAGCGACAACCAGGCAAAGATGGGAAATGTGAATACCGTAAACGGTTTGCATATCGGTATTGTCACTCAAATCGAGAGCGATCCCAATAACGATTTTCGCATCCGGGTCAAAATGCCGGTGATCAATGCGCAGGGCGATGGCGTTTGGGCACGGATGACCAATTTATTTGCGGGAGATACCCATGGTAGTTTTTTTATCCCAAACGTCGGTGATGAAGTTATTGTCGGTTACTTAGGGGGTAATCCCGATACGCCCATTATTCTAGGCAGTGTGTACAGTAAAAAGCACAAAATGCCACAGGACATCAAAAAGGAAAATTATATCAAAGGAATTTATACAAAAGAAGGAACAAAAATTGAAATTGACGATGAGAAAAAAGAAGTGATTATCAGCACCAAAAAAGGGAACAACGTTAGGATCAGCGACGATCAAAAAGGGATTCAACTGGAAGATGAAAACAAAAATAAGATCACGCTGAATGATCAGGGGATTACGATAGAAAGCACAAAAGACCTGATATTGAAGGCGGCAAAAAATATTACAATTGAAGGTGCCGGTATCAGCGGAAAATCGAGCGCACTCATGGAATTAAAAGGATCGATGATTAAACTAAACTAAAACGAAACACAATGCCAGCAGCAGCCAGAACAGGAGATATGCATGTTTGTCCTTTGAGTGACGGACCCAAACCCCACGGAGG
Source organism: uncultured Bifidobacterium sp. (assembly GCA_964519155.1). Taxonomy (GTDB): domain Bacteria; phylum Bacteroidota; class Bacteroidia; order Chitinophagales; family Chitinophagaceae; genus OLB11. Next base: position 17,997 of record CAZFKA010000027.1, on the reverse strand, counting down.
GGGACCCGTATTACCCGGTGCAAATGCCACCGTACTGATCGGGGGTATGCCTGCGGCTGTCGCCACAGATGCCTGTGTGTGTGCCGGTGCCTCTGATACTATTGTGCAAGGATCGGGTACCGTACTGATCAGCGGCAAACCTGCTGCGCGTATGGGAGACAGCACAGCGCATGGCGGCAAAATTATCATTGGTTGTACAACAGTCATTATAGGAGGATAAATATGGAGAAGAAAAACTTTATCGGAATTGGATGGTCCTTCCCCCCGGTATTTCTAAAAGGGATCAATACGGTGCAGATGGTGTCAGACACAGTCGACATCGCGCAAAGCTTACACATTCTTT
>CAZFKA010000027.1:0-17644 GCA_964519155.1 uncultured Bifidobacterium sp. | reverse complement strand
GCAACCTTACCCCCCTTTTATTTGAAAATATTACAACGACCTTATTGACCAAAATGCGCGGTATAATTACCGATGCCATCACCTTACACGAACCGCGCATCAACTTGAATCATGTTGGTTTTGATACCGAAGGCAACCGGGGGCGTATACTGATTGAGATTATTTACACCGTGAGAAGTACAAACTCCCGACACAATTTTGTTTATCCGTTTTATATTAAAGAAGGAACCCATATACAACCCTGATGGCCGACTGCAACACCATATCATCGATCAATCCGTCGCAAGGTACTACACAAGCCGGACGCTTACATCCTGCATTGCAAGCTGGCTTTTTTGCCATGGAGGAACGGAGTATCGCCGACTTTATTGCCTACGCGCAAACCCTGGCGGCACATCTCAAATACTTCAATCTGCAAAATCAAGAGGCCGGTGACTGGACTCCCTTTTTTGCATCCGAACCGGTTGCGATAATGGTTTATTTGTCAAGATTTGATCCTGAATACCCCGAACAATTGCGTAAACTCAAAAGAGAACTTCAACTGGCAGACAATGAAGCAGAGCGGCGCGATCTCGGGATCACTTTTTTTACCACATTGCAAAATGAACTTCTCCTCCTTGCCGGTAAAGTTGATTTACTGGGTGACGATTTTGTGCCAAAGTCATTTTTTGTTTCAGGAAAAAGCAAATTGACTGAACACACGAATTTCTTGTTGAATGAAATTTCGGGTAGCAGCGATGTATTCAAAACAATAGCGGAATTTACCTTTTATAAATCGTGGCAACAATTGATGCTTATTTTGCAGGCATGGAAACAAAAAAGTACTGAACAAGTTGAGGTTTTGCTCAATAATTTTTCAGGACATCAACCCCATTTTACGCTATTTCTCACTTTTCTGAAACTGCTTCGTCACACGATCGACGATATGAATGGTTTCACGCAACGACACCTTCAATTTTATTACCGCGATGTGCTGCATCTGCAACCAAAGCAAGCGCAAAATGATTTTGTCCATTTACTGATTGAACCTGCCACCCATACACCATTCGAATTGCCTGCCGGTACCGTGTTTCCGGCGAAGAAAAATAAAGCGGGACAAAATAAATTTTACATCAGCCACACGGCGCAGGCCTTCAATAATGCCAGTGTTGAGCAGGTATGGAGCAGTTTTATCAAAGATGATCAATGGTACAAAGCGGATGTAAGCGCACTCAACGATAGCGGCAAGGCATTCCGCGTGTTTCGGACCGATACATCCCTGCATCCCTATCTTTTATTGGCTCATCCGGTTTTGTATTTGCAAAGTGGTGAACGTGATATTATTGTTCGATTCGACAATCATGTCGTCAACCATCTCTTGTATGATTTCTATATCACCAGCGAAAAGGCTTTCATCCGGATTCCTGACCAATATATCGGCAAAGATAAAATCACCCTTCCACCCGGCGAAAAAGCGATTGTGCCTTACGATGCGGACATTCACAAAGATCTTACCTTTCACACTGCATTACCTGTGTTAAAGATGATGGTAAAAAAGGGGGCAGTGCCCATAAAATGTAAAAAGATCAGTGTTCATGTTGCCGTACGACAAAGTAAGCATTTCCGGGTTAGCAATGACACGGGAGAAGTGGATACATCGAAAGCCTTTAAACCCTTTGGCGACTTTCCCAATAATGGGATGAGTCTGGTATGGGGTAGCAATGAGTTTTTTGCGAAAGCGGGTGCCAAACTTACCCTCACTTTGCTTACCGATGCACCTGATACCAAACTTGCCATCCAAGCCATTGCTGCCGTAAATTCGGCGGCCGGTGCCCATAAAATTTTGCGAGATGCCACCGACCGCAAGCGATTGTTGATCAAGCCAAGCTTTGCTGATCTAACCGATTTTGAATATCTCAAAGACGGGCGGTGGGTAAAAATAAAAGAACTTGAAAAATCGTCGACTCACTTCACCTTTAAACATGATAAACCTAACAGTGATCTGGTGCCGGACGAATTATTGACCCCTCAATCGACACAAGGATTTATTCGATTCAGACTCAATCACCCTCATTATGCAGGTCAGACTTTTCTGAACAAATTTGTGAAGGGCGCCAAAGCAGCCAACGTGCACATCCCTGAACCACCAACCATTTTTACATTCGATGTTTCCTATGAGGCCGATGCTGATCTTTTGGGCAAACCATCCGATATTTTTGTTACGAAACAAATACACTCCGCACAAGCCACAGCTTGTTTTGTCGGAACAGCTTTTGGATATCGACCTTATACAGCTTCGGGTATTTTACCGGCTAAAGGCGAAATACTAATCGGTTTTAGCCAGGCCGAAAAAGATAGGGGTTTACATGTGCTTTTTCAAATGCAGGAAGGTACGTCAAATCCACTAAAGGAAGCTGCCGAAATACGCTGGTTCTTCCTCCATGCTAATCAATGGCAGCAATTTTCGCCACAACAATTAAGTGATGATACCGGCGGTCTGCAACGTTCGGGTATTGTGCGTTTTACAATACCATCAGTTGAAACAGCAAGCACCATGGTTCCGCAGCCTCAATTATTTTGGATCAGGATTCTTGTCAGTGACATCGACGCGATTTGCCATATCTATGGTATTCATAGTCAGGCATTAAAAGCCCAATTGTTTGATCATGAAAATAGTCATCTCACCTTTACTGAGTTTACAGCGGCGAAAACGATCACTGAAGCATTTTACGCCGGGGGAGAAATTAAATCAATAAAGCAACCTTATGCGTCTTTTGGAGGAATACCGGCCGAAGATGAGGGGTGGATGAACAGAAGAGTGAGTGAGCGACTGCGTCATAAACAACGTGCTATTACCACCTGGGATTACGAGCGCTTGGTACTGGAAAAATTTCCGGAAGTGTATAAGGTAAAAGCCTTGAACCATTATCGCTACGACCAATCACAGGTATCGTCGCTTGCGGCAGGTTATACGACACTGATTGTAATCACCCGTTCTGCCACCGACGAAAATCCGGTTGAGTGGAAACCCATGCCGGGATTGGCCCTGGCCGCAAGCATTAAAAGCTATTTGCAAGGTTTGCAAAGCGGACATGTACGTTTGCAAGTCAAGCCCCCTCAACTTGAAGAGATCCGCGTGAGCTGCCGGATTAAATTCCGGTCGAATCCGGGCGACGATACTGCACTGTTGAAAACGAAACTTCAGGAAGCGCTCAATCGATTTATTAGTCCATGGGCATTCACCGATGCCGGACTCAATTTTGTCCAGAAGATTGAATCTGCCAGTTTTATCCGATTCATTGACGAACAACCTTATGTTGATTTTGTTAGCGATCTTGAATTGTTTCATGATGGAGTCAGTGTAAAAGAGATCATTCCGGGTACTGATTACTCTCTGTTTAAACCGACCCCACAACATCAGATCACCGAAATAAAAGAAAATTGCTGACCATGACGGATATGTTTTACATAGATGAAAAAAGAACCTTACCCATTGCCCAGCAATACGAGTGGCTGCGTTTGGAAGGGATGCGTCATATACAACAGTTAGGGCATGCCTTTTGGACCGATTACAACGCGCACGATCCCGGTATTACATTGTTGGAAGCCATTGTATATGCGCTTACGGAAATCAGTTATCGAAACCATTTCGCCATCGCCGATCTGCTGACATCTCCTGATGGTCAAATACACAACAATACTTTTTTTACCGCGAAAAAGATATTGACTACTGCTCCCTTAACCGCAAAAGATTATCGTAAAATACTGATCGATATAAACGGCGTAGCGAATGCCTGGTTTATTGCTACGCAAAACACACAGGATGCTGACGGTTATTTTGAACCCCATGCGGCAGAACAAAAAATTTATCTCAATAAAAGAGAAGATAAATTGAGTTTTAGCGATACCAATATTTTTGGGGAAACATTGACCGAAACACTTTCCGTAAGAGGCCTCAATAAGGTTTTACTCGAATTGGAAGAAGACGCCCGTTTAGGTGATTTGAACAGTACTACGCTTGAATTTGCAGTATATGTTGACGAGCATTGGATTGAAATGCTGGTGATACCGACTTTTGCACAGTGGACAGCTGCGGAAGCGATCATTCCGGAGGGGGATGTTCTTTCGATAGCCATTGTAAAAAATGAACTATCCTTGGCATTGAGCATCAACGTGGATACAATAGCCGGATCAAACTTATTGTCACTATCCTTGCATCCTAAAGAAAAAGACGAGATTGATCTGCTTGAGCAACAACTTCAAATTCCCGGCAATACTATAGTGACCGAATTGCTTGCGCGACTGGTGCAGAAGCAGCACAGCGTAAACAATATTTACAAAGAAGTTTATCAGGTTTTGCAGCGCAACCGAAACATTGGTGAAGATTTTCTTGCTGTCGAAACCGTGCAAACAGTCAATATCGCCGTTTGCGCCAATATTGCACTGCGCGGGGATGTCGATCCGATCGGTATTTTGCAACAAATTTATGCCTTAACCGATGAGATGTTTAGTCCTTCAGTAGAATTTCATTCACTTGGCGAGTTACTCGACAAAGGGCTGCCCGGTGATGAAATTTTTAATGGACCGGTTTTACAACATGGCTTCTTGTCTGATGAAACACTCGAAAAAACGCGTTTGCCGAAATGCTTGCATGCATCAGATCTCATAGCCGCCATAATGGGCATCGATGGGGTACTGGCCGTGCATGATGTTTTGCTGAGTGCCCTCGATGATAAAGGAAAAGCATTTAATGATCAGATCAATCAGCCTTGGACGATAAAACTGGATGGACTGAGCAAGCCGCGTTTTTCGACGACATTTTCGAAGATCAATCTGTATCGTGAGCAATTGCCGGTATTCATCAGTGAAGCAAATCAGAAATTGCTGACAGAGTTTATGCAGATGCGTCATTTGCAAAAGCAGCAATTAAAGAGCTTGTATGCTTACCAGGATATTGATCTTCCTGGGGGAACGTACTATGCATTACAAACCTATACAAGTATACAACGTGAATTGCCTGCTGTGTATGCAGTGGGCGGAAATCAATTGATGCCTGATGCCAGCGAAAGTGAAAAAGCGCAAAGCAAGCAACTCAAAGCCTATCTGCATTTTTTCGATCAGTTGCTGGCAGATCTGTTTAACCAACTCAGCCATGCAAAGGAATTGCTGGATTCCGGTGAGTTGACTGATACCTATTTTCCGCAGTTTCTGGCATTTAATCCTGATAGTACCGATCCTTTCGACAGCGCTGAGATTTTTGGCGCCGATCTCGAAACCGCCATGCAAGATCCCTTTTTTGCCGGAAAGGAAAGTATATTCCTCGATCGCCGGCATCGTTCAATCGATCATCTGATGGCACGTTTTAGCGAAAGTTTCAGCGATTATGCCTTTATGATGTACCAGTCAGGGCATGCAACCGAAACCTCTGCCGAACAACAAAGCAGTCGATACGAACTCTTAAAAGACAAAACGGAATTTTTGAATCAGTACGACCAAATCAGTTATTCGAGGGGGACCGCAATGGATTATCTTCATGCACAGTGGCAAATTGAAACGCAGCATTGGTTGTTTAGCGATTTCTGGGAAAGCGAACATCGCAGTGGTTACGAACGACGGGTAGCGCGTTTGTTAGGTATTGATGTCGTTGCACTGAGTAATATTTTTCCGGAAAACAGCCCGCAAACGGAAATGAGCTTTCAAACAGCCAGCGGGCAGCTTACGATCAAAATTTTGCAACCGGCAATCAATCTGAATGAGAAATGGGACTGGTTGCAATTGCATATTGGAGATGTATCAGTGTACAGCGTGCAAAAGATCATTAAGAAATATGGCATTTTTTTGATGGATGACGGAAAAAAAATTGCTCAGATCGACATCACCTTTGCAACGCTCGATGATGCGGAAGCCATGAAAACGGAACTACTGCAATCGATCAGCGATGCCTTTGAAAATTTTTATTTTCTCGAACACATTCTATTGCGTCCTTTCCCGGTTATGCAGAACGATCAGTTGGATCTCTTGCCTGTTTGTCTGCAGGACGAATGCACAGAAGACACCGGCGCCGATCCGTATTCTTTTCGGGCAACAGTAGTCTTACCCGGATACCAGTCGCGGTTTAGCAATATCGCTTTCCGGCGGTATGCAGAGAAAATATTTCGTCAGGAGGCACCTGCTCATGTAATGCTCAAAATATGCTGGGTGGGAAAAGATGATATGATTCTTTTTCAGCATGCCTATCGAAACTGGCTCGAATCGTATCGTGTGTATCGATTGGCCTATGGCGAAAAAAGTATTGCCATTCCCCAGCCGACCATTGATGAATTTGTGCTGCATCACCGACAACTGGTGGAAGCGCTCCAAAAATTAAATACGCTTTACCCCGAAGGAAATCTTTTTGACTGTAACAGCAGCGAAACAGTAAACCCGATGATATTGGGTTCTTCTTCCCTGGGGACCCTTAAATAAATAATAAACCCTTACCAATCATGAATAGCTTTTATCCTCAAAAATACCCGGTGTTTGAAGCCGATCAGGTGCTCAGCCAGCATCATCTTAACCGGATGATCACTTACCTTGATCAGCAAAACCGTGTGACCCGTACAGCCGATATCGGAACCGGAATCGTTTGTGGAATGACACTGTCGTTTCCCGATGCCGCGAGCGTAAAGTTGACCTGCGGAAAAGCGATCACCTCGCTGGGTTATGCCATTGAAACAGACGCTGCAACTTATACACACTTTCATGAAATTGTGTTGCCCGGCGACTTTCTCAATCCTAACCTGAGTGTCGAAACTTACCTCAAAGAAATTTTTGATTTTGCAGCACCCTATACCGCCATTACTGAATGTATTGAATTATTGGAAAGTGATGCCGATGCCGGTGGAAAGCAAGCTATTCCGAACGGTTTCTTTGATGATAAAATCATTATACGCCTATTGCAAGTTGAACTTATCGATCAGAAAAACTGTATTGGTACAAATTGCGACGACAAAGGCAAACGCATGGAATTTACTGCCCGAACATTGGCCATCACCGTTCAGCAAGCTATCGCGTTGGGGATTGATACACAAACGGTAACAGCATCGTGGTCAAAGTTAAAATTTCCACGATACAATGTTCCCAGCAAGATATTGGTCAATCCACAAGACATCATGAATGAATTTAAAAAAGTTCTTGCCGATCAACAGGTGGATGAACTTGCCGATGCTATGGGGAATATTTACCGTTTCTATCAATCAATGTTATCGTCTTCACCCGCCTTACAGATACTCGACAATGCCGCTTCAGTAATGCAGCAGGTGATCAATGTCAACAAGAATTCGGTGAAGGTACAATACCTCTGGGACTGGCTGAGCGATCTGTGTGAGGCGTATAACGAAATTGTGCATCTGACCGCAACAGAACCTGTCCGTTGCTGTACAGCAGCCCAGGCATTTCCGTTTCATGTGGTGTTGGGGCCGAGCGATAATGCAGTACGCACCCCGTTTTATCCGAGTCGTGATACCCACGGTGCCGATCAGAAATTTCGTGAGCAACTCCATAATTTATTTCATCGCCTAGCCATCATGCTCAACAGTTGGGGCATACAGTCGACCGCTATTAAAATTACCCCTTCGCGTTTAGGAGATATTCCTTTATCGAAAAAGTCTATTCCGTTTTATTATCAAAATTTCAATGCCTTGCTTCTTAACTGGGATAAGGATCAAATGTCCGGCGATAATCAGGATCACATTTTGTCGTATGCGCAGAACGATATACAACAACCTTTGCTGACCGAACTTGAAAGCTATAATTTTTTTAGAATCGAAGGCCATATCGGAGATGCGTATAAAACGGCCGTGCAACAGATCGAGCTGTTACGCAAAACCTATAATCTTCCTTTTCAGATCACTGCATTAAATGCAGTCAATAGTGCGAACCGGGAATTAGACATTTCAGATTTTCGCGGACGTTGGGACGATTTGGAAACTGATTATGATATCGCCCGTAAACGCATATTTAAGATCACAGAATTTGTAGTGAAATGGATCGAAACAAAAAAGAGTATTCTTGTTGCACAAAGTCTGTTGTCGAATGCCAGTATTAACCAATTGAAACAACTGTTGACCGATATCAAAGCCAGTTTGCCCGATGATTTGTACGCCTTTTTACCCGAACATGACGATTTTGTAGAAGCTTTTCAGGAACTGAATTCCATTTTTGTTCTTCATCGCTTTTGCATACAGGCAGGCAATGATGAACTGAGTATGATCGCCGAAGATCTGATCGATCGTTTTGATGATATCAACGAACTTTTTCTCGAAGACCCGCTCACCGTAATCAGAGACGAAGCTTTGTTCAGATGGGAAAGAATTTATCAGCAGTTATTTTTTTCACGTTTTATGCAACAACACCCCGGTCTCGAACACAAGGCCGGTGTGAGCAAGGGGGGCACATTTGTGATCGTGTATGTCGATCATTCCGTGTTTAAAAAGAAAAAGCAATCGCTGCTATTTAAACCCATACTGGCGAGTGCAGCGTTGTATAAAAAGTCGTTGAATATTACCGCAGCGCAAGCCAAAGAGGTAGACGATACCCTGAAAAGCCAGGCGTTTGTGTCTGGGAAAAAGGCGACAAAATTTGTTCCTGCCGATCCTTGCAAAGATGAAGTTGAAAAAGTTAAGACGAGCATACTCGATGTGGCATCACAAAATTTAAGTAAACAAGTATCCACCCATATCCACGATATGCTGATCAATAATATTCAGCAGGCCATTGACATCAGTACTTTTCTTCCGGCTAAAGATGCCGCGTTTGAGGGTATGGTGATCGCCGATTTTTTTCTACCCTATACGCTAGGAGGAAACAATACTTTGATCGAAATCAAAACCGAAACACCCGAAGTGGTCAGCATCAATATGAGTAAATTGAAATTTTGTACAAACGATGCTGACATTTATGAGATCACGGTAAACGGTAAGGAGGGTGGTTCTTTTGAGGGTACTGCAAAAAACGCCGTGGACCAACAAAATGGTAAGTTCTTTTTACATCCCGCTCACGCGTCATTGCAGGAAGAAAAGACCTATAGTTTAAGTTATCAGGTCGATGATATGCAAAGTAACGCCCTCGAAATAAAAATGGAAAAACCAGTGCAATTGGTTTGGACAGCCGAACGCAACAAGCAGCAAGCAAATATCTTTATTTTTGAAAACAAGACAGCGGGTGCCACCGGTAAATATGAATTTGATTTTGGTGATCAGTCTGAAACATTGGTTACAAACGATATTCAGGTTGCGCATACATTTGAATTTACACCGGCAAAAAAAGAATTTATAGTCACCATTACCGAACGTGGTAAAATTTGCCTGAATAAGCAATCAATCAAAGTAAGCATGCTGGCCGATTTTGCCACAGGTGATTTTGATCCGAAAGATTTTTTAACCCAATAAACCCAATCCTAAAAAACCCTTTTTCATATGCCAACCAAACAACAAGTTGTAAACAGTATCAACGGTATCACCACCAACGGTGCCAATACCGCACGCAAAGTACGCGAAGTACTCACCGAGATTGTAGAATTTGCCGATCAAATTCCAGCGTCTAATCCACCCACCGTGCCGGTCAATAATCTTGTTCCTTTCACACACGAGGGCAATACCAGCGACAAAAACAAATTGGTTGATTTGAAATTTTCCTTTCGCGGTATCCAAAAGCAAAGTGTCAACTTTACGTTTCAAATCACTTTTAAATCTTCTTTAGAAACAGCTCGGCTCGAATTCGTTGTTCCTGCCGACTTGTTCGACAATCTTGCTACGGTGATTGCGCAAAATAATACGCTGATTAATTTTTCGATTCCCCTGCAGAAAAATGTTGAAAATAATCAGATCTTCCATACGCTGCGGATGGGATTAGGGATAAGCAAAGATAAATTGCTGTTGCTCGATTTCAATAATCCCAACGACCGACTGAAACCCGCCAAGGGCGATACTATTTATAGTTCGGTACAGTTTCATTCACCGTTTAAAAACCAATAGATGCATTTAATTCATCAACACCGGTTTGATATACAAGTTGCCGAAAGGCAGCATGCACACGAATGGCATAAAGCACTCGGTGATGTGATGAATGATGTATTTTATCCACGACTTGAAAAGTTATTCGATCGATATGACAGGGCAGGGGTGTTGCATCAGTTCGACACGCTTGAAATTTCGGTCAGCAATATCTCTATGCGTAATTGGCGGGAAAAGCTTGTTGATCAGATGCTGACACAAATTGAAGAAGTATTGATACTGAAGTGTCCGGCAACACCAAGTTCTCCGCATAGTGCGCAAAACGAAGATTCCGCTGCGGGTATACAATTTTATGCAGAAAATTTAATACTCGATTTTTTAAGTACCGGGGTGCTTTCCCCAAACGTGATGGCAGATTCAGTACGGGGTATCGCTATCAACGCGATGCCATTTACAGAAGCTTTTTTTAAAAAAGTGAAACTGGTTTTACAGGAAGATGCGATACGTATCGTGCGTTTTACCCAACATTTGCCGGAGGAAGTGATCAAGGGTTTTTTAGCCCTGTACAGCATTCCGATGGTTGATGCACGACTGATCATGCAAGTGGCAGCCATTTTAACCGGGCATCAAATGAAAAAGGAATCTTTGTATAGAGGGCTTACTATTTGGTTTGCAAAGCACCAAGGCCATGTGTACACAGCCGAACAAGTTACTTCATTGGTTCGATGGCTGAAAACCTTTTTTTATACTGAACAGTTTATGTATTTGAAAGAGGAAACCGACAGCATCATTTCAAAGCATATGCAACTGCAAGGTTCGTCGCCGATCGCTGATACGCTACAAAAAGCGCTTGCCCGCTTGACGGGAAACAAGGTGGATGATCTTCAGGCAGAGAGCTCGAGCAGTAGATCCCTTAGCAAAGCGAAATTGTCTGCTGAAGAGATCAAACACGATGACGAAACCGTCGACATCAACATTAAGCAAAGGGCCGGAAGCTCAATTCATATTCACAATGCCGGTCTGGTGATTTTGCATCCTTTTTTGCAGGATCTGTTTCAGAAACTCCATTATGTTGATGAGCAAAAAAAGCTCAAAGCAAATTGTGTGCACAAAGCAGTTTGTTATACCCAATGGCTGCTCAGTGCCCAAGAGGAATTTTTTGAGAATGAGTTGGTCCTGAATAAAATCCTGTGTGGGGTGCCTCCCGAAGCGGTCATTGATATACAACAATCATTTACTGAGGAAGAGAAAGAGACAGGCATACAATTGCTGACGGCTGTTATCAAACATTGGAGCATTTTAAAAAATACATCTGTTACCGGCTTACAACAAACATTTTTGCTACGGAAAGGCATATTGCGCAATAACGTGGAAGAATGGGAGCTTCAGGTAGAAAGTAGCGCCGTGGATATTTTACTCGATCAGCTTCCATGGGGCATTTCGTTTATCATTCTTCCCTGGATGGATCGGGGATTAATCGTCAATTGGCAATAAACAACATTTTTTTATTATGGGATTACCGGCCGATAAACAGGAATTGAAACCCAAGCCTTTTAAGGCTAAAAAAATGTTTTTCGAGGCAACCAAGAAAAAAAAGAGTGCACCGAAAAGTATAAAGCCGCCTGTGGCTACAAAACAAGACGCTAAGAAAGTAGTCAAAGTAGCTGCAAAGAAAGGTGGCAAACATCCGGTGATCAAACCGGTGAAAGAGGTAAAGTTGACCTCCGTAAAATACAGCAAACACAAAACACCCCTTACCGTTGAAGATGAAGCCAGAAAAGCCGGCAGACTATCTTCATCGAAAACCAATCAGGTGGCAGCCAATAAAGGGCAAGTAGATGAAATGAAGGGACAATCAGCGATCAAGAAGGAATTTGACAAGGAGAAGTTTGGAAAATCATTGCGTAAGGAAGTCGACCGAGTGTTGAAAGGGAAAAAAGATGCGGAAAAAATTAAGGAGAACGGAAAGGTAGATGAAAGTGTTACAAAGAATATTTCCAAATCAGTAGGCGAAGAGAAGCAGTCCACCGGAGGACATATTGAAGCTACAACAATTGCGCCACCCGACAAGCCACAACTGGCAGACGGGACAGGAACAAAGGATGAACCTTTACCCTTAACGGCTGAGCAACCCGAACAAAAAACAAATACGGCTTATCGGGACGCCCTTGCTCCGAAGCCAAAACCTGCAGCCGAAACTGATTTTACCAAAGAAACGCGTGAACTTGATGAACAATACGCAAGTAATGGACTTTCGCAGGATAAATTACAGAGCAGTGATGAACCCAAATTTATAGCCGCCGATAACCAAAAGCAAGCCTCACAGGAGAAGGCGAGACAACTCACAGAAAATACCCGGCAGCAGGAAGCTGCTACTATTGCAGGTACTCAACAGTCGAACCGAAATGCGATAAACAATGGTTACAACCATATGTTGTCTACCCAAGGCACCGCACGCAAAGGCCGATTCGACAAGCAAACCCAAAAAAGTCTCGAAGAAGCAAAGATCAGGGAGGACGTAAAAACAAAATTGGATGGTATATTCAATTATGCCAACAGTTGGGTCATTTATTATTTTGCGATGATCGATTGGTATATCGAACAGGTTTTTGGTGCTAAATTATTATGGGCACTTGAAAAATTTTCGGCACGCGCGGCACAATTGCTCGACGACCATACCGGTTTCATTGCTACCGTAACGTTCGACCGGATGAGTGAAGAGGAAATATTCAACAAGGCAAAAGATGAGTTTGAAACAGATATGGAGAAGCCGGTCAAAGAACTGGTCGACAATGTGGCAACCAATATAAACCTCGCCAATCAAGCCATTGAAGCCGGTAAGAAAGAAGCCGACCGGTTTTGGAATAGCCAGGATACCCAAACCAAAGACATTGCGCAAAACGTTTATGACGATGCCACAACCAAATTTGAGGAATTGGAAGCCTCAGTGGAAAGTAAACAGGATGCGGTGATTGAAAAGGTGACAGAGAAATTTGAAAAGGCTATGGAAGAATTGGATACCCGATTTGCGAAAGCGGTGGAGGAAAATAAAAGTTGGTTTGAGAAAGCGATTGATGCCGTGAAAAGTGTAATCAATACGATCATTGAATTAAAAAATGCTTTTGTGGCTATTGCCCGCAAAGCAGCAACGTATGCGGGAAGGATCATTGATGCCCCGGTGGAATTTTTTGGAAACCTCAGCGATGGCGTAGGGCAAGGGTTTACCAATTTTAAAAACAATATCGATAAGCATCTGGTTAAAGGGGTGTTGGAATGGCTCACCGGTTCAATGGCCGGTTCGGATATTGAATTGCCAAAAGAACTCAACTTCGAAGGCATTACCAGTTTGGTGATGCAGATACTCGGTATCAGTGTCAAAAAAATCAAAGCCCTGGTAATCGATATTATCGGTAAAGAACGCTTTGAATTTATTGAGAAAGGCGTGGAAGCCAGTGTAGCTGCAGGCAATCAAATATTGAATATTTTTAAGATACTCAACGAGAAGGGTTTGTTGGGGTTATGGGAATTTATCAAAGAAGAGTTTAGCAATCTGAAAGAAATGCTGATTGAGAATGTGAAAACCTTTGTGATAGAAACCATTACCCAAAAGGCCATCGAATTTGTATTGTCCTTGCTGATACCCGGTGCGGGATTTATACGGGCTGCACAATTACTGATTCGTTTTGTGATCACGTTGTTTCAAAAGGCTGCGCAGATCCTTAAAATTATTGATGGTATAATTGATACCTTTGGTGATATACTCGATCACAACCTCGCCAAAGCGGCCGAGAAAGTGGAGAATGTGTTCAGCAATTTTCTGAGTCTGGCCATTAGTTTTCTCGCGGCTGTATTAGGATTGAACGGCATCGTAGGGAAAGTGCAGAAGTTCATCCAAACCAAAATCCGACCGAAGATCGACAGCGTATTGAAGAATATTGCCAAAAAAATCAAACAGATCGTGGAGAAGATTGGCCTTACTAAAATTATCGATAAGTCGATGAAAGTTGTAGAAAAAGGAAAAAAATGGGCTGAAGATCAAAAGAAAAAAGCCATCGATAAAGGTAAGGCGGGAGTGCGAAAACTCTTGTCGTGGCTGGGTTTGAAAAAAACATTTACGGCGGTAGACGAGCAGACACATAGTGTGAATATCGGTGGAAAAGAAACCCATCCGCTGATTATCATTAAAAGTAAACCCAAAACACTCGACGAGTTGGTGGAAGATTTTAAGAAGAGTGCCGAATACAAAAAGAATCCACGTAAATACAATGGACGTATTGAAAAAGCGATCAGCTTGAAAGACCGTTTTGAAGCCGCTATGCTGAAAAATGATCCTACGGCTAATCACGACAAGGAATTTGAAACGATGTCGAATGCACTGATCAGTTATATCAAAGATCTCTTTGTTACTACCAAAGCAAAAGATAAAAGCAGTCGAAAATTTGGACCCGAAAAAAATGGTGTGGCAACTTTGATGACGGCTGACCCTCTTGTGAATGATAATGTAGACGGAGAGGCCACCAGTGCCGCACAAGGGGCTTATGTGCCATTGTTTAAACGAAAACACGAAGATGGCAATGTTCCTTATTATATTCAGGGACATTTGCTGAATCATCATTTAGGGGGCCCGAATCAAAACACCAACCTGACGCCCTTGAAACGATCAACCAATAGCGAACACGAACGCATCATGGAAAAAAGTCTCAAGCATTTTTACCATGAAAAGAAAAAATTGAAGTATGTGGTGACACCCAATTATGGTTTGAGTGTTCCCATCACCGATCCTACACCCAATAGCCATCGGGCGAAGACTATCAAAGAGATCAAAGAACAGGAGATCAAGTCGGTACCCCTCAGCATTTCCATTCAGTCTTCTTATTTTATGGACAATGGTGATGGTACTGAAAAAGAAGTGGCCATTTTTAATGGCAAGTTGACGAATAATGTAGAAACGAATGATAAGGATTATGTACTTTAGCGTTACCGATTTATCATGTCATTTCAACTCCTGCGTTCTTACCTGATTCAATTGCTTCGTTCAGATCATGAAGAGGAAACTTGCCATTTTACAAACTCGTTTTCCGATACTTTGCAACGCAAAACCACACACGAAGAGTCTTTGATCATCCTCATGGCGCTTGTGCCGCATATCCTTCCCGATTTTTATGACGATCTCATCAGGGAGTTGCATCCCGAGGGAGGCGAATTGCCGCAATATGGCGGTATGCGTAGCGAATTGCGTCGATCGTTTTTCCCTACGGGTGAAACCGTTCAGTATATGTTGGCCGGTAACAAGGTTGCAGAACGTTTGCGTATCCAGCAGTATTTTTTACCCGAGCACTGGTTTTACCGTGAACAGGTTTTATCAGTCGGTGAGGTGGCTACGGGTGAGCCTTTGATGAGTGGGCGTTTACAGATGTCGTTCGATATGGTGCAGCTTTTGAGTTATGGCGAAAAGCCCAAACCAAAATTCGGCACACAATTTCCCGCCATGGAAATTACCACGGCTTTACACTGGGATGATCTGGTACTGGATGAAAAAGCACTTGAGCAAATTCATCATATTCGTCTTTGGTTGCATCATCAACAAGCGCTCTATAAAGCTTTCGGACGACATCGTCATTTGCAACCCGGGTTCAGGGCTCTGTTTCACGGACCATCCGGAACGGGTAAATCGTTGACCGCCACTTTGTTTGGCAAAGCCTATGCGACAGATGGCATACATACCCAGCCACGATCGGTATACCGTATCGATCTTTCGCAAGTGATTTCGAAGTATATCGGTGAAACAGAAAAAAACCTGGAGAAGATCTTTCTGCAAGCTGAAAACAAAGATTGGATCTTGCTGTTTGATGAAGCTGATGCTTTGTTTGGCAAACGTTCGCAAACCAAAACAGCAAACGACCGGTATGCCAATCAAGAGGTAAGTTATTTATTGCAAAGAATTGAGCAGTACAACGGACTGGTCATACTCACGACCAATTTTAAAAGCAATATCGACGATGCATTTTTGCGCCGCTTTAATGCCCTGATCAAATTTGCCAAGCCGGATGCCAATGACCGTTTGCGACTCTGGAAAAAAATGATCAGTGGCGATTATCCGGCTGACGAATCATTATTGCAATCGCTGGCGGCAAACTATGAACTCACGGGTGCGCAAATACTCTCAGTGATTGCTTATGCCACCTTGGAAGCCATTGGGCGGGGAGAAAAGGAACTGGGGCGTGAACGCTTGTTGATGGCCATCCGCCAAGAGTTTCAAAAGTCGGAATTGAATTTCGAAAGCAGGGTATAGGACGACTTGCCTTAACGGCTTTTCGCAAGGTGGATGCTATCGAGTTTATCCGCAACCAACACATCAAGCGGTTGGGGATTGCACCGATGATCGGTTTACTCGATCAGCACCTGCTTCACCACATGCCCACACTTCAAATAATAAATACCTTTAGGATAAGCGTGTACATCTATTTCATTTTCTTTAGTGGTGAAAATTAATTGCCCGAGGGCGTTATACAATTCCCGTTTCGACATTGCGAGGTTCTGCGAAGCCGTCTGTATTTTTATTAGGGTACTCGCCGGGTTAGGATAAATATCCATTTGGCTACTGTTCAATTGTTCAAATTCACTAATGGCCTCGGGCCAGCAAATCTGCGCACCCAGGCTGTAATTGGGCATGCAGGGCGGGGTACCGGCGTAGGCATTCGCTCCCAAGGAATCTAGCCTTAGACATCGTGGACAAAAGTTACAACCCGCACCTTTTACATCAGGGTTGTCAATACGGCTCATTTGCTTGCTCAATCCTCCAAAATTACCAATGTATAGTTTGCCATCAGCAGCATAATAACATGCTTCATATTGTTGAAAAGCCTGCGGCGTTGTATCGAGTCCAGCAACGTGGTACCAACTATTGTCTGAAAAATCATATTGCCAAATATTAAATTGTCCGATCACATACAAAAATTGATTGTTGGGTGAAAAAGCAACCCCCTTGGCAAGTCGCTCACTATCTGTTGGAAAGTTGGGATTATATTGAGGAGCTTTAGGCATTATTATTTCTTGGGGATTTGAAATCATGCCATAACACCTGTCGAAGTCTGCAAGCAATACTTTACCTGTAGAACTACCATGTGAAGTACTTGCATACCGGCTACCATCTGAGTTAAAGCAACTTTGCCCTGTAATATCCCATGCTCCCCACACCGGAAAATCAAATTGCTGATAGCCTTTGTTTATAACAGTATCTTGAGTGAACAAAAACTTATGTATCCTATTGCTGTCCCCTGCCTGCTTCAGCAACCACCAGTCTTTACCATTGGCATGCCGGCAGGCCATCATTTGTGTTTTTCTGAATTGTCCATTGGTAGCAAAGGGTATCATCCGCTTTACCACTTTACCGGCTCCGCCATTGGCATTCATATCTATTATGCTGTAGAGCATTACATCGTTATGGCAGGAAAAACACAAATTGCCTTCACTATTCGCCGGTGTTACAAAGTAATACTTATTGCTATCCATTGGCAAAAATATACTGCTTTGTGAATAGCTGCTGAAACCGGGATAATGTTCATAATAACTGACCGGCACCATAGTGTCTCCGTCATCAAGAAAATTACCCATACTATCGTAAATATTAAATCCATCGCTGGCCAATATCAAATTGCCATTGGTGTCACAAA
>CAZFKA010000026.1:0-21645 GCA_964519155.1 uncultured Bifidobacterium sp. | reverse complement strand
CCTGATGTGTTTAATGTATTGTTGCAAGTACTCGACGATGGACGTTTGACTGACAATAAAGGTCGCGTGGTGAATTTTAAAAACACCATTATCATTATGACCTCCAATATGGGTAGCCATATCATACAAACTAACTTTGAAGATGTGAATGAAAAAAATGTTGACGAGGTGACGGAAAGTACTAAAGCAGAAGTTATGACCTTATTGCGACAAACGATAAGACCTGAATTTCTGAATCGGATCGACGAAGTCATCATGTTTAAGCCCTTGCTGCGAAACGAAATCAAAGGTATTATCCGCATACAACTCAACCAGTTGACCGACAGACTCAAAGAACAACAGATCCACTTGACTTTTACGGATTATGCACTCGAATTTTTGTCAGAAAATGGCTTTGATCCACAGTTTGGAGCCCGTCCTTTAAAAAGACTCATTCAAAAAGAGATTATCAACCTGCTGAGTAAGAAAATCATCGCCGGTGAAATTGATAAAAACAAACCCGTATTGGTGGATGTATTTGACGGAACAGTTGTATTAAGAAATGAATAAATCAGGCGCGCAATTCATCTGGAAGATTATTGCGGATGAATTGCGCCTTTTTTATCTGCCATAAATCACTCTTCTCTAGTTATTCTTGAATTTAACTTTTTATCTGTCGGTATTTTCTTTTACTTTACTCTGCAGATTTTTTTATGTTTACACTTCGCCTATTGCTTTTGCTTCAAGTCATCGGACTTTCACTGCCGGTAGTGGCGCAGAAAATTTTTATTGGTGAGGAAGAAACGAATAGAAAGCTTCGTTGGTCAGATTTCAAAGGACCGGTTCCCCAGGGAAGTCCTCATCATGCCACAACCAGTTGGGTGGTGGAATATAAGATGGACAATGCGAAGATAAAGGGTGATATTGTGCAAATGGAGAACCTGCAAGTGAGTGTAACGATGCAACCGGAAAATTCGTGGTGTGTAACGGACAAAACCAATGACGGCCTACTGAAACATGAACAATTGCATTTCGATATTGGCATATTGTGCATGCGCGAAATGCTTCGAACCATGCAAAACACCGTTTTTCACCGTAAAGATTTCGACACCAAACTGAATCAGCTATTCCGAACGGTATTGAAAAAATATCAGGATATGAGCGATCAATACGACCGGGAAACAGATCACAGCAACAACAAGGAAGCCCAGCAAAGATGGGAATCGGCGATCGCGGGGCAATCAAGCGTAAAATAGAGGTCATAAACCTGATTACTTTGAGCCCTTTTCGTTTGGCACACGCGATCCATTTCATCGAACTTGCATGGGTAAACTCCCCGGACATCGTTTTTTTAAAGCTACCTTTGCGTCTATGGATATTTCGAAGCACCTTGACGCTTACCTTGAACGACTCAAAATTAAATCGCTGAATGAAATGCAACGGACTGCTCTGGAGGCAAGTCGCCGGCATTCCGAACTTATTGTGTTGTCGAATACCGGCTCAGGAAAAACCCTGGCCTTTTTGCTGATGATGTTGTCACAGATCGACGACACCAAAAACAACACACAAGTCCTGATATTAGTACCCAGTCGCGAACTGGTATTACAGATCGATGAAGTATTTCGCAAATTGGGTACCGGGTTAAAGGTCACACTATGTTATGGCGGTCATAAACGCGAGATCGAAGAACAAAATTTAGTGCAGCCGCCCCATATCCTTGTGGGCACCGCTGGCAGACTCGCCGATCATATCAGAAGAAAAAATATCCAAACTGATTTTATTCGAACCCTGATCCTGGATGAATTTGATAAAACAATGGAACTGGGATTTCAAGATGAAATGGCGTTTATTCTGTCTGCGTTGACAGCCGTGGAAAACAAAATACTGACCTCTGCAACCCTAAACGAACAATGGCCTGATTTTCTGCAACTGAAGGAACCGTTTATGTTCAATTGTATTGCACACAATGAAGAAGCATCTAACGCTGCACTTGAGATCATTACTTTATTTTCTCCCGAAAAAGATAAGATCAATACATTGTTTAATTTTCTTTGTTTCGCCAACAATCGTCCCTGTATCATTTTTTGCAATCATCGTGATGCGGTAGAACGCGTAGCGCAACTGGTGGCCGACAAAGGAATCCGCACGACCTATTATCATGGTGGAATGGAACAACGTGAAAGAGAAAGTGAGTTATGTATGTTTAAAAATGGAACCTCTACTGTGTTGGTCACTACTGACCTCGCTTCGCGCGGACTTGACATTGCGGGTATCCGGTATATCATACATTACCACCTACCCGCAGACGAAGATGTATTTACCCACCGCAATGGTCGCACCGCCAGAATGCATGATTTTGGCACGGCTGTATTGGTGATTTCAGCAGACGAAAAAATTCCGGATTTCATACCCGATGAATTGCCCGAGATCGATGTACCCGCCACAAATCCACTCCCCGCCAAAACACAATGGAACACTTTGTATATTTCATTAGGCAAAAAAGATAAAGTGAATAAGATCGATATAGTCGGTTTCTTTTCAAAAGCAGCTCAGCTCAAAAAAGATGATATCGGTTTGATAGAAGTCAAAGACCATTATGCCTTTGCCGCTATTCGAAAAAGCAAGATCAGCGAAACCCTTCGATTGATCAGAGACCATAAACTCAAAGGGAAAAAAGTAAAGATTGATGTAGCAGTGGCGATGGTGCGGAGTAAACCCCAATGAAATCACGCAACAACTTGCGTGGGTGAAAACCAATCGTAAGCACTCGTTATGCCGTGTAACCTCTTGGGCATTAGGTATGCGTGTATGATTGCTTGAAAATTAAATGTCGATATAAATGGGATCGCAGCTTAGGGTTTTATTTTCAACTTCCCTTCTAACCAATTTGTATACTCGATACTACCCAAACGAAATTTTATGGGAATATGCACTTGCTTTTCCAGTCGCAATTCCTGTTTACAAAAAAAACCAAAATTACAGGTCGCAAAATTAGCGGGCAAAAAGGCAGGTGTCTTTCGAAGTGTATCCGTCCGTCGGACATGGATCTGTAAAGGTTTAATGGTTTGTGCATGCAACATTTCGGAAAAAAGCATGACAGAGATACAAAAAATCGTTCGGGCCATTTGTCCGGTTTTATAAACAAAGATAAAGAGATTCAATTGAACAGAAAGGCCCGGTTGGAGAAATACAGCACAAGGTGTACATTTGTGTAACATGAAAAACAATAAGATCGCCATCACTGCCATTTTACTGATCCTGTCCATCGGCAATTGCTTCAGAGTGATTTCGGGGAGCAATATCCGAACGGTTGAACTCTTATCGATCTTCACGGTTGGCGTTATCGCAGGAATTTTGATTGCGCAGATATACAATAAAACCAAAACGGATCAGCCATGACTGGAATTCCCTTTCAAACCATTTACTGGCAGCAAATAGAAAAAGTGGTACACAAAGGAGATCAACAAAATGCCTATTGGCAAACCTATCAACTTGAACGCCTCCGAATACGAATGGTAGAATATGAAGCGGGCTATCTTGCTGATCATTGGTGCAGCAAAGGGCATATCGTTCATTGTGTGGAAGGCAAACTGACCACTTGCTTGCAGAACGGGGACACTTTTGTTCTACACACGGGAGACAGCTATGTAGTGTCGGATGAACAAGGAGCGCACCGATCTTTTTCACCTGAAGGTTGCAGATTGCTGATTGTTGATGGAGATTTTTTACAATAATCTGATCCATGGAAAAAGTATATCTTACCCAATTGATCTATCTGCAAGCAGGGAAGGAAAGTATTTTTGACCAATTTGAAAATGTGGCCATTCCGATCATTAGCCAGTACAATGGCCGATTGCTGTTACGCTTACGACCCGGAGCTGAAACTGTGATTGCAACCGCCATCGAACAACCCTACGAAATTCATTTGGTTGAATTTGATAGCGACCACGATTTCGAGCGGTTTATAGGCGACGAACAACGCAAACAGTTTTTGCATCTTAAGGAAGCGAGTATCCGTTTGGTGTTGTTATACAAGGGAAAAAAAATTGAATCGTGATCGTGTTTGTATAATAGTTTCTCCGTCAACAACTTACTTTTACACTATGAAACAAAAACTCTTTCATCACCTGATCGATATTGAACAGCGACGCATTTACCCTGCCTGTATTGAAATTGACAATGAACGAATTGTATCCATCCACGAAACGGATGAAGAGTGTGCACACTATATTTTACCGGGCTTTATCGATGCCCATATTCATATTGAAAGCTCCATGCTTATCCCCAGCGAATTTGCCCGTATGGCAGTACGTCATGGCACCGTAGCAACGGTAAGCGACCCGCATGAAATAGCAAATGTTTGCGGCATAGCAGGCATTGAGTATATGTTGCAAAACGCAGCAAAAGTGCCTTTCAAATTTCATTTCGGCGCCCCTTCATGTGTACCGGCAACATCTTTCGAAACAGCCGGCGCAACAATTGATAGCGACGACATTGCCCGCTTGCTTGCGCGTGACGATATTTGGTATTTATCTGAAATGATGAATTATCCCGGTGTGCTTTGGCAGGATGCAGAAGTGATGAAGAAAATTGCGGCTGCCCATGCTTGTGGCAAACCCGTTGATGGGCATGCACCGGGATTGCGGGGCCAAGATGCAGCCAAGTATATCGGGGCAGGTATTAGCACCGATCACGAATGTTTTACCTATGATGAAGCCGCAGAAAAGTTGTCGTTGGGAATGAAAATATTGATCAGGGAAGGAAGTGCCGCAAAAAATTTTGATGCCTTGATACCACTCCTCGCGGAGCATGCAAACGAAATGATGTTTTGCTGCGACGACAAACATCCAGACGAACTGGAACTGCATCATATCGATCATCATGTGAGAAGGAGTCTGGCTTATGGCAACGATCTATTTAAAACTTTACGGGTCGCTTGTATCAATCCGGTACATCATTACCAACTCGATGTCGGTTTGCTTAAACCCGGTGATAAAGCTGATTTCATTGTTGTTGATTACCTTGACAAGCTGAACATCCTCAGTACAGTAATCAACGGGAAAACGGTGTACGACAATGGCATGGCTTTTATGGAGTCGGTACATGAACAACCAATCAATCGCTTTTCAGTCAGTGAAAAAATACCGACCGATTTTGCCATCCGAACAAATGCTTATACGGCCGCTGCGCCACCCCAAATCAAAGTAATTGAAGCACTGGAAGGGCAACTGATCACGCGTACTTTGTATGCAACAGCTAAAATGAAAGATGATGAGTTGCTCAGCGATATCGATAATGATGTCTTAAAAATGGTTGTGGTAAACCGGTACAACGACCAAGCAATTGCGAAAGCTTTCATTAAAAATATTGGCTTGAAAAAAGGAGCCATAGCCAGCACGGTAGCCCATGACAGCCACAATATTGTTTGTGTGGGTTGCAATGACGAAGCTATTTGCGAAGCAGTCAATGCCTTGATCCGTTGCAAAGGTGGAATTGCCGTAAACGATGGATCGCACAATAAAGTGATGCCCTTGCCGGTAGGCGGACTGATGAGCACAGATCCCGCCGAACAGGTAGCGAAAGCTTATGCGGACATCGATCGTGAAGCAAAAAAATTGGGAACTCCCCTTCAGGCCCCTTTTATGACGCTCTCGTTCATGGCTTTACTGGTTATACCGGAATTAAAACTCAGCGATCAAGGTCTTTTTGATGGAAAACAATTTGCTTTTACAGATTTGTATTAAATTTAAACAATGAAAAACCGTCTTTTCGTTTTGTTACTTTTGCTGTCGCTCAGGGCCGCAGCGCAATTGCCAGAAACCGTTATTTATTTATTTGATGTAAAGAAAAATGCAAAAGGTTTGGTCATCGATCACCCGCGAATTATTTCTAAAAAAAGTGGTTACAACAATCAGCCCTATTTTACCATGGATGGCGATTACCTATTTTATGTCAGTGCGATGGATACCGTTAATATTGAGTTGTACAAGATCAATATCAACCATAAAAAAATGAAAAGCCAACGGATCACCCACACCAAAGAAGCGGAGTACTCGCCTAAGTATACCCCGGACATGGAGCGGGTTTCTTGTGTGCGTGTTGAAAAAGATCGTAAAACGCAAAGACTCTATACCTACACATTGAAAGGCAAAAAGCCGCAATGTGTTACACCGGATATTCCCAGTATTGGTTATTACGAATGGTTGAATCAGAATGAGATCATCACCTTCGAACTCCCTGAACCTTTTTATCTGGTTAAACATCATTTGTCGACCCACAAAGCAGACACATTAGCAACAAACATTGGTCGAACCTTTTACAATCTCCGATCGAAAGGCAAGGTGGTTTATGTCGACAAATCGGACTCCACACGATGGGTGATCAGAACTGTTGCATCGGAAAACCTTAAAACGTTTAATAGAAAAAAAATGGTTCCTAATCCGGCGCTGAGTGAAACGCTCGATCAGGAAGAAGATTATTGCTTCACCCAGGATGGCCATTTGCTGATGGGTCATCAAGGCAAATTATATATCAAAAAAAATCCGTTGAAAAACCCTCAGGCGGTATGGGAAGAGTTGGCCGATTTGAAGCCATTCGGTATTGAAAAATTTTACCGTATGGCAATGTCAATCGATAATACCAAACTGGCCATCGTCGTGTATAAAGGCGAAAAGCCCTAGGGGGGCATTTACCCTGATTTCCAGTTTCGCGTCCTATCAAAATTTACCAATCGGAATAGCGATTAAATTTATTTACTTTGCAGCGTTTTGAAAGAAATTTTTGTCCATATTTATCGGCTGCTCACTGCGAAAAAAGTCCTAACCTTCATTCTTTTCTTTGCATGTATTGCAATTTTTGCAGGGCTCAGCTCGAGATTAGGATTTGAAACCGACCTCAACAGTATGATGCCGGGCAATGCCAAAACAAGCAAAGCAAGAGAGGTAATCACGCAAAACAAGGCACTCGACAAGATCATTGTGTCGGTCTCCACTGTCGACAGTATGCAAACAGATGCTGATCTGATGACAGGTTATATAGAGGATTTTGCCAAAGTGCTGACAGAACAGGACAAACAACATCTGGTGGAACGAATCGAGACAAAGCAGGATGACGAAACGATGCTTGAATTGTTTGATCTCGTCAGTAGCCGACTCCCCTTTCTTCTTGACGAAAAAGATTACCCTGTTATTGATAGCCTGATCGACCCTTCGGCAATTGAACAAACATTACAACGCAATTATACGACACTGGCGGGGGCTGGTGGCGTTGCCATGAAACAACTCATTGCGCGTGATCCTTTAGGTATATCCTTACCGGCTTTCAAGAAATTATTTCAATTGAAACTGGATGATAATGTGACACTTTACGATGGGTATATTTCCAATACAACAAACACTCAGTTTACCTTTTTTATCTATCCGACCTGGCCGGCATCCAACACAGGCAAAAATGAAGGACTTGAAAAATTGATCCAACAGACGAAAGCTCAACTGGCTAGCAATAAAGCCTATACACATGTTCGTTGTGATGCGTTTGGAGCACAATTGGTCGCAGCAGGCAATGCCATACAGATGCGGGCAGATACAATGTTAACCTTGAGTATGACCATTGTGTTGCTGGTGATTCTATTTTTATACTTCTTCCGTAACATGTTTGCACCGCTACAGATAATGATCCCTGTTATTTTTGGTGGATTGTTTGGCATGGCCATGATGTATCTTGTCAAAGGCAGTGTAAGCCTGATCGCGTTAGGTGCGTCAAGTGTAATATTGGGTATTGCCGTGAATTATTCATTGCATTTTATGTCGCATCTCAAACACGCGCAAAACAAGGAAGAAACAATCAGGGCATTAACGCAACCCATGACAATAGGTAGCTTTACCACGATCTCGGCGTTTCTCAGTCTCACATTCGTGCATACTCCCGTTTTACAGGAATTGGGTTTGTTTGCCGCATTCAATCTAATCGGCTCATCATTTTGCACTTTGGTTTTTCTACCGCATTTTGTAAAGGAACGCTCAGCCCCATTGCCTCCCAATTTAATCGACAAAATTTCTTTACTCAATCCGAATCAAAACAAATGGGTTGTGATGGGTATCGCTGCGATTACGTTGGTGATGGCGTTCTTTATGAACCAAGTCCGGTTTAATGAAGACATGATGACCATGAATTACATGAGTGCATCATTGAAAGCATCGCAGGACATTATTAACGAACGTAATGCAGAATCGCTCAATAGTATCTTTAGTGTCAGCGAAGGAACAGACTGGAATACAGCGTTGCAATACAGTGCTGATGCGAAAAAGCAATTGTCGGATTTTAAAGAAAAAGGATTGATCAAAAAATACTTATCTATAAACGACTTTTTACTGACCCCTGCAGAACAAAGCGAGAAAATAGCTCGCTGGAATAATTTCTGGACCCGGGATAAGCAAGAACATTGCCTGCAGCATCTGAATACAATAGGTGCGAAACTCGGATACAATGGAAGTGCCTTCACAACTTTCGCCGACATGATCAATACGACTTACCAAAGCACCGGCGATGAATACAATACAGTATTCAAAGAGCTTTTCAAAGATTTGATAATCGAGTCGAAAGGCAAAGTAAAATTGCTGACCCTGATCAAAGCCAGTCAGCAGAACAGGAAACGTCTATTTGCCGAGTTTCAGGAAAACGATCATACATTTCTTGCGGACAAACAATTGATCACAACACAATTTGTATCATTTATTCGTGATGATTTTTACACCATTCTTGCGCTTACTTCACTGATCGTCTTTTTTACTATATTACTCACCTACGGGCGTATAGAAATTGCATTGATATCTTTTATTCCCATGGTGATCACCTGGATCTGCATTTTAGGTTTGATGGCTTTATTGCATGTTGAATTCAACATCATCAATATCATCATTTCAACATTGATCTTTGGGCTAGGCGACGATTACAGTATTTTCATCACCGATGGTTTGATTGAAAAATACAAATACGGAACCAATAAAATCGATTCAGTCAAAACGTCCATTTTTCTATCAGCTATTACGACGGTCATCGGTTTGGGCATTTTGATCTTTGCCAAACATCCTGCTCTTCGTTCGATAGCGTTGGTTTCTGTTATCGGAATATTTTCAATCTTATTCGTTTCACAAACGATTCAGCCTCTCCTCTTTAATTTCTTTATTCAAAATAGAGCCGACAAAAAGCATCACCCGTTTACCCTTTGGAGTTTTGCCAAAACTATCTTTGCATTTTTTTATTATGTCACCGGTTGCTTGCTGGTGACCCTCGTTGGCTTTTTGCTTGTCAGATGTATTCCCTTTGCCCGTGATAAAATGAAATATATCTATCATGTAGTCATTTGCAAAATGATGTGGAGTTTGCTGTACATCATGGGCAATGTGCGCAAAAAAGTAGAAGGACTCGAAAACAGAGATTTTGCTAAACCCTCCGTGATCATTGCCAATCATGCTTCGTTTCTCGACCTGCTTCGAATCATTTCTCTGCATCCGAAAATATTATTGATGACCAATAAATGGGTATGGCGCTCGCCGGTATTTGGAGCTTTGGTTCGCTTGGCTGATTACTACCCTGTAGAAGAAGGCGCTGAATTCAGTATCGACAAACTGAAATATTGGGTCGATCGCGGATACAGTATTGCTGTCTTTCCGGAGGGAACACGGAGCTACGACGACAAGATCAAACGCTTCCACAAAGGCGCATTTTATTTGGCAGAAAAATTACAACTCGATATTCAACCGGTCGTTTTCCATGGCATCGGCTACAGCATGAGTAAAGGTGACTTTTTATTGAAGGACGGAGAAGTCAATGCACGTTATTTACCCAGAATCAGACACGATGATGAATACTTAGGTCAAACCTATACTGAAAGAGCCAGAAACATTGGCCGCTATTTTAAAACAGCATTTGCCGCCTACAAAGCAGAACGCGAAGTACCTGCCTATTTCCGTGAACAACTGATCAAAAATTATATCTACAAAGGTCCGGTATTGGAATGGTATTGCCGAATAAAAACGAAACTCGAAAATAATTATACGGCTATAGAAGCACTCGTTCCACGACAGGGACATGTATTGGATATCGGCTGTGGATACGGCTTTTTAGCCTACATGTTGGCCTGGACCTCCGAAGGGCGAACCCTCACAGGTATCGATTATGACGAGGAAAAAATAACTGTGGCGAATCATAATTTTTCACGCGATGAACGTGTACAATTTCTGCATGGCGACGCCTTATCTTTTCCTACAAATCGGCAGTATGACTGTATTCTCGTGATGGACGTTTTGCACTACTTGTTACCCGAAAAGCAGCAAGTCCTTTTAGAAAAGTGTAGACTCTCACTTACACCGAACGGAAAACTGATCATTCGCGACGGCCTCAAAGACCTCAATAAAAAGCACAAAGGAACAGAACTAACCGAGATCTTTTCAACCAAAGTGTTTAGCTTCAATAAAACCGATAATCAATTGCATTTCATCAGTAAAAGTCTTCTCGAAGATTTTGCTATACATCAAAACCTGAATTTGCAAATCATCGACGATACTAAATTTACATCTAATATTATTGCAGTATTTTCCGCGGGGTAACACGGCATGAATAATTTTTTTCATTTTAAACAATTCACGATCTATCAAGATCGTTGTGCCATGAAAGTAACGGAAGTTGCCTGCATCCAAGCAGCGTGGACGTGTATACCAGCGGAAGCAAGACGCGTGCTTGATATAGGCTGCGGAACCGGCTTGCTGTCACTGATGATTGCGCAAAAATATCCAGCTATCGTGATCGATGCGGTTGAAATTGATGAGGAAAGTTTTTTACAGGCAAAAGAAAATTGCGAGCAATCGCCGTTTCATCAACAGATCAAATGTATTCGTGCTGATATTAAGCATTTTCTTCCCGACTTTCGATATGACTTTATCATTTGCAATCCTCCTTTTTTTGAAAAGCAATTATTGTCTGATAGTCGTAAAAAAAATATTGCCTGGCATAGTACAGCACTCAGTGGACCGAACCTTGTCTCCTGCATGGCTAAATTGTTGCATCAAGAAGGAAGCTTTAGCATATTACTTCCGGCAAACCGCATTGCGGACCTGATAGAAATCTGCGCGCGGCACCACTTTCGCCCTGAAAAATTTTTACAGATCAAACATTCCGAAACTCATTCCGTAAATCATACGGTAATTATTTTTTCACGCAAGCCCCATAACATCCTTACAGAAACATTAATTATCAGAAAAGAGCAACATTATTCTGACGATTTCAAACGCATAATGAGTGGGTATTACGCAAAGTTATGACTGCTGCGAACTCATACACATGGCGAATAAAGTAAATGCCGTAAGGTAAAAAATGAATTGCGTGAAGTGCGTTGTTATGCATTCGCAACGCGAGAATAGTTGATAGTAGTTGAAAATAATCAATTGGCAATTTTATCGGCCACACAGATGAGCCGCTCACATGGCTAACTGACGAATAAGCAAAGTGAAAAATGTTGATCCGGAAAGGATTTTAAAACATTCGCATTCAATAAGTGTGCTTCATCTCCGCGGCTTTGGTGATTCATAGCATGCCAAACAGTGGCTGCAGTACCATCATCCTCATCTCCCAAAAATATATTGATCTGATTTTCGAGTCCTGCCAAAGATTTATCTTCAAAACAGATCACGCGCCAAGTCGTCTTTTGTTCCATAGCATTGCATTTTTCCTGATTGTAAGATTTAAAGTTAAAACAGCAAGCTTGGACAATATTATATTTTAAGCGACAGGTGTTACACTATTCGATGAACAAGTACCAGAAGGTTGCTCCATTACGCTTATTGAAAATATAACTCAGCCAACGACCAACGACTATTCATCATGGTGATTAGGTAAAAAGTTTCGAGCACTTTGGCTTTCTGCCGGTTCCCTCTCACAGGTGGAATATATAATGTGATCTTGCGTAGCTCGCTTTCACTGACTGCTTCGCCCCGGGCAAAAAGAGGCGCATTGAGTTTATCGATATTGGTCTGCATTTTCTCGAAAGCAGTTTCGAGACTCTCCCGCTCGGTCGAAATTTTATTTCCCTCAAAATATAGATCACCCTCAACCGAGATATAAAAAGAAGTCATAACTTCTTCTTCTCCCTCATTATTCGCTACTGCCCGCAAGCATCGTGCCGGGAGGAGTTTTCCATTGTCTAACGTATCATACGAGGCATTTTCTTGACCAAACACTGCGAAGGAATCAGGGTGAAACCAAATGCCATAAGTCATTCCACAGGTACAGTCGTTAAAATTGGCTGTCAACACAAAAAGTCTACGGTCGTGCAGACTCATTCCACACCTTGCCGCCTGTTGATCGCTTAGGGTGATAACCCGCGACTTGAGCAATTGTTGCTTCTGTTGGGCATTAAGGGCAAAACCTTTATAAGGAACTAAAATTTCACCATCGGCTGATACAGGGGGGCCGTCGGCCTTTGCCTCAAGCATAGTACCCACGCCTATCATGAACAAAAAAAGTTTAATAATATTTTCCATCGTTTAAAGTTAAGTAGAAATATGTTACCCAAAACTGATTTGTCTTCATCGACGAGTCCGAATGTTGTTTACTAATGCAACACAACTTTTTTTCAAATCAAAGAATCTGTCTTATCTTACAAGCATGAATGACACAAAAATTAAACATCCGAAGGCGCTATCATTTCTGTTCTTTTCCGAAATGTGGGAACGGTTTGGCTATTACCTGATGATTGGAATCTTCACCTTGTATCTGAAAGATGTTAAAGCGGGATTCGCCATGACAGAAGCGGAATCAGCCGACCTCTACGGCACATTTATCGCATTGGTCTTTCTGACCCCCTTCTTAGGCGGATTACTCGCTGATCGTTATTTCGGATATTTGAAATCGATTATTTTCGGTGGCATATTGATGGGTATTGGTTATTGCATGATGGGCGTACATAGTCTACCGGTATTATACGTAGCCATGACATTGGTGATAGTCGGAAACGGATTTTTCAAACCCAATATTTCTACTTTGTTGGGTAATGTATACACTACCGACAAACATAAACATATGAAAGATGATGGATACAATATTTTTTATATGGGCATCAATATTGGAGCGTGTATTTGCAATTTTTTTGGTGCTGCCTTGTATACCACCTATGGATGGAGTTGGGCATTTATGGCCGCCGGTGTGGGTATGTTTATCGGTGTCATCATTTTTCTGGCGGGCACACGACACTATCGCGATTTTGATGTTAAAAAAGAAGTGCATCCCGATGATATGCCATTCGGTCGTATTGTGATGTTGATTTTATTACCCAGTATCATTGCCGGAGCGTTAGGATGGAAATTACCCTCCTTACTGGCAGGCCACGACTACAATATTTTTGGTAGCTTCAGTACCGATGCTTTCATTTTTGCCTGTGTGCCGGTTGTCTATTTCTATGCAAGTCTATATTTTAAAGCCAATGAATCAGAGAAAAAACCAATTGGTGCCTTACTGGCTATTTTTGCGGTGGTTGTTTTATTCTGGGCGGTCTTCAAGCAAAATGGCTCCGCACTCAATACCTGGGCCGACCGGTATACCAACCGGGAAGTGAGTGGCGTGCAAAAAACTGTCTTCACTACACTTAAACTTACAAAAGATATTGTCTACAAAAAAGACAGTACTGAAAAGTATGATGCTTTCTTTCGTTTGCAAAAGGATAATGGCAAGGTGTTGAAGGAAGTGAATTATCCCATCTACTTCCGCAACATTGCTGAAACACAGAAACCGGCTGAAGGCATTACCATCAGTGTATGGTCGACCAACCTGAGTCAATCAATCAATCCGGGTTGGGTAATCGCACTGACTCCGTTGGTGATCGCCTTTTTTACCTTCCTTCGGCGACGCAATGCGGAACCCACTACACCAACTAAAATTGCCTTGGGTTTGTTTATCTCAGCACTCAGCGCATTGGTGATGTACGCAGCGGTACAGGTGGGCCACAATGGCAATGAAAAAGTAAGTGTTTGGTGGTTGATTTCGAGTTATGGCGTCATTACCATTGGGGAATTAATGTTAAGTCCTATGGGGCTGTCAATTGTATCGAAAATGAGTCCGGTGCGTATTACCGCACTGATGATGGGAGGTTGGTTTCTTGCTACGTCTATTGGCAATAAACTCAGTGGCGTGCTCGCCAGTATGTGGGATACATATGAAGACAAGGGCAACTTCTTTTTGGTGAATTGTGTTTTGCTCATTATTGCATTTGGGTTTATGCTTTTGATTTTGCGATGGCTGAACAGGATTTTCAAGGAGTTTGTGAAGTAAGGTAGCGATCGTCGATGCTATCTCTTCGAAGGCTGTGCCTTCGTAAGCTTTATGTTCTCAATAGCCTTTGGCTATACCTTTTAACTTTATAAATATTACTTAATAATAAAGCATTGCCAATCTCTTCGAAGGCTGTGCCTTCGTAAGCCCCTATGTTCTCAATAGCCTTTGGCTATACATCTTAACTATATAAATATTACTTAATAATAAAGCATTGTTCACACATGCACCATCCTCCCAATCTCTTCGAAGGCTGTGCCTTCGTAAGCTCTATGTTCTCAATAGCCTTTGGCTATACCTTTTAACTATAAATATTACTTAATAATAAAGCATTGTTCACACATGCACCATCCTACTAATTTAATTATATTTGTATTCACATGTATAACTCTACTACCAACAATACCAATCTCTTCGAAGGCTGTGCCTTCGTAAGCTCTATGTTCTCAATAGCCTTTGGCTATACCTCTTAACTATATAAATATTACTTAATAATAAAGCATTGTTCACACGTGCACCATCCTCCTAATTTAATTATATTTGTATTCACATGTATAACTCTACTACCTACAAAAGCGGATATTTTATCCGTAATCAAAACGCGCCCCATTTTCTTACATTTACCGTTTGTGGATGGATCGATTTATTCACCCGAAAAATTTACAAAGATATCTTGTGCGATAGTTTCGTCTATTGCAGAGCCAATAAGGGATTACTTCTGAATGCTTTTGTAATGATGAGCAACCACCTTCACTTAATAGCAAGTGCTAAAGATGGATATGCTTTGAGCGATATTATCCGCGATTTTAAAGCGCATACGCACCGACAAATGATCAAAATAATTGAATCAGACGTGGAAAGTCGTCGGCATTGGATGCTACATCAATTGGCTTACTATGCGAGCAGACATAGCAGAAACGAGAATTATCAAATATGGATACAGGATAGCCATCCGGAAGAATTGTTGAATATGGAAATGGCCTATTCAAAACTAAATTATATACATCAAAACCCGGTTCGGGCGGGCATCACAGACAATCCTGCAGCCTATTTGTACAGCAGCGCCGCAAACTATGCGAAAGGCAAAGGCATTATAGACGTTGATTTCTTATTTTAATACATTGGGTGAACCTATTAAAAAATAGAGCTAACGATTACACAGCATTTGAAGAGGGAGAACATAAAGCTTACGAAGGCACAGCCTTCGAAGAGGAAGTGGTGATTAATAAAATACTCATCAAAAAATATAGTTTTGCTATTAAACTATCTCTATCTCTTCGAAGGCATAGCCTTCGAAGAGGGGGCAAGACACGGAGCCATTTTAGCACTTCCTAACGCTCTTTTTTTTCCTACATTTCCCTATCTTCACATGTCAATCCCCCTACATGCTCCCTGCCATCATCCCATACCTGAACTATTTCAAAAAGCTCCGGCGCGGGCAAACACCGCAGGGTTTGGCGCCGCACAAGCCAATATTATTATTGACAGTATTACAGGCATACCAAAATGGATTGTATAAAGACCATCGGATATTTATGACCCCTGAGCTGGTGGCACTCTTTAAAACCAATTGGCACAAACTGGTGATCACTGCACATGATTGCAGAATCTCTTATCCCTTTTACTATTTGAAAAGCGAACCATTTTGGAAATTAATTCCCAAACCCGGTTTTGATACTTTCATTGAGTCGGGCTCGTTGTTTAAAAGTTTTGCTTCTTTGAATGCTGCCGTGAGTCATGCCGAAATAGATAAGGAACTGTACTTACTGATGAAAGATCAAAAAACAAATTTGATGCTTGAAGTGCTTTTGCTTGATGAGTATTTTACAAATACACGTACGCAATTCTCCAATTCGAAAGTTGAGCAACAAAAACTTTTTGAAGAAATTGAGAAGAAAATTTTGCATGAAGATGCCGTTGCTTACCGCAGTGAGATCAAACAGTTATTGAAGCAAAAGAATGAAGAAGAAATTTATCTTCGTGGAAGTATCTTTAAAAGGGAGGTTCCGAAAATCTACAATAATACCTGCAGCATTTCAGGTATGCACATTGATGCAAACATCAATATCTCAATGGTAGATGCCTGCCATATCGTACCTTTCAGCGAAAGCTACAATGATACCATCACAAATGGGATTGCCCTTTGCCCCAATCTTCATCGCGCTTTCGATCGCGGACTGATCAGTATTGATGAAGATTACAAGGTACTTGTGTCTCCGTATTTCATTGAAAACGAAACGTCTTTTTCAATCAGGGCTTTTGAAGCCAAACCAATCAGTCTGCCCACACAAAGAATTTATTTCCCGTTGCAGGATAATCTGAAATGGCATCGAACGAAAGTGTTTAAAAATTAAGTAGACTTATTTTGTTCGGCGTCCGGTGCAAAGCCCCTTCACAAAAGAATTCTAAAAGTACGGCCCCCTATTATAGTTTGTGAAGTAAATTATTAATTTCAATCTCATAGGTAAAACCTATTGAGAACATAAGGCTTACGAAGGCACAGCCTTCGAAGAGGGAATTAATTTTAATTTCATAGGTAAAACCTATCGGAAACTTAAGGCTTTCGAAGGCACAGCCCCCTACTAAAGATTGTGTAGCAAATTTTTAATTTCAATCTCATAGGTAAAACCTATCGGAAACTTAAGGCTTACGAAAGCACAGCCCCCTACTACAGATTGTGAAGTAAATTTTTATTTTCAATCTCATAGGTAAAACCTATCGGGAACATAGCGCTTACGAAGGCACAGCCTCACTTGTACTCTTTGATATGAATCCACTAAGTTCCAACTAAATCGGGAAATGCTTTGGAGACCTGCATAGCTTTTACCAATATAAAAGAGGTCCGCTTTCGCAGACCTCCCGTTTTTAACCCATAAAAACGAAGTTGAAATAAAATTCATTTTACGCCGCATACGCGGGATTGCATTTTGGACTGGCTACATGAGAAGATTAGTGCCAATAGCTCTTTTGTCTCCTATGGGGATGTCAGTTTGGCATTTCCCTAATCCGGGTTTTTCCCATTTAAAAAGGTATTCAGGGTATTAATGCTTGAATCAACTCCACTACCACTCACCTTTACAGAACTATAGGTGTCTTCGCCGGAAGAAGGATGGTTGTCGAGGGTGATATTTCGACGCTGATAAGCCGGTACATTGTCTTCACTGTCGCTGATATCGGCACGGTTGACATTGAAACTCATCGATCGCAACTTATTCGCTCGTTCTTCGAGTGCTCTTTTTTGCAATTCAAAATTTGCTTCAGCTTCCAGTTCGATATCGGTGAGCATGCGGTTACCTTTTCTGCGGCTCAGGGTGATGCCTTTGATGGTCACATAATCGTCCTGCATTTGCTGCTCGGTCTTTTCTACCATTTGCATATCGTCTTGTGCTGAAGCTGTACCGGTGCTATCGGCAAATAATTTATTGATCTCCTCCTGTACCGGATTTACCAATGGCACTTCGCTCACCACCGGATCAAGTTCGAAAACTACACGATTACCCGGCCATGTCTCTTCTGCTGGCTGCTCCACTTTCGGTTCTTCTACTACCGGTGTAGTGATTTCTGCAACAGGCGCAATACTTTCTACTACAGGTTCCGGAGCACTAATCATTACCTCGCTGATTTCTTCCAGAGCATAGTGAATTTTTTCTTCCGACACCACATCAATTTCTGGTTGTGCAGTTTGAGTACGTTGCATGAATGGACGGCCGAGCCCGATTGCCAGCATGCCTGGAATAGCAGGTGGTTCTATCTCAATCAATTCCATCTTTGGTTCCGCCTGAGGCGTGGTTGTCATATTTTCAAATATCTGTGGATCGCTGTGCGAATCGTCTTCGAGATGAAATATCTGCTTATTTTTTTCAGCGTGTGGGCGCTTATGATTCGTATCATAGGCATTGTGGGTACTGTTGTACTCGAAGCCTGTTGCGATGACGGTGACACTGATATTGTCGAGCAGATTATCATCGAAACCGGTACCAAAAATCACATCACAATCATCACCGGCCTGTTCCTGCACATAAGCTTGAATCATTTCCACTTCATCAAGAGTATGTTCATGCACACCATGCGCAGAATTGATATTCAACAATACCCATTTCGCACCACGAATATTGTTGTCGTTGAGCAAAGGCGAATTGATCGCTTTTTCAACAGCTTCGTAAGCGCGGTTCTCTCCATTGGCGATGGCGCTGCCTAAAATGGCTACGCCCCCATCACGCATGACAGTACTTACGTCAGCAAAATCAACCACGATATGGCCTTGCGAATTGATGACATCGGTAATGCATTTTGTGGCCGTGGCGAGGATATCATCGGCTTTACAAAACGCCTGGGAGGTAGGGATATTGCCGAACTGATGACGAAGTTTATCGTTGGAGATTACCAGTATCGTATCGACATGTTCACGCATTTTTGCGATACCTTCCTCTGCCTGACGCATCCTGCGCTTTCCTTCATAGGAAAAAGGCGTAGTAATGATGCCCACCGTCAGTATACCGAGATCTTTGGCAACCTTTGCAACAATAGGGGCGCCACCGGTACCGGTACCACCACCCATACCGGCAGTTACAAAAACCATTTTGGTATTATTGACCAATAGACTTTCGATTTCACCGATACTTTCTTCGCAGGCACGCATCCCGATCTCAGGATTGGCTCCCGCACCCAAACCTTGTGTGAGGGATGGACCGAGTTGAATTTTAGTTGGAACTGTACTGTTATGCAACGCTTTTTGATCGGTGTTGCAAACAATAAAATCGACGCCCTCTATACCGAGACCGTACATATAATTGACGGCATTGCCGCCGCCGCCGCCGACACCAATGACTTTGATGATGGAGGCGTTGTTTTGGGGAAGCTCAAATTGAATCATGTTTATATTTGAATTTTATGGGTTTTAAAAGTATTTTAAATGTGAAACACGCTGATTGGCAGAAGCTGCATTAATCAAACTTATCATCATCGACATTTTCGAACCAATATATAACCTTGCTCTTTACCGTTTGAAAAATGTTACTAACGAGTTTTGCCCGATTGGCGCCTTTCTGTTTCCCCGCCTCATTATTGTCTATTTCAGGCTCTGATACAATGTTGGTGTCTGGGAGGGCTGTTTGTACTTCAACGGCATCGGTCAGTGGAGCGGCCTCGTGTTGAATGGCCTCAGGGGCAAAGGTTTCAGGCGTTTCGCCAAACTCCATTTGCAACAATTCCTGTGGACTTGCATCAAATGTTTTGGTCATGTTTACAAAATGGCCCTCCACTTCGGCCTCATCGGTAAGCGATTCTTCGGTATTGTTTGAGATGAAGCGCAACCGATTATTTTCAAAATCATCGTAGCCACGTAAAATCAAACCGATACAAGTTGCATACATCGGCTTCATCAATTCGGGTGTATATCCACTGGATAAATGTTCGTTGGGCAATCCAAGTCGTGCCGACATGCCGGTTTTAAATTCGGTCAATTGCAAAATATGCTTCAGTTGGCTACCTCCGCCGGTGAGAATGATACCTCCATGCAATTTATCCTGCAAATTCATTTGCTTGATATGATACATTACATATTCGAGAATTTCTTCCATGCGCGATTGAATGATATTGGCTAAGTTTTTAGCCGAAATTTCTTTCTGTGCCTGCCCCTTCAAACCGGGTATGGTAATGTATGCATTTGTTTGCGCCGCATCAGCAAGCGCCATACCAAATTTCACTTTCATTTGTTCGGCTTGAGTGCGTAACACGCCCAGACCCTGACGGATATCGTTG
The DNA here is from genome assembly GCA_964519155.1 of uncultured Bifidobacterium sp. Classification (GTDB taxonomy): domain Bacteria; phylum Bacteroidota; class Bacteroidia; order Chitinophagales; family Chitinophagaceae; genus OLB11. The sequence goes on along the minus strand of CAZFKA010000026.1, from coordinate 1,587 downwards.
GTAATATTGACCCCGGCAATCGGTATCACGACGGTATGTTTCAGCATGCCTTCATGAAAAATAGCGAGGTCGGTTGTGCCGCCACCGATATCTACGATAGCTACACCCGATTCAAAATCTTCGTCACACATTACCGCTGCAGCAGATGCCAGGGGCTGCAAAACTAAATCCTTGGTACTCAAACCGGCACGTTGTACACAGCGATGAATATTGCGTATGGCAGATTTGTCGCCGGTCACAATATGAAAGTTCGCTCCGATGCGTACACCGGTCATTCCCACTACCTCCTGCAAACTGAATCCCTCGAGTGTATCCACCGTAAAATCTTGCGGAATAATGTCGATGATCTGGTCGTTGGCAGGAATGAAGGTTTTGTATTGGTCTTTGATCAACGCATCTATATCTTCTTTCCTGATCTCTTCTTCTACATTGTTGATCACACGGTCACCACGCGTTTGCAGACTTTTGATATGATGACCGGCAATACCCACATACACTTCTTTAATGTTGAGGTTAGGATTGCTGGCCAGACAATCTTCGAGTGCAATATTGATCGAACGGATACATTCGTCGATGTTCAAGACCATTCCATGATTGACACCACTGCTATCGGCTTTACCAAAACCGAGGATCTCGAGTTTGCCAAATTCGTTTTTGCGTCCGGCGATCGCTGCAATCTTTGTCGTACCGATATCTAATCCGACAATGACAGGATTTTGTTTTTGCATATGAATTCTATTGTTTTTTATTGGGTTAAAAAAAAGTTTGCTTTATTGTTTATTAAAATATTTACTGTTGACGACTTCCGTCATTGCGGGCTTATTGTCACTTTTGCCGTTCTTCGGTTTACCCGCCTCTTTCCCATCACTTTTCGCGATTGCTTTCACCTTTTCGTTTGCTTTTGGCTGTCCTTTTGCTGCTAACGTATTGGCATTTTCTTTCTGCGCTGCATTCGTTACAGTTTTTGTCTTATCGTTATCCTGATGCACAACCGCTGCCTTTACCGGAGTCGCAAGGGCAACATTAGGTTTTGCGGAAACGATTGTATGCTCCTCTTTTGCAGGCGATGAGGATTGTGGTTTTGGTGTAGCAGGCTTAGATGGTTTAACCGAGGCTGGTATTTGATTGTCTACATTCGGTACAATAGGGGTAGTGTTGGCTGCCACGAGTTCCTTGTGGGTTGTCTTGTCATACGGATCTACCGAAATTCTTTCCCCCCGGGTATTGCGACAAACAACCTGACGTTCGAAACGGAGATCAATCTCATCGTATTTGTCCCACCGAACTGTATAATATCCCTGTTTATAAAACTGGAAGAGTTTGGCCATTTTCTGATCCAGGTTTTCAACACTACCAAGCAGTATCATTTGTGTACCAAAAGCCGGAACAAGCGAAAAATTCTTTTCCGAATCGATACTTACCTGCGTAATGGCTGCGTTCCAGAAGGAATCCTTTGCGAGGTATTTCGCTAGTTTCACGATGTCTGATTTCAGGGCTCGGTCGTCACTGTAATAGGCAAATTCAGCGGCACTCACTACCGGCAGATCTGGAACGTATTGTGTGGAATACAAAATACTGTTCCCATAC
>CAZFKA010000025.1:0-21743 GCA_964519155.1 uncultured Bifidobacterium sp. | reverse complement strand
TGCTTTTTTTATTTCAATTACTACTACCTCCTGCCGGTATTGTATATGAAAAAGAAGGTGGGTCGATATTTTTCAATACTCTTTGGCATTCTGGTGATTTTTATCACGTTTTATTATTGGGTCGATTTCACACCGCCTCATTTTTTCAGACCACCACCCCTCCGGTTCGATATGCCTCCGGGTCCGCATCATCCGCATCCGCATATGCACAAACCGGCTCCCATGTCGCAACTCAGCCAATTACTGCTCTTATACTTAATCGGTATTTTGGTCAGTTTGGCGATCCGTATCAGTCGCAACCTCAAGAATATTGAAGTGCAACGAAATAAGACCGCCTTAGCGTACTTGAAATCGCAGATCAATCCGCATTTTTTATTCAATACACTAAACAGCATTTATGGTTTTGCCGTAAAAGAGAAGGCAGACAACACCGCAGGAGGCATGCTGAAATTATCAGGAATTTTGCGGTATGTACTTACTGAAACCCAAAGTGATTTTGTGCGGTTGAGCAAGGAGATCGATTACATTAGCAATTATATTGAATTGCAACGCTTGCGGATCGATGCTAAAACAGACTTTACCTATACTGTTACAGGTAAAATCGATCAGCAAATGATTGCTCCGCTGCTGATGATTCCTTTTATTGAAAATGCTTTTAAGTATGGGATAAACCCGGGTATAGCAGCTCATATCGAAATTGACATACAGGTAGAAGGCGATGAGTTGGAATTATTGGTTTGTAACAAAAAGATCGCTGAGCGAAAAGACAGTTCAAGGCCCGATCAAACGATGATCGGTATCGAAAATACCAAAACAAGACTCGAATTATTGTATCCGAACCGTTACTCGCTCGATATTGAAGAAACTTTTGTCGATTATCGTGTAAGGTTGAAAATTAACTTGCATGGAAAGCATAATGAACCGATCGAGGGTGATTCGTATACCTGATAAAAATCAAATCGAAGTTTAAATCAATGAACCATTAACTTGCAGAATTATGATCAACGCCATTGCCCTTGATGATGAGCCGATCGCGCTCGACATTATTGAATCGTTTTGTGAACGTAGTGAAAAAGTCAGACTTGAAAGAATCTTTACTTCACCGGACGAAGCCCTGAAATATCTCCATAAATTTCCTGTTGAATTGATCTTTCTCGATATCAACATGCCCTCGTTGACCGGCCTCGAATTTTCTGAAAAAATAAAAAGCAATACCCTCATCATCTTTACTACTGCGTACAGCGAATATGCTGTTGAAGGATTTGAAGTGAAAGCCGTTGACTACCTGCTAAAACCCTTTTCGTTTGAACGTTTCGAGAAGGCTATTGATAAGGCCATTGATGTAAAGAATATACGGATCAATAAGTCTGTAGCCGGCGAAAAGTTTATTTCATTTCGTGTGGATTACAATTTAGTAAAAGTAAATATTGACGATATCGATTATATTGAATGCTTTGCCGACTATGTAAAACTTTTTTTTACCAACAAAAAAAGTTTGCTCGTAAGAATTACGATGAAAGACCTGATCAACAAATTGCCTTCGAGTACTTTCCTACGGGTACACCGTTCATATATCGTAAATATTCACAGCATCATTTCGATACGAAATAAAAAAATTCAGACCCGGCAAATTGAAATACCTATCGGACAAAGCTACCTTGAGGCCACTAACCAATTGTTCAAAGAGTAGGAAGCGGGTAAATCACTTTGCCTAGGCAAAACGGGTTTTTACATTAAATTTGCGCTATGAACGAAAAACACGATCAACTCATAACGCAACTTACCGAAAAATTTACGGCAATGGATCAGCAGACCCATGTGCATCTCGAAGGCTTATTGCATGCCACACCCATTACCTATTGGGATTATATCATGCCTGACGCCTTGCTGAGTTTACAAATTCAGCGAACAACTTTGCCCGATGAAATGGTCTTTATCCTGTACCATCAAATCAATGAATTGCTCTTTAAAATGATTTTGTGGGAGATCGATCAAGTGAGTCATGCGTTGTGTGTTGAGGCTGATTTTTTTACCGAGAAATTGCGACGGATCAGTCGATATTTCGATATGTTGTCTACTTCGTTCAATATCATGGGTGATGGTATGGCTGTAGAGCAATACCTGAAATTCAGAAACACCCTCACGCCGGCATCGGGTTTTCAAAGTGCCCAATACCGCCTGATTGAATTTGCCTCAACCGAACTTATCAATCTTATCGACTTTCGCTTCAGGGCAACGATCGATCGCAATACCCCCTACGAACATGCCTTTGAACATCTTTACTGGCAAGCTGCGGGGAAAGACCATACCACAGGCCGAAAAAATGCTTTGTTGAAGAACTTTGAAAAAAAGTACAAAGAAATGTTTCTGCAAAAGATGGAATTTTATAATACGCGCAATATGTGGACGATATTTAAAAGTCTATCGGCCGAAACACAACAAAATGAATCTTTGATCAACGCCATGCGTCACTACGACTATACCGTTAATGTGACCTGGGTTATGGCTCACTATCATGCGGCGGGTAAATACATTGGTACCGGCGAGGCAACCGGCGGGAGTGATTGGCGCAAGTATATGTTGCCAAAATATCAGCGACGTATATTTTTTCCTGATCTGTGGAGTGCCGATGAACTTGCGCACTGGGGTGAAAATGTGTAATAGCGAAGATCCTATCGAACTTGATGGCCTATGCGCTGCATAGTTTTGATGGAAAAAAAGATGATACTTAACAGGCTGCCCATCAACAAAGTCAACCCCCATGTACGACCATGAGCCAGAGGATGCAAGAAGCGGTCGATGATTTCAAAAAAAACAGCATGCGGCTCAGAAAAAATATGCCAACTGTTCAGCCGGACATAGCGCCCGATATATACACCAAAGCTGGCCAGAAATAAGAGACCGAAAATAGTGGCCTGTGTCCAAAAGGGAGATAATTTTTCCAATAAAATTTTTTCGATTTGCAACAAACTACAAAAACCGAAAAGCATTCCGGCCCACGCAAAAGCAAGTATCATGATCAAATCGTACCAAGTCGGCATGCCATCCAAATGATGTAGATGAAAAAGGTCGGTAAGAATATAGGGCGAATTCGGAAAAAAGATGAGCCAAAGGAAAGCCAGCGCCATAAAACTGTATCGGTTGATGCGTTTACGAAACATCAACAGGTAAGAAGACAGCAGCAAAGGTATGATGGCCAGTATAAGGTTCCAGTTGAGAAAAAGATAAGCATGTGAACCGGTACAAGCCACCCGCATCAGCGACAGAGATATGCAAAAAATGATTGTAAAAACAAAGAGTACAATAACTTCAACACGGTATTGTTTTGAAAAATTGACCATCAGGATAATTTTCTGCAAAGCTATCGGAGCTTACCTCTAAGGAAATATTAAAGTAAGCAGGAGGCTGTTAAAAAAAGCAGAAGAAAAAAATCAGGGTTTTGATTGCTCAGGCACCGACGGGTTGCATTTTAGAATTCTTTTTTCAGTTAGCCTTGGCCCGGTTGCCTACACGAAACATCAGTCCGATATGGGCCTGGTATATACTTTGTGCACGCGGCATGGCAATATCCACACGGTTGACAGTTGCGTCTGACCTAAAATGTTCGGCTTGTATTTGGTTAGGGGCACTAATATAAAAACCATATTCGCCCCCCAAAGACAAGTAGAGAATTCGGTTGAGTGCGACACTGCCATTTACGCCCAAAGAGGGCAAAAATGTTGTAAAATGAACCGGCTTATTGAGTAAAAAAAATTCGCTGCTTTGCGAAAATACTTTGTGTCGATAAGTGATGTGGTTGATGTTCAACGAATGATAGGCCAGTCCCAGTTTGGTATAAATCTCCAGAACAAATTTCGGCTTATATAACCAATAGGATGCATACACATAAACACTACTGCGTTTGAACGAAGCTTTCTCTGCGGTGTCGATCAAGGCATAATCATAGTCGCTGAACTGATTTTTTACGCTATTGCTCAGCACTTGTTCATCAAAACCATATCGGGTGAAATTGACACCGATTCCCCCGGCCAATTTTTGATGCAGTTTAAGCGCAAAGGTTCCATCTACACCCATACCGATACGGGGGGCAAAAATCAATAGACTGTTACCGCCCTGAAAGCGCATGGATCCGCAGGTATAATGAAGTTTAACAATCGATGCCGCATTACCAGGTTTCACTTCCCGATTTTGGAGGGAATCCGATTCCGCGCGATGTTTCTTCACTTCAGCTTCCGTATTCCGTTCTTTTCCCAACACAAAGAAGGGAAGCAACAGGAGTACAGCAAAGGAATAAATCTTCATCATCACTTTATTTTTACAGGCGGTAAAATGGTATCGAATATTGATCCATGCACAAATTCAGCACTGACTCTGAATTCAAACTCACGGATACTATCGGGTGCCCTGAAGAGATTGTACCCATACGATTGTTGTAAACCACTTCCGGATGCAAAACCCTGTTCGGCCATAAAGTAATCATTCAAAGAAGAACCTGCGAGATGGGTGGAATCAAAATCTTGTAAACAAGAAATGCGGATACTGATAAGGGTGTCGTAATAAAGATAATCGGCTGTAGTTGAGTTGGCGTTTGCTGTATTGATGAATCCGGGTTCGCTTGTCTTTTGGCACGAAAACTCCAGTGTTTTCAGCAAAATCCGGAGTGAAAAATTGGCTGCATTCGTTGAGTCTCCCGGTAACAATACCCGGTTTTGCTGACGATCGTACGCAACAGGTTGCACCGCATTGACCAATAGGCATTGGCGCGAGCGTTTACAACTTTGATAAAACGATATCCCGCTCAAGAGGCCAAATAAAAATAGTACTGTACTGATCTTTTTCAAGCGTAGGGGCAATGATTTTATTTGCAATGTACTGAAAAATTCCCGAATGATGAGTCGTCGGCGCGACAATCGGCGTAAAAAAAAAGCAGCCTTTGCAGACTGCCTTTCCCTAACACGTGTTTGCGATTGTTTATTGAATATCCACTACACGGGTCAATGCAGTTTCGTTGATCACATGAATCATTTTTCCGCTGATGGTGGTGGTGTTTAAATTCCAGGGGGCAATCACCACCGTACCGGTACCTTTACCCAGGGTCTTTAACTCAGCCGAAGTAAAGGTAGCCGCGCTGGTATTGGGCCCCATTCTTTTTAACACAGTGCCATTGGCTCCGGATATCTGAAAATATACGGAGTCAGCATTGTTAACACCACTTACGGTACTCAAAGTAAAATCGTTGTCAGAATTGATACTGGTAAAACTGCTCAAATCGCCTGAGGTAGGCAGACCTTGTGCTGTGGCATCATGGGTAAATGCCGGTGTGCCGTTGCCGCCTGCTACATTCCACTGCAAAGTACCCGACATATCGATTCCGGTAATATCGTTCACACTGGTTGTGTAAACATAAGTGTTGTTTGCATTTTTAGTAAATACCTTTCCGGCTAGCGACACTGTACCGGCATCGTTGTATGTACCGCTTGCCAAATTGCCAAACCCGGCCACACCTGTTCCGAAAGTTGTATTGACAGGTATCCCGGCAACCACGGTATTATTGACCGTATAAATGGCTACTAAAAATCCGTCACCGCTTGCAGGCGCCGGTGTTGGGGTGGCAGCAGCCGTTGCATTATTATTGTTTGTGGGTAAAGTCACTTTTTTATCGCAGGCAGCAAAAAACAAAACGCCCGATGTCAGTGCAAGGAATATTTTTTTCATAGTTTCACTTTTTAATGCAAAGATGCATCTCATTACAGGGATACGCAATACCCAATGCCGGGTATTTTTTTTCATGCTGCGTGCTCCCTTCCTCGTGAATTCTCGCTTAGCCCACAATTTTTTAAATTTTAACGCTTATCCGCTCAATAGATGAACAGGCTTAGCGTTAAATTGATTATTATTGTATTCATAAATGAAAACCTGTTTTTTGTATTTTTCTTCACGGCTTGATTTTTTCTGCAAACCTGCCGCTTTTATTTTACTTTTCTTCATTGGCATACTTCCGGGTTTGGCCCAACATAAAAAAATCATCCCTAAATCAGAGGAACCATCCAGAATAGTTTCCTATGAAATTTTGGAAAACGGCGACACCATCAACCGTCTCGACCAGCGAAACCAAAAAACCGGCAAATGGCTCATTGTTAATAAAGGCGGTTATGGCGAAGATGATTTCATGGAATTGGGCTATTATCAGGAGAATACGAAATCTGGAATCTGGAAAACGTATACGATGGACGGTGTAATCATTTCGCAGGAAAACTTTAAACAGGGTAATAAAAGTGGTGAGGCAAAATATTATGATGAAGGCCACTTATACTGTGTCGGCAATTATCTTGCCTTACGAGCCAAATACGATTACGATACCATAATGGTGGAAGACCCACTGACCAATAAAGAAAAACCGGTCGTAATCAAAACGGATGTGGGTAGTGTAAGGCATGGTTTCTGGACTTACTATGATCCCCCCTCAAAGGATGTAAAAAGAGTCGTAGAATATCAGGCAGATGAAATCATTTACGAAAAAGAATATGCCGCCAAAGTGGACAGTGCATATATCAACACACGCATGAAATCGTTTGTCAAAGGAAATCCGCAGCATCAGGTTATGATGCCCGATAAAAATAAACGCATGTCTAAATTCACCGATTTCCCTGACGATCTTGAATATGTGAAACCGAATATCAGAAAAAAAAGAAATTAATTTCCTTGCTGATACAGCCTTTCCCTCAGGATTAACACACCTTCCGTTGCCGGTTTTTCGATACATTCAACATGGGTCGGTAGCCCTGTTGGTTTCTTTTTATCAATGAGTATTACGGGGATATGATCGGGCAAATAGTGCAATAATGACGCTGCGGGATAAACCGATAAACTACTGCCGATCACCACAAAGATATCAGCCTCACGTGCCTTGCGGATAGCAAATTCCATCATCGGCACGTCCTCTTCGAACCAAACAATAGCCGGTCGCAATTGCGCACCATCGACGGCAAGGTCGCCCAAATGGATGTCTCCGTCTATTGGGTAAATCAGGGCTTCATTTCGTTCACTACGCATTTTGAAAATTTCGCCGTGCAGATGCATTACATTTTTCGAGCCGGCCCTTTCGTGCAGGTCATCGATATTTTGAGTGATCACGGTAACATCAAAGTCATTTTGCCATGCGGCAATGTGGAGATGCGCTGCATTTGGCTTTGCGGCCAGAATATTTTTTCTCCTTTCATTGTAAAAACGAAGGACAAGACCCGGATCTTTTTGCCAGGCACGTGGTGTCGCTACATCTTCTACAGCATAATTTTCCCATAAACCATTACTGTCTCTGAACGTTTGAATGCCGCTTTCTGCACTGATACCTGCCCCTGTAAATACCACAATTTTTTTCTTCATCGAATAAAATTACTGCGTAAAAATCTTTCGATCGTTAAGATTTTATTCACTTTCTAATGTTTACATTTGTCTGATCAACAGTCATTTCTTATGAAATCATTTTTTGTTTCCGCCATTTTCGCGTGTTTGTTTTTGATTTCTTCCACTGTCGCTAAAGCGCAACCGCCCCTCGAAAACAAATTTCCTGATTATGCCTTTCAAAATTACCAGATGTCATTCGACCGGGTAAAAACGGCTTTTGCAAAATCGGAGTTTACGGTACGCAAAATGTTTGAAGACAAAAAGATCAAGTATCCCTGTAAGAATATTTTTTTCAGAGCCATCAAAGCATCCAATGAGCTGGAACTTTGGGCACGAAATAAAATCGACGATACGTTCACCCTCATCAAAAATTACAAGATCTGCGCTTTATCAGGCATATTGGGGCCTAAACGATGGGAAGGAGATAAGCAAGTACCGGAAGGCTTTTATTATATTTCAGACTTCAAGCCAAACAGTGCTTATCACTTATCTATGCTGATCAGCTATCCGAATTATTCTGATCTGATGTTTGGAAATAAAGAACATCCCGGCGGAGATATTTATATCCACGGGGCTTGTATGACCGTAGGTTGCATGCCCATGACCGATCAGTGGATCGAAGAAATTTATGTGATCGGCATGATTGCCCGAACGAACGGACAGACGAATATTCCCGTACATGTCTATCCATTGCGGTATACGCAAAAGGGACTCGATTATATCGGAAAGGAATATAAGGACGAGAACGAAAAGCAACAGTTTTGGGTAAATCTCAAACGGGCTTACGATTATTTCGAAGCGACGCATAAAACCCTGCCGGTGATGTATGATGAAAAAGGGAATTATGCTTTTTGATTTTTATTTGCGTGCCGTAAACCAGGCATAAGTGCAACAGCGATCGCACTATCGGGCTGGCAGCAGCTTCCTTTCTTTAGCGAACAAACTATTGACTAGGTTTGTGTCTTTTCTCATTCCACGCATTGCACCCATCATGCAGAAAAATGTTGCTGGATGGTAGCGAGGGAGACAGATGCTTTCATACCCTTTCCCTAACATGAAAGCAATACGCGTTCGCACAAAAAATCATACCTTCGCTCATCACTTATGATTGAAAAAAAAATACAAAGAACTGAAGATACCTATGCACTGCTTGCAGGCTGGCTGCCCCAGGGAAAAAACGAAGCCCATATAACCGAATATTTAGATGAATTGTCTTTTCTGGCGGAAACTGCCGGAGCGCTTGAAGTCAAACGATTTTACCAAAAACTTGATCATCCGGACAGTCGCACGTTTTTGGGAAAAGGCAAGCTGGAAGAGATCAAAAAATATATTGAAACACATCAGGTTGATTTGGTGATTTTTGATGATGAACTTACCGGTTCGCAATTGTCGAATATTGAAGAAATACTGAAACGAAAAGTAATCGACCGAAGCGATTTGATACTCGACATTTTTGCTTCCCGTGCCAAGACTGCCGTAGCGAAAGTGCAGGTTGAACTCGCACAATACCAATATATTTTACCCCGATTGAAAGGGATGTGGAAACATTTGGAGCGACAAGGCGGTGGAATAGGCAGCAGGGGGCCGGGTGAAACAGAAATTGAAACCGATCGCCGTTTGGTGAAAGACAAGATTTCGTTATTGCGTAAACGGCTCGCCGAATTTGATAAACAAGCCGTTACGCAACGCAAAGAAAGAGGGGAGTTCATTCGGGTAGCTCTTGTAGGATATACCAATGTTGGCAAATCAACCATCATGACCCTGTTGAGCAAATCGGATGTGTTTGTTGAAAATAAATTGTTTGCAACCCTTGATACGACTACACGCAAGGTGGTATTTGAACGTACGCCTTTCTTGCTCAGCGATACCGTGGGGTTCATTCGTAAACTTCCGCATCATTTGGTTGAGAGTTTTAAAAGCACACTCGACGAAGTACGTGAGGCTGATATTTTATTACATGTGGTAGACATTTCACATCCGCAATACGAAGATCATATTGCGGTGGTGAAAAATACTTTGCATGAATTAAAAGCAGATGATAAACCCACCATTTTGATTTTCAATAAAATGGATCGCTACCGAAAAAATACTTTTGATCAATGGCTTGAAGAAGAGGTGAAAGAAGAATTGCTCGGGCAATTGAAAAAGCACTGGGACAGTGAAACGCAACACAATTGTATATTTATATCTGCAACCGAAAAAGAAAATGCAGAGGAATTGCGCAAAATATTATTGGACAAAGTGAGAGAGATGTACGGTATTCGCTATCCCTATAAAACGGTCTTTTACGAATAGCCCAAGCCAACCAAATGCCAGTCAATATTTTTCCACCCTATGCATCAGCCAACGAAGATGGACTGATCGGTGTGGGTGGTATACTCACTGCCGACAGTGTATGGGACGCGTATCAAAAAGGTATTTTCCCCTGGTACGGCCATATTGATCCGCTGATGTGGTGGTGCCCCGATCCGAGATTTGTGCTTTACCCCGAAAAATTACACATTGCCCATTCGATGCGTAGTCTCTTAGGTTCGAATAAATTCACATTTAGCCTCAATCAACATTTTCCTGAAGTGATCGCCGGCTGCAGAGATACCAAACGCAAAGGAGAAAACGGCACCTGGATCACCCCTAACATGATAGATGTATACACCGATTTATTTCACCGCGGTAAAATAATAAGTGCAGAATGCTTATATGATGGAAAACTTGTGGGCGGTTTGTATGGTGTGAAACTTCCGCATATTTTTTGTGGAGAGAGTATGTTTTCAACGATGAGCAATGCCAGTAAATTCGCGTTCATTCATGTAGTGAAAAAATTGGCGGCTGAAGGTGTATCGTTGATCGACTGTCAGGTGTATACTCCTCATCTTGAAACCTTGGGAGCAGAAATGATCAGCCGTGAAAAATTTCTTTCGTATTTGGGCTAAACTATATTCCGCTTCTTACCAGGGTTTTTGTTCATGACAATGACAAGGCTTCACGGGCTTGTATAATATGCCGATCTGGAAATTGAACAAATACGCGGGTGTCGGCAACCCTTCGGTATGATAATCATGAGTACCCTGTGAGTAATAATCGTCGCGGTATATCCAGGTGCTATGGGTGATATTATAATCATATTCCAATGCAGTGCTGATATAAAACACCGGTGAAAGTGGGTGCGAATATTGCACTCCTGCCCCCAATATGAATGCGTTATTACTTGCCCCCTTGTCGAAATGGGTATAGATTGCTCGGTCGAGCGACTGATAGATACGGTAAATATCGGTCTGCAAGGAATAGCGAAACGAACCCAAACGCATATTGCCATAATATTCTAAAATCGCTTTTTTAGTTTGTCGCCATTGACTGATCTGAAGCAGGAAAGTACTTTGTGTTAGTGTTGAGTTTCCATGCGGGTAAACAGTTGTCGTGAACCAGGGTGCTGCAAATGTTTCATGTAAGGCCTTCTCAACTGCAGTCTGCCTTACATGATACCACATTCTGTCGTAGCCTACCAGGCAGGTTGTGCTTTTATCCAGCTTAAAGCCCAGCAGCAATTGTGCTCCTGTACCCCACATGGCCCCGAAATTATAATAGGTTTCATTGGGTCGAATCGTGGCCCAGGCGTTGCGGCTGTTGGCCCTGATGAGTAGATTATTGGGTGTAGTATTCTTCCCGGATCCACTGCTATCAGCAGATTCCGATCGATCGCGGCCCATGGCATTCTGTACACAAAACAGCATACAGCATACAATCAAGATGGTCTTCATTGGGTAAAAGTAATGAATATCCCCTATATTGGTTTTGTCGATTTGCCATGCGAAACAGAAATGAAAAACTCAATTACATCGGGGTTTGCAAACGATGATGTATCTTGCTCATCATTTATTGAAGATGGACTTACCCAAATTTTTACTTGGCGACAATACCGATTTCCCCGATGATATTTTTATCATTCATCTTGAATATCCCCGTTTCATTGTCAATCTGAAAAACGATGATATTGAGCTACTTGATGAAACTGACGATCTGAATACAGCAGAATTGCAAAACGAATTGACAGATTTGGTTGCTGCAGCCATTGCATTTTACGATCGGGAAATAAATCGCTATGAAGAGTAACACCTTTTTGTTTAGAATTGGAACTTATGTATTCTTTCCTCCTGCAACATACTTTGCACAAACTTCGTTTGCTGTTTTACCCCACCCCTGACTTGATAGATCAGGGTTAGCTGTCGGCCTTCTTTGGTCATCACGATCAATTTACTTTTCAACTCATGACGGTGAATCCACGCCTCGATTTCCTGCATGATGTCGGGTGAATAATCGCAGAAAAAAGTATAGGTCTTAAACTGATTCATCCGATCGATCAGCTTTTCGAAAAATGGTAAAATAGCCAGTATGAACAATATGGCTAGACTCGCAATGCCTGCTGCAAAATAATAACCTCCGCCAATACCCATACCTACTGCAGCTACCGCCCAGATAGTAGCGGCTGTCGTAATGCCGTTTATTTTGTGATCGCCTCTAAAAATAACGCCTGCTCCAAGAAACCCTATGCCGGTCACAATATTCGCGGCAATTCGGTCGGTGCTGTCGGCCCCACCGATCCACCCGGAAAGCAGGGTAAAAAAACAGGCCCCGACAGAAATCATGATCATGGTTCTGAAACCGGCCGATTTGCCATGGTACTCGCGCTCGGCACCTACAAGACCCCCCCAGACAGCAGCGAGAAAAAAACGCATCAATAACTCAATATCCATTTCCATATGCATTCACTAAGTTTGATTCAGGCCAGTAAGATACGACTAAAAATAAAGTTGATACAGCCGTTGGCAATTGTGTTCAAAAAAAACATCGTCGGACTAAAAAAATCTAAGCACTGCAATCGGAGCTCACAGTATCAAAAATGGTGAGATACCATCGACCACCCAAATAGCTGAGATAAAATACCAGTTCGAGATTGTCTTTCCCCACGACTACTACACGGCGGCTTTTACTTTCGAGCACATAAAATGCCTTAATTTTATTTGTGGGTATATGATCGGGCACCAGCTTATTTCTTGTTTTGCAAATCTCTGAAACGATATGACTTCTTCGGCTATTATCGGTCCAGCACCCGGTTTTGCTCCAAGCTTCCTTATCGCAACTAAATACCGGCAAACGACCATACTGCAACGCCACCGGCTTTATTCCTTTGGCATACGTAAATAACACCCCGGGGAAACCCTCATCACGAAAACCGATTTTATCAACCGATTCAAAATTGTCGAAAACGCCTTGGCGAAACAATAAACATAGTCCATGCGCTGGGTGAAGCAACTTATTAACCGCCACGCTATCCTGTTTCGAAAATGCATCGATTACAGCGTGAACAGTTTTACGAAAAAGCAGTTCCTGCGCATCGACTCCCTGAACGCCGATGCAGATCAACAACAAAAGACCGGTAAAGTAATATTTCATAAACCGTGCTCTTAAAGGGTTCATTGTTTTCTACGTTTCCGCTTGCCTTAAATCAGTCTGATCTCCTTTTTGTCTGAAGGATCGAGGGCTGCAGCTTTCACGTCTGCCACTGCTTTGACATAGTAAACCGATTTTTCATTTGAAGCCATGGCAGACAAAGATCCCAAAGCGCCCAGTACACCCCCTTTGTCTTTCAAATGATCGGCATTCGATTTTACGACTGAATAGGACAATTGAAATGTAATTTCTTTGAGGTCTCCTGGTTTGATCACAAACTCACCGGGTATTTTTACCATACCCAATTCAAATTCTTTGTATTTCTTTTCATTGCCCGAACCGGTTGTAAATTCTTCGATCATCGTCACGGTAATCATTTTTACTTCCTGATCACTTTTGGTGGTAAGGGTTATCGTACCTGATAAATTATTCTCTGCCTTGGCCGCCTGCCCCGGTATTTGCAAACTCACACTCACGCCGCCGATCCCTAATTTGTTTTTTACATTTTGAAAAAATCCCATAATTGTTGATTTAAAAATTTAATAATCAGATTGCTCCACACGAGCAGTAAGGTTGCACCTAAAAATCTAAGCAGCAAAAGTACGATACTTCTTCTAAAGAAGAACAGACACGCGTTTCACTTGAAGTTGAACAAATAATTTTTTTGGGATAATAATTGTCATGCGAATGTCATTTTATAATTGTTTGTCCCATACAGGTCTTTTTTCCCTCTTAATTTCGCCGCCGGTTATTCTACACAAAACGGAATGATCGCAATTCATCAAACGATTTAATGGCTGTGAGAATCATTGTTGTTGTAGATCTGGCGCGACAAACTAAGGAAGCGATCGTACAGGAAGGGTTACTAACTGATTATAAAAAGATCAGACAAAAAATACCTGAGGCACGCGAATATATTTATTGCAGCGGCTATAATGGTGAATCGGCTACCTTGGCTAACCTGCTTGCACTCGACTTGAAGCTTTCGGTACAATTCAATCGCCGGCTTGAAGACATTGAAAAATATAGCCACAAACTCGCCCGGGTGGACCGGTATACTTCACCGGCGGTGCAAAGTATGGTACAGCATCAGGAAACCCTAAGTTTGTGTATGTTTCATTTGCAGCAATTTATTCACCACCTGAAAGAGAATAAACAAAACAACATACTGGTGGTTACCAATGCATTTGGTTGTCGCCTGCTGTTGACTTATGCCTTGGGTATTTCAACGGATGCGGTCGATACGTTCCATGTCAATGCCGGATCTGTCATCTTATTGGATATCCATGATATGAGCTCAATGAACAAGATCCATTTCTGATATTTTTCCGTTTAGCACAACACATTTTCCTTTTCACATCGTATACGATTTTGGTATTTTGATCACTTTTGCGCTTTTGTATGCGAAAAATACTATTCATTCTGCCGTTCCTCTTGTGGAGTCAACTGGTCGATGCTCAGGTACTGACGTCAGAAGACTCTCTGGCAGCGGGTTTGGTGGCCGGAAATCAAAAAACGGTTTTATCGGGATATGGCGAAGCCCGTATGAGTTACGATCTGAAACAAAAAGATGCGGAAGCCTCTTTGAAACGAGTAGTACTGTTTGTCGGACATAAATTCAATCCGCGCATTTCCCTTTTTACGGAAATGGAACTCGAAGATGGTTTAGTGGCCGGAGGTATAGAGGGCAGCACCGGTGGTGGAGAAATTTCCATGGAACAGGCCTTTATCAAATTCGACCTGAATCACTCAAATTATCTCGTTGCAGGATTATTCATTCCGCGAATGGGTATCATTAACGAAAATCACCTGCCCACAACTTTTAATGGCACCGATCGTCCGTTTGTAGAACAATTTATTATTCCCTCGACCTGGCGTGGATTGGGAATTGGATTGTATGGACATACCAATACCATTCCGGGCTTGAACTATAGCTTGTCTGTCAGCAATGGGTTGAATTCAGCAAAATTCGAAAATGGCAGCGGGATACGGGAAGGCAGGCAACAAGGCGCAAACGCAATCGGCTTGGGCTTATCTGTACAGGGATCATTATTATACTATTATAAAAATTTCAGATTACAATATTCAACCTATATCGGGGGAAGTAGTTCTCCTGAACGGCGCATAGCAGATAGTCTCGGGCTGAACAGCGGAATGTTCGCCAATACAGTCTTTCTCAATGAAGCCAATTTGCAATACCGCAACGAAGGCCTTGAAGTAAAATTGTTGGGCTGCATGATCCGCATTCCGAATGCAGCCAATATCAATCGCGTATATGCGAACAACACCCCTTCAGGAATGTTGGGTGCCTATGCTGAATTGGGATACAATCTCTTGCACAACAGAAAAGCAGAGGAGTACAAAGCCCTCATAATATTTTTACGTGCCGAATATCTCGACATGAACCAGCAATTGGCAGAAAATGGGATCGTGAATGGTGTCAATCAGAAAACATATTTGCTGGGAGGCATCACTTTTAAACCGGTAAGAGGGGTATCTGTGAAAATGGATTATACTTATCGCATGACGGGTGAACCCAACCCGGCGCTGATCATTACGCCTTTTCCGCAAACCGTACCCTACTATAGCCAAAAAGGATTTTTGAATTTCGGTCTCGCATATAATTTTTAATAGGATGAACAGCAGAAGACAATTTATAAAAAGTACCTGCACGGCATGCATAGGCTTGTCGGCAATGGGTCTACTGCTGCAATCGTGTGCAGGAAGTAAAAGTGTTTTAAAACCGGTTCTCGAACAGGATCATTTCACTGTTTCACTCGATCAATTTCAACAAGGCAATCATTGCATCATCAGGCATAAAAGTCTTCCCTTCGATATTTTGGTGGTGAAAGATGGCACCCAATACACCGCCCTGCAAATGCGCTGTACGCACAATGATGTATCGCTGAACCTTGCAGGCAAGAAATTGATCTGCACGGCACATGGCAGTGAATTTGACCTGAAAGGAAATGTGACCAAGGAACCCGCGTCGCGCAAACTCACCCAATACAAAACCGAGATCCGTGAAAAGAATTTAATTATATCAACAAAAGAATATGCAACAACCTAACAGGATAGCGAGCAGTACTTGTATCCATATTGGCAATCTTTGCTTTCCAAATTTGGGATCGGTATCGATCTGCCGCAAAAATTCTTTGCCCGGTTTTGCTCGTCAACGCAAATTTTATTATCCATTTAAATGAATCCCTCACTCGATCAACTTATGAAAAAAATAAATTCAAATCGGTCTATGAAAAAATTGATATCCCTTTCCCTCTTTGCGCTACTTGGACTTTTTGCCTGTAAAAAACCACAGAGCACCGTAAAAGATATTCCGGCGCTCAACAAAGATATCCTTAACGATATCGCTTATCATGTGTGTAGTGCCTCGTACGCTGAAATGTACAACAGGGCCTTTGATCTCGAAGTAGCTGTGATTGCGTTAAAAGCCAATGTAAATGACCAGAATCTGAATACTTGCCGCACAGCTTGGAAAAATGTGCGCTATACTTGGGAAACCACAGAAAGCTGGCTATTCGGGCCGATCAGCGCAAATAATATCGACCCGCGCATCGATACCTGGCCGGTTGATTTCACCGCCATCGATAGTGTGCTCAATACCCTTAACCCGCTCACGGAACAATACGTCGACAATCTTGAAGATGCATTAAAAGGATTTCATCCGATTGAATATTTCTTATGGGGCAGTGACGGCAACAAAATAGCATCCTCTTTTACTCCGCGTCAGCTCGAATACCTGACTGCGCTTTCGCATAACCTGACCAAACTTTGCAAAGAAGTAAATGACACCTGGAAAGACAGTTATGCCGTCGAACTGGCAATAGCAGGCAGTGGTTCACTGGCCTATCCCACAAAAAATAGCGCCTTTATAGAAATCGTTGATGCGATGGCGGGTATTTGTGATGAAGTAGCTAACGGCAAAATGAGCGAACCCTTTTTGATGCAGGACCCTGCACTGGAAGAAAGTCCATTTGCGCAAAATTCCCTCAAAGATTTTACGCAAAACATACAAGGTGTGCTGATCATTTACCAGGGCAATTTTGCAGAAGACAAGCTGGGTCTCGAAGACTTGGTGAAAGAATATAACACCTCACTCGATCAGGAGGTAAAAACAGCGCATGCAGAAGCGATTGCCTCTCTGAATGCCATTACACAACCCTTTGGCGAAGCAATCATTGCACAACCCATTCAGGTACAAAATGCGATTGATAAAATTAATGCCCTGGCAACGGTATTAGACACTAAATTGAAACCATTCTTATTGCAATATGCCAAATAAACGCCCGGGCTGCTTTGGCTGTGAGTAGATTATTGCACTTTCACTACAAGAAAAATTTCGTCTCCTTGAAAAAATCATCTGTCATATTTTTAATTTTCTCGGGTATTGTATTGGGCATCCATTCCTGCAGTAAATCAAAATTCCCGGTACTCGACCAGAACAATGAGATGCTGAGTGGTGGTTTGCAAACAGTATTCGACGAAGGTAGCGGTGCTTACGGGCATGCATTTGAGCTATTGCCCGAACATTTACAGAAAGTACACGATGTGGGCGATATGGCTTTCGAACAGACTGTCGTAACGGCACCGGCACCTTTGCATGGCGGACTGGGACCGGTTTTCAATAATGTTTCCTGTGTAAGTTGTCATGTAGGTGATGGCAGAGGTAAAGTTCCCGGTACCGGCGAAAGTGCTGCATCTATTTTGTTCAGGGTGAGCCAGGCAGGCAGCAACGAACACAATGGACCACTGGGGATACCGGGTTTTGGCGATCAGATACAAAACCGCAGTACGGCGAATGCGGTAAAAGAAGCCGATATTCATATCAATTACACCGAGGAGAATTTTACATTTGATGATGGCACTGCGTACACATTGCGTACGCCAACTTATGTGATTACAAATCCCTATCAACCTTTACCGGGCAATGTCATGATCTCGGCGCGGGTGGCTGCCCCTGTGTTCGGACTGGGTTTGCTGGAGGCTGTCAGCGATCAGGAAATTCTGTTTGCCGTTGACGAATGGGACCGTGATGGCGATGGCATCAGCGGAAAAGCCAATTATGTATGGAATGTGGTAGAAAATCGCACGACCCTTGGGCGTTTTGGATGGAAAGCGAATCAGCCCTCTCTGCTGCAACAGGTGGCAGGTGCGTACAATGGGGATATGGGTATTACTACCTTTGTGTTTCCCGAAGAAAGCTGCCGCCAACAAAGCCAGTACGATCAGTTGAACGATGATGTAGAGATCAGTGACAGTATCTTGCATGCCGTAACTTTTTATATCAAAACCCTATCGGTACCCGCCCGACGCAATGTGACGGATGCGAAAGTGCAAAGAGGTAAGCAATTGTTTACCGAGGCGGGTTGTGCCTCTTGCCATTTACCTACACTCAAAACGGCCGTTAATGTTGCTTTTTCAGCCATCAGCAATCAAACCATCCATCCCTTTACCGATCTCTTGTTGCATGATATGGGTGTAGGATTGGCAGACAATCGACCCGATTACTTGGCCAGCGGTACAGAGTGGCGTACGCCGCCGTTGTGGGGAATTGGTTTAACACAAAAAGTAAATGGCCATACAAATTTTCTTCACGATGGGCGGGCGCGAAACCTTATGGAAGCGGTGTTATGGCATGGTGGCGAGGCAGAGCAGTCGCGTAATCGCGTCAAAATGATGCGTAAAACGGACCGCGAAGCATTGATAAAATTTTTAGAGAGTTTATAAGAAAAAAATAATTTTTTGTAAGTAAAACTTGGCTGAAATCTAAATTTTATCCTATTTTCGCACCCCAATTATTATTGATTCTTCCTTAGCTCAGTTGGTTAGAGCATCTGACTGTTAATCAGAGGGTCGCTGGTTCAAGTCCAGCAGGGAGAGCAAACAGCAAAGGGTTTCATGAAAGTGAGACCCTTTTTTTACGCTGCATTTCCTGCTTCTGCTGTCCCGTTTTGCGCGAACGAATCAACACCAGCAGGGCGAGCGAAAGGGATCATGCAGACAGAAATATCGGATTTCTTTTTTACCAGGTCCTATTTTTTCTTTTCAAACGGCTGTGAAAAATATTGATTCTCTTTCAGATAAATAAATTTGCGATCGGCACTGATGATAAAATGATACCGATACAATATTTCCGCACCAATCACGCTTACATCCTGGCGATTGATTTTCGCCTCAAAAAAACCGACCGGCAGATCATGCATAATTGATTTCACCCATTGGAAATACGGTAATATGGCCTGACGGGTTTTAATCACATTGCCATAAGCATCACGCAGCGATTGTTCGTGTGTAACAGTCAAATGTTTGCCAAGTTCATGCTGCTGCGTAAACGCATCGTCGTACAACAAAGTACCATTGTAACCGGTATGCAACAAAAAACGGTGTGTAAGGCTGCTGTCGCCCACCGTACTGGTCGCCTGCACAAACAATAGGTCATCTTCCTGTTCGATCGGTAATTTTTGAAAGTCATTTCCGGGCTTCTCCCCCGGGGGTATAATCTCCATGACTTTTCTATCGAAATCAACACAAATCGTATAGCCGGCAAAAAAATCTGGCCCGAATTTTCCATCGGTTTGTTCGCCCGACAACTGATCTTCCAGGATTCGTAAATCACCTTTGACATAGTCTCCCATTCGAATCGAATGTTGAGTACTCACCCGTGCTGTTTGGCCGGTCGATCCCCAACTTTGCACTGTATCCTTCCTGTCGTCGTAGTGTATCGACCTTAGCTTTTGCGAAGCCGCTTCGGTAAGCGCAATCCCGCTAAACGCAGTATGAAACATCAGATTAAGCGTGTCGGTTTCGTTGAGTATAGCGCGCACAGCAATCTGATGGGCTGGTGTAAGGATAAACGGAATACTGAACTTCCCTTTTCCAGAAAGAGGAGATGTCCACATAAAGGAGATCAAACCATTCAGCATCAAAAGATAAAAAAATTTAGTCATAAGATCTGTGGGCCGCTGGCGAAAAAAGCTTAGGCTTATCGTTGATCAATCAAAGATAGTGACAATTGACTGGATTTACTGGCTGCCAACACCTCACTCGGGTGTGACACAATTTTGCCAGTATGCTACAATAGTTTGCAATAATTTTTTTATGCCGCTAAAGGTTGATGGCTTAATAAAAAATCCCTGAACTGAATCGCCATACGCTGCCGTAACTGCCCGAAGATCGGCACTGGTTGTGAGAAATAGAAATGGTACACCATTAACCCTGATCGAGGGCTGGCCGCGCAATTGTTGTCGCAATTCCATTCCGCTTTGCTTGGGCATATTGACGTCGGAAAAAATAAGAAAAGGCTCTACCGCTGTAGTTGTCATGAAGTCGAGTGCTTTTTGCGAATCGCTAAATAAAACGATTTCATGTTCAATCGACAATTCTGCAAACGCTTCTTTCATCAACTCCTGATCTTCGAGGTCATCATCGATGATTATAATGGGTCCCGACTTATTCATAGGAGGGCGGAATTAAACTGTAGGGGTCAACACAAGGAAGCAAAGATGATAGCTATCCCGATTAACATCGTCCAGTTGATTGAGTGTTTAAACATAGATTTTGGCTTCACAAAAATGGCGAATACGCTCAGCATTCTTGTTATACATTTTGAATTAAAGATTACAAAATTCCCATAACCCCGGGGAGCGAAATATCCATAAAACAGGGCCGCTTAAGTATGATACTCCGGCGACCCTGCGTAAACCACATGAAATCTTGAGCGATTGGCTTTTACTTCATTTCGTCGCAATGCCTTTTACAATCTTCGGCATGTTCGAGATGTGTTTTGAGGATTGGCAACATAGTCGATGCCCAATTTTTGATGTCCACATCAGCAGCATGTTCGGCGGCGTCTTCAAATTTTGAAATAGCCTCTTTATAGCCATCAACCATCATAGAAGCGTAAGCTTTATCGAAATCGACACCTGACTTTTCATTCAGTTTTGTATAAGCTTCCTTTTCCTTATCGGTTTGTGCTTCAGGTATGGTAATGCCTTTTTTACTTGCCAAGGCCTTGCTATCCGCGAGTGCTTTGGTATGATCGTCTTCCATCATCTTGCCTAGCTTTTTAATTTCTGCTGATTTCCCTTTTTGTTGGGCAAGCTGTCCAAGACTTACTTCTTCGCGACTGATCACCGATGCATCAACCATAAAATCAGCATCTTTCTCGTTTTTCCTTCCTTCTATATTCATATCGTTTTGCTCTTTCGCTACTTCTTTACTATCTTCTTTGTTGTCATTCGCGTTGTCATCATTGCAGGCGCTGAAGACCATCATGGCTGATATGCAGGCAATTGTAAATAGATAAACGATTGGATTTTGCTTTTTCATATTGTTTGGTTTTAAAGATTAAAATAAAAGGCTTGTTGTATTTTTTCTTTCCAAAGACAAAGTTCTGCAGCGCTGTGCTCTTTTTCTTACACAATTTGCTATGATTGTTTCAAGATTCATTCTTCGCTTTTTATTAAAACAATCATAAGATTTAAGAATAAGTTTCCAAGGGTTATCTGATATCACAAATACTTGCCTTAGCTTTGCCCTTACACCTTTTATTTACCCCTTCATTATGAAAAAAAATATCGCACTTGTGGCAGGAGGATATTCCGGAGAGTATGCCATTTCAATCAAAACAGCGATTACGATCGAAAACAATATAGATAAGAACAAGTATAATGTTTACAAGATCATTCTCGACCAGGAGCACTGGCAATATACACCGGCTGAAGGTGGGAGTGTAGAGATTGACCGGCGTGATTTTTCGTTAATGATCGACGATCGAAAGGTGATTTTCGATGCGGTGTTTATTGCTGTGCATGGTACACCCGGTGAAGATGGGAAATTGCAGGGTTATCTCGAAATGCTGGGTATTCCCTTTACAT
>CAZFKA010000024.1:0-23062 GCA_964519155.1 uncultured Bifidobacterium sp. | reverse complement strand
CTAATTGCACAACTGGATTGTATCACTTGCTTTGCTACCAATGCCTTAATGTATCAATATCGACGGCCACAAGTTACCGAAGAATATGATTTGTATATCGAAGAAGGAAGGCATCCCGTGATCGAACGTAATTTAGCTGTTGGAGAAGATTATGTGTCCAATACCGTATCGTTGAACAAAGACGAGCAACAAATCATTATCATTACCGGGCCAAACATGAGTGGCAAAAGTGCTTTGCTGCGTCAAACGGTCCTGATTACCCTTATGGCTCACGCAGGGAGTTTTGTACCGGCTCAAAAAGCCATCTTACCGCTCACCGATAAAATATTTACACGTGTCGGTGCCTCCGATAATTTGAGTGGCGGTGAAAGTACTTTTATGGTGGAGATGAATGAAACGGCCAGCATCATCAACAATATCAGCAAACGAAGCCTGATCGTACTCGACGAGATCGGAAGGGGTACCAGCACATTTGATGGTATCAGTATTGCATGGAGTATTGCTGAGTTCCTGCATCATCATTCGCATAAACCGCTGACTCTTTTTGCTACACATTATCATGAATTAAATGAACTGGAAAACAAGCTTCAGCGTATTCGAAATTTTCATGTAACACATAAAGAAATTGGCAATAAAATTATCTTTTTACGCAAACTGGCTCTCGGTGGCAGCACCCACAGTTTTGGTGTACACGTTGCCCGAATGGCGGGTATGCCCGCATCGCTAGTCGATCGCGCGAATGAAATTCTGAGTATGCTGGAGGAAAAAAACCTGAATGACAAAATTGGTGTCAATCTAAAAAAAATACCGACACAGAATTTCCAACTCAATATTTTCGACAGTTTAGCCGATGATCTGAAAAGAATTAAAGAAATTCTGGAAACGGTTGAAATCAATTCGTTGACACCGGTAGAAGCGTTGATGAAATTGAATGAGTTGAAAGGGATTGTGCGGAATTAGGCTTCGATGAACTTCAGCCTGACAATCAGCGCGACACATGTGATCACGCAGCGCATGATACCAAAGAACTCACTCAGCCTGCCACTTGAGCATATGCTTTGCGCAACGGCTTTGTGCAATAGTTAAATGAAGCTATATTTTGGTAAAAAAAATTGAGAGGCTAGAGCCGAAAAAAAATACCTCCCCAGGACTGGTTGGCTCGATGTCAAATCGAAACCCACTATAATGTTGCGACTGCGCACAGTGTGTCAACTGTCAGCAAACAGACCGCTTCAACTGCGCTCAACATGACTGCGATTGTGATTGGTCGTAAGGCATCTTATTCGTACATTTACCCCTTCAAACTTTTACCATGAACGAGCAAATCAGAGCCTTGCAACCCACCGCCCTTTGGAATCATTTTGCGGATTTGAATGCCATTCCCCGGCCTTCAAAAAAAGAAGAAAAAGTTATAGCATTTGCAAAAGCATTTGGTGAACAGTTAAATCTGCCGACCCTTGTCGATGAAGTTGGCAACGTGATTATTAAAAAACCGGCGTCTCCGGGTATGGAAGATCGCGCAACGGTAGTACTGCAAAGCCATTTGGACATGGTACATCAAAAAAATGCAGATACCGAGTTCGATTTTCTGACCCAAGGCATCGATATGTATGTAGATGGAGACTGGGTGCGTGCGAAGGGAACCACTTTAGGGGCAGATAACGGCATTGGTATTGCAGCCATTATGTCTTTGCTTGCATCAACCGATATTCAACATCCGGCCCTTGAAGCATTGTTTACCATTGATGAAGAAACCGGCATGACCGGCGCGCTCGCCCTCCAGGGTGGCTTACTTGATGGCAAAATAATGCTCAACCTCGACACAGAAGAAGATAATGAGTTGACGATTGGCTGCGCGGGGGGTATCGATGTTACGGCTGCAGGTAGCTATGCAAGCACCTCACCCACGCAAACGAAAGCGTTTACATTGAGTTTAAAAGGGCTGACCGGTGGGCATTCCGGCATTGATATTCACAGGGGGCGTGCCAATGCCAATAAATTAATGAACCGGGTACTCTGGAATTTAACGCGAGAATTCGGAATCGAGATTGCGTCGGTTAGCGGTGGAAGTTTACGAAATGCAATCCCTCGTGAATCGGTTAGCACCATTTGCGTCGCGGAAAATCATGCCATCGCCTTAACCCATCGGATTGAAGCGTTGAACAATATTTTGCAGACTGAATACCGAACAACAGATCCGAATCTGCACCTTTTTTGTTTAGCGGCAGACTGTCCGGAAACCGTTATGGTGAAAGATTTTCAATTAACATTACTGCGGAGTTTATATGCCTGTCAGCATGGTATTTATCGCATGAGTGCTGATATTGCCGGGTTGGTTCAAACATCGAATAATCTTTCAAAGGTCGATATCAAAGACGGTGCCTACTCTATTCAGTGCCTGACCCGTAGCTCCGTTGATACCGAAAAAACGGATTTGGTAAATGCATTGACGGCAACCTTTGAACTATTGGGAGCTACCACCACCTACGGAGGCGATTACCCGGGCTGGATACCCAATCCGCATGCCGGCATAGTGCAGTTGATGAGTCATTTGTACGAAGAATTATTTGGCGAAACGGCGCATGTCAGTGCTTGTCATGCCGGTCTTGAATGTGGAATACTGGGTACTAACTATCCTGACATACAAATGATCTCTTTTGGCCCCAATATTTACGGAGCACATTCACCCGATGAAAGAGTGCAGATTACTTCGGTGCAAAAATTCTGGTCGTTTTTACTGGAAACCTTAAAAAGAATACCTAAAAAGGAATAGCGATTTGTATCCCTATCGGGCTTCCGTTCACATGTGCCCCGGCTTTTTGCAACATTTTTCTGTATAAACAATATAGAAGCATCAGGTAAGGCAACGATTTTTAGCTGACATTTTCAAAGGGATTAGCATTATCTTTACCCTGCAATGGAACAACTCTCTCTTTTTGGAAATTTTGAAGGCGATGCTCCGAAAAAAAAGGAGCATAAACCGAAGGCTGTTGTCGATAAAAAAAAGCAGATTGAAATGGCTACGGCAAATGAACCGGAAGCGGAAAACCTTACAAGCGCAACAACGGAACAACAGCCGATGGGCGTATCGCAATGGGTCGATACTTCAACGTTGACGAAGGTGTATTATACCATTACTGAAGTAGCCACAATGTTTAAAGTCAATGCTTCCATGCTACGCTTTTGGGAAAAAGAATTTCCGACACAACTCAGCAAGGTGAAGAAAAACAAAAAAGGTGACCGTTATTACAATGCCCAGGACATCGAAAAGATCAAATTACTCTATCACCTGATCAAAGAACGAAAAATGACCCATGAAGGTGCAAGGGAATATTTGAAGGATACTCGAAAAAAAGTTAAAGAGGATATTCATCTGCTCGAAAATCTGCAGTCGATCAAATCATTTTTATTGGATTTGAAAAAAAGTATTGCTCATTAAGCCTGTCACTCCTGACAGGTAATTTTCACCATGTGCCGTTGATCACCTATTTTGATCGTGAGGACATATAAACCGGGTGACAAATTAATCTGATTCAGATCGAGATGGAACACTTGTCTTCCGGGTAAACTCATTCCTTTGTTGCCGAAATAAACTGTTTCACCGAGAAGGGTATTGATCGAAAACTCAGCAATATTTTCGCCATTCGTGTAACATACAATATTCAATGCATGATGAAAGGGATTGGGATACACCTGAATAAAATCTTCCCATATTTGATTGGCGACAGGCAGATTCGACATCATCAGGGTATCGTATCCCATACATCCATTGGTATCCTCCACCATTACGGCATATGTCCCGTTTTGTGTCAATACATGATAATTGATCATGGAGTCAATAAGAACATTATTCAAATACCATCGTATATTGTTTCCGCTAACATTGGTACAATATAAAGTATCGCCGCTGAAGACCAGCAAAGGTTGTGGCAAAGCGTTTACTGTTAATATGGTTACCACTATACTGTCTCCGCCTTGAGCCGACATAAAAATATCGGAATATATGCCTGTTTGATAGTACACTGAATTGCCCACTGTTACACTGTCGCCGGCACAAATATCTACAATATTGTTGACGATGGTATCGTTTGTCAATTCAAAAACCTGCACAAAGGGAATACCGGTTGCGTAGATTCTTTTGGGTGCCTTAAATTCAAGTTCGGTAATGGTTTGGCCCGATCCCATCGCTTTGCTGAATGTACCGTCAGGTTTGAAACGAGAAATATATCCGCCGTTCCAGACCGCGCTTGCGCAACCTTTCAAATAAAATGCTATTCCGGCTGAAGGGTCCAGATCGATGTGGGGCGAAAAAAAATTTCCACCCACATAAATGCGCCCAAAGAGATCGGTGGTGAGTGTATTGGCAAAATCGTCATCGCTGCCACCAAAGGAATTCGCCCACAAAAAATTGGCCGCTGTATCGAAACGGGCAACAAATGCATCTAATCCACCCTGTGAAATCATCGTAAAATTATTGGGAGAAATGTCGATATCGAGGGTATCAGCAAAACGACCGCACAACAACAAACTACCGGCAGTATCCACTTTTAATCTGAGGATACGCAAGCCATCAACATCATTCCCTTCAGCAATGATCTTGTTCCACAACATGTTCAGATTTGAATCGAGCTTTACGATAGAGCAATACAAATTTCCGCCAAATACAGGCTGATAATTGCACACGACGTAAATATTTCCGAACGCATCTGCGGTACCATTCAACGCGTAAAACTGACCCGGCGCAGCGAAGACGGCGGAATTGTTGCCTCGCCATACGATTAATTTTTTGTATGCATAATTAAAATCAATGGAATCGAGAAAACCAACCTTGATCGGCAGAATACCCACAGGGTCATTAAAAACATCACTGACATTCATCACTGAATATCCACCCAATTGCGTTTGGCCGTAATAATTATTGGCATACGAAAATATTTTCTCTGTATTCAGGCCAATATTTGCCCCGCCCTTTCCATAAGTTACTGAATACAAATCGAGATTATCATTGAGGCAAATTGAAGGTGTATACTCATTGCCCCACACATCGAACGAAAACATTTGATGCATCCAACTGAGCGTGCCGCTTGAATCGTAACGTGTAATAAAACCATCAGGCTGTAAATATGCGCCGAATGAAGTGTCGGTATAAGGAGTTCCCAGCGGATTGAAGTTTACTTCGTTTGAAAATGTACCTGCGATATACAGGTTATACAAACTGTCAATTTCAATGGCATACGATAGGGGCATGAATGCCGTAGCTAAAGGAGGGTGAAAAGGCTGGAATGTTTGTATCTGGTTTAAGAATGGCGTTTGACCGGTGGGTGTATTGATATAAACATGTAAAGTATGTACACTGTCGCAACCGATACCGTTTGGAACGATTTGCGTATAAGTACCGGTTTGTGCATAGATCTGTCCCAGATAATTTACAGTATCGCATCCGTATAAAGTATGTTCATTTTGTTGCGTGAGAATAGCAACATGAATATTGACATTACTATCGCAATTGTTGACATCAAGATACTCCCGCACAAAATCGGCACTTGAGAGATATGTGGTATCGGGTAATGCAAGACTATCACAGGCAGCGTAAAACATCGTTTGGGTTGCACCGCAATAATTATACTTCATTAAAAAACTATGTCCGCCACCCATTTGACCAATATTGTATACCGCCGGTCCGAAATCGATATCGAGTATATGGCATATCCGTCCGGCAACCATCAGGTCGTTTGCCGGGGTGACATTGATACGCAAACCGGTGTTGTTGCACACATTCGTCCAACTTGTTTTCTTCGCCCATTGAAAGACACCTGCAGAATCGAATCCGCACAGAATATATTTCGATCCGGTGCCATGCAGCACGTACTCGCTGGTATCGGGGTCACAATCGATGGCAGTCGCGCCGCTAGACCAGGCACAAAAAATATTGCCACTGGTATCCGTTGTTAAATGATAGGTACTGGCTTGTTCGACGCTTTTCGACCAAGTAAGGTTTCCACCAGGATCCGACTTTGTGATATATAAATCACCGGCAGCGTTTAATACATAGGTGCCCGGTCCCGGATCGATATCGGCGCCAAGCGCAAAAGAACCGGTCGTATATATTGCCCCAAAGCGATCGACATGCACCTGCATTGTACTTGCAGTATTTGCACCGCCCCATACAAAATTTCCAGCAGAATCTATTTTGACAAGAAAATTTTCACCGATTTGATCGTCCACCACCGGGCCGGGATCTATATCCAAAGTATCAATTGCACTGACACTTAAACACAAATAAAGATTGTTGCTATTATCGATGGCTAAAATCCGGTTACCGGCAGCATTGATATCATTGTTACTATTGTCCCAGGTTTTCAGCCAAATCAAATTGCCATTGCCATCAAGTTTTAAAAGATAATTACTGATACTGGGTGCGGTGACGTTATAGACACCCGCATGCAGATCAAAATCAACCGTACCGGCAAAAGCTCCGGCGACGTAAATATTATTTGATGCATCGGTTAGCACCGCATATATATTATTATAATCACTTGCCAGGGTATTTTGAAATTTTGTTGCCCATACATAATTGCCATTGACATCAAGCTTAACGATGTAAGGCATATCATACAAAGTAGATGCTGACAAGGTATCCAAACCCGGTCCGGGATCAAAGTCGACGAGACCCTTGAATGTACCGATAGCAATGACACTGCCGCTATTGTCGACGCTGGTGGCCATGCCGATCGATTGGCTGCCATTGTTTTGCGCAATAAAAGATTTTGCCCAAACATGATTTCCCGCAGCATCAGTCTTCGATACATAAGCACCGTACGAATTTAAATTTCCCGAAAGCGCTGCCGCATTCATGGTGTCGATGCCGGCGCCTGCGTCAAAGTCAACAAGCGAATAAAATCTGCCGGTTTGATAACTATTTCCTGTATTGTCGGATACCAGACAAACCGTCGTCGTAAGATTATTTCCTAAAATCGTATTCACCCATTGTAAACTTTGGCTCGTACTGTGTTTAAAGAAGAACATTGGCGAGCATAACAGTAGGGCAAGCATGAGACGGCACAAGCGATGAAAAGAAAAAATAGTGCGCATAAGATAGGTTGTTTATTAAATAAATATGCTTGTTGTGTTTTGTCTTATACCGACGCAACATTTACACTTGCTGTGCGTACCTCACTTTCGATACTCGAATTTTACCATTTGCCTTCGTCCATTCAAATTTAGTTGCAAGAAATAAATCCCCTCATTTCGCAATAGTACATCTAAACTTAATTTAATTTTTTGCAGTCCCGGTTTTGTGACAGTCCATTGCTGCATCGATATGGGTTTGCCCAACAGATCGAAAATTGTACAATGGGCTGCTCCGCTTTGCCACAGGGTAAAAATCACCATCAGCTCACCTGAACTGGGGTTCGGATAAACTTGTAAAAGATCGTCATCGCTTTGCGCTATTGTTCCCAAATTTACCAAACTGATGGTATCAGCGCCCACGCAACCATTAGAATCAACAACCAATACCTGATAAGTTCCATTTTGAGTAACTACATAATAGTTTACCAGCGAATCAACGGCCAACGTATCTTTAAACCAATAATAATTTACCCCGCTCACATTGGCGCAATACAGTGTGTCGCCACTGAACACAAGAATAGGAAAAGGTATCTGATAGGTAATCACTTCGATACTGTCATAACCCATACAACCATTGATATCCATACCGGTCATGACGTACATTGCCGTATCGATGGGATAAAATGCGACACTATCGATCACGTTGTTTGTCCAGGTAAAACTATCTGCACCGGTGCCATACAATACTACCGGGTTGCCAATGCATACAGAAGAATCGGAAGCATTAGCGGTAACAATCGGTAGCGGATTGATCGTGAGTGTGATGCTGTCTGATTGCATACAACCATTGGTATCAGTTCCATTGACCCAGTATGTGCCATTTACCAAGGTTAAAAATGCTGTATTGTCGGTGATGCCGTTATTCCAAGTATACGTTTGTGCGCCGGTTCCAAATAATATGACCGAGTCGCCGAGACACAAAGTGGAATCGGATGCATTCGCGAAAACCACAGGTAAAGCATTTACTACAATTTCTATACTATCGGTATTGACACAGCCATTGGTATCGGTTCCGTAGACCGTAAAAAAGGAAGTCGCGAGAGGAGCAAAAGTAACACTGTCAACTACTGCATTATTCCATGTATACGTTTGTGCGCCGGTTCCAAACAATATGACCGAGTCGCCGAGACACAAAGTGGAATCGGATGCATTAGCGAAAACCACAGGTAAAGCATTTACTACAATTTCTATACTATCGGTATTGACACAGCCATTGATATCGATTCCATTGACAAGGTAAGTAGCAGTAGCCCCGGGTAAAAAAATCACATTATCGATCACCCCATTGGTCCAGGTATACGTTTGGGCGCCACTCCCTGTCAAGCTAAGAGAATCACCTAAGCAAAGCACAGAATCGGTGGCATTCGCAACCACAACAGGCAGTGCATTTACTGTTAAGTTGGTGATGACGATACTGTCGGTATTGAGATAACTCAAAAATACATTGGTATAGGTACCGGTCTGTGTATAGACAGAATCTCCAACAACAACACTATCGCCCATGCAAATGACAGGGTAGGTATAAACAGTAGTGTCATTATCCAGTGTATACACTTCAACCAAGCCTCCGGCACAATAAATTCGATCGGGCGATTTAAATTTTATTTCGCTTACTCCACCATTCATCCCCATAGCTTTTACAAAAGTACCGGTTGGCGCGAACTTCGATACATACCTTCCCTTCCATAGGGCACCTGCGCAAAATCTCTCAAAATAGCTGATACCGGGTCCGGGTTGTAGATCAACTTTGTTATCGAAACCGCCCGCCACATAAATATTATGATCATTATCGCTCGTGATTGAATTGGCGCTTACATTGCCTAAGGTGCCAAAATTAGTGGCCCACACGATATTTGCAGCAGTATCAAATCGTGCAACAAAAGCCGTGCCGTCAACGATATTTACATTGTAGAAATTGGCGGTATAATCCATATCGACATCGGCATACAAATTTCCACAAGCCAGCAGAGAATTGTTTTCAAATTGAATATTCGTGAATTCCATTTTTGGAGAACCCACTCGTTCAGCAAGCAATCGATTCCAAATTAAATTAAGATTTGAATCGAGCTTCGCAATAAAGCAATAGTAGTGACCCGATTGGCCAGGACCCGCCCCCAAAGGAGGATCCTGCCAACGACCGCTTACATAAATATTGCCCTGAGCATCAACTGTGCCGGATGTGCCATAACAATCTCCTGCACCGAAAGCATTCACCGCAGAGCCAAATGTCAAGCTATTATTGCCGCGTTTCACTTTTACCGCTTTCGGGTTATTAGGAGCCGCTGTAGCTTCATAACCGATATAAATCATTTTATCGCTGGTAGGATCATTCAGAATTTTATTATAGACAATCGAAGGGGGTTGCATTCCGAAAAAATAGCTGGTATCATCAATGGCATTATTGAATGGAGTCACTTCTACCAGACCTGTATAACTATTGCCGTTAATCTTTGAGCTGCTGGTATGTAAATTTACATTATCATCTAAACAGATTGACGGGGTTAAGACGGTAATAGACACATCCGCTACAGCATGTTTCCAAATCAAATTGCCCGAAGAGTCGATACGGGCAGATAAACCAATATCAGGAACGACGTTTAACTGGGGAATATACAAATGATAAATGCCACCGATAAACATATTGTATGCACTATCAACGTCTATACAGGAGCTAAAAGCTTTGGGATGAATAAGAGCACTGGGCACAGTTTGAATCAGTTGCATAAACGCAGGCTGTGCAGCAGGCGTATTGATGTGGACATGCAGGGTAGCCACACTGTCGCAGCCGGGTACATTGGGTGTTACGATTTGTGTATACACACCACTCTGTGTATATACTTGTCCAAAAAAAACAACACTGTCACACGCGGTGATAAGGGTATCGATCACTTTATTGATATTAACATCAATAAATACTGTACTGTCGCATCCATTAATATCGAGAAACTCGTTTACATACTCCGCAGCTTGAAGATAAGTTGTATCGGCAAGCACTACACTGTCACAAGCATTGTAGGTCATATTGAACGTATTACCACAATAGTGATATTTCATCAAAAAATAGGTATACTGGTTAGCCTGACCCAGTGTATCAATTCCTCCTCCGAAGTCAACATCAAAAACGTGGGTAAATCGTCCCGCAACAAGCAATTCATCGGATGGACTCACTTTAAGTATCAGATTTTCCAATTGATTAGCGGGCTGGCTCTTTTTCGTCCATTGCGTATTGCCCATCGAATCGGTTGCATATAAAAAATATGACGATCCGCTTATGCCACCCATATAGAGATTTCCGGAATGATCTCTCGTAAATGCATGCGGCACCCCTGCATATAGCTGTATGGGGTTAAGCGGATTTTCAAGCATCTTCGTCCATTGCAAATTCCCCGCAAAATCGTATTCCGAAAGACGCATACTGTAATTATTATTTAATGATTCTCCCAAAAAATACACGTCAGTGCTTCCAACGGCTTGCACCATAGCATGCTGTTCATAACACGCTTTACCCCATAAATAATTTCCCGAAGGATCAAGTTTTACTACGAACGAATTACCGGTATCAATAGCTGTTCCCGGTCCGGGATCCAGATCCATGTAGCTTGGATGAATCACTCCACTAAAGTATATATTGTTTAGGGTATCAGTCTCTAAAGAGGGTATCAAATAGTTCGACAGAGCATTGTCCCATGTATGTGCCCACACAAAATCGCCATTGGTATTCAGTTTGAGCAGATAAGCGGCATTGTAGTACCAAGCCACCATATTATACACACCCGGTCCGGGATCGAAATCGAGTGTGTCGGAAAATGAACCGGAAATCAAAATACCATCGTTTTCATCGATCCGGATATCCCACATTTTAGATGAAAGTTCCAAATAGGTTTTTACCCAAACAAAATTTCCGGCAGGGTCAAGTTTTAAAATAAAGCAACCTTTATTTCCACTGGTATTGGCAGAATCGATTCCCATACCGGGATCAAAGTCAATGGTTTCTACAAATTTTCCAATCACATAAATATTCGCCGAAGCATCCATATCCAAATCAAATATTTCGCATACTCCGTACTGTGTGTAAGGCAGTAAACTTTTCACCCAAACATGACTTCCGGCGTTGTCTGTTTTCGAAATATAGGCCGCAATAGATGAGCTGCTCCCGCTTAAGAACCCCGCGTTGACAGTGTCATAAGCCGCACTGGCATCAAAATCCAATGTACTGCTGAAGCCGCCTACCGTAAAATTGTCGCCGTTGTTGATTGTACGGATATTGTTTACAGATACGTTCGAATTCGAAGCGGTATAACCATTTGCCCACAAAACATTTTGTGCGTTCAATACCGACTGTGGGAACGTGAATGCAAAAGCCAGCAAAAATAGAAATGGTAGCCCAACGCCAAAAAAGCGTTTCATCATTTTGTTGAATTGACACATACTTTATTTTCTAAAGATAAACCCAGTTCTTCAAAAATAAAAATCATTAACATGCGTTGTTCAAACCCATCGTCGTCCGCTAATCATTGTAAACCCTGGCTTGCTTCAGTAACAGCTTTCTTTTTGGCCCAATCAATTTAAATTCAATATCAAGTGCGTAATCAGCAAAATCTGTTTTTCTTTTGTCAACCTGTCGGTAAAAATGTGCTTCTACTTTGTTCAACACGGCTGCAAGCTTTTTGTATTCATCCATCGTCAGCAAAGGCTTAAAATCATTGAGCGAAGAATACGAAATATAATCGACAGCAAAAGTTGGTTCGCCCCAGGTATGACTCACCAGCAAAACAGTATGTTCGCTCACCTTACTGTCGGTAGGGATCACGATTGAAGATTCGCCTTTTTGCATATTGATGACATTACCCGGAACCTCCGGCCGGTAAATATTCTTTGTGATGGCTACCCCATTCAGCTCCTCAGTTCCCTGCGCTTGATGACAAAGTATACCCATAAAAACTTTGTCTTGTGGTATACCAAAATAATACCGTTCTAAGAAAGCCCTTTCATTCCATAGCCCGGCCCATACAGAGGTGATCGCTTTTTCTATCGTCTTTTTTGTATCTCCTAGAATGCCGGTTTTGCTTTCGTACAAACCCGCTCCATTGAATCCCGGAATATCTTCTGCGTTGGTTGACGAACGAAAGCGGAAAGCCGGGCCGCAATTGGCTGTCCGTATCTTTTCGGTCACTGCTTTGATCAGTTCCGGATTTATCGCTTCATCTTTAATCGCCTTTCGAATATCCTTCAATTGCTTTTTCAACTGCGCTGGTTTGTTGATCACACTGCTATCGTGTAAAAGATCGCTGATCAATTTTGCCACAGCAGGTTGTTGGACATGCTGCTGATAAAAATAAAAAGGAATGGCAAACGCACCGGCGGGTACAGAAAATTCACCGGGATACTTTTCCTGCACACGCATGAGTTCAGCAAAGCCCGCAGCTTTACCACCGGCAAAAGCCAAAATACCATATCCTTTCTTTTTCAGGTCGATGAGTGTGTCGGCCAACAAGTTATACAAGGGATTGATCGCTTTCTTGCGCGTGCTGTTCCAAAACTTAGCGGCTTCAGCAACGTTGGCCGGTGAAAGGCTACAAGTATCATTGCGGACGACGAAATGCAGCAATTGGCCTTGCAGAGAATTGATATACGCATTCTCCCATACATTTTTAAAGGCCATCATGGGCGTTCCCCGATTGTGACAAAGTATATTGATATGACTCAAGGGAGGTTGCAATTGAGTGGTAATCAAACCGGCACAAAGCGGAACTTCGTTAGGGGTGCCATTGACCAATACAATATCTCTTTGGGTAATAACTGATTTCGACAGTTCGCGGATATCCATTTTGCGCAAATAGCCATACGACTCTTTGCAGACAATTGGTTGATAGGTAATCTGTTGAAAAACCTCTTCCGCGCTGATCAATGCAAGACCGGGACTTAGCTTACGCGTATCAGCTATTTGTTCGGCAGTTGCCGGAAAAAAACGCAAATTTCCGCCGACAAATATTTTCTTTTTGACAACTTCAAACGATTGAATGGCTTCGGAACTCATTTTTTCACTGCTTGCAAACTCGTAAGTATACAAGTCGCTTCCTTTGTAATGATTAATGGTGGCAAAAACATATTCGCGCTGGGGATTGGGATGATAATTTTTTTCATTAAAATCCTGCAATTCGTCGGTATTATTTAACTGACTTCTGGCAAAATTGAAATGAAATTTATATCGCTTCGAGTGTATAAAATAAACCGATTTATGGCGAATGTCGTACAACACTTTTACAGCCGTAATACCTCCATATTTCATGGAAAGTGGTTCTCCCTCCAGCATTTTGAACTGCTCTATATTGCGTATGCTGTTTAAAAAATGTGGTGCCGAACAAGCTGAAAAAAACAAGAAGACACTGAGCAGAAACAAACTCGCTCTTTTTGAAAAGAGACCTGACTCGTTCATTGACCTTGACAAAAAAACTATTTGAACCAATGACTTTTGTCGAGATGGCGTTGCTCCGAATATTAAAAAATCCATTGTGGTGAATCAGCTTTATCTTAGTAAAACTAAGCATATTTTATCAGACAACCCCGATCGGTTGTAAGTCGACAAGAATCTTGTCGGTTGCATGGGGGTAAATGATTAAATTATAATGATCGTCAGTTAACACTATGCCGCATACCTTTGCCTGTCAATTCTCGAAAGATGCCGACAAAGGAAATATAGTTGAGTGGAAATTCCACCATTACATGCATGAAGCTCAATAAAAACAACCATTTGAACCCGAGTGAATAATCGATGGCGTACAATACAATTGACACCACCCAAAGTGCAACAATTAATATCGACCGTTGTTTGGGTATTTCGTGCCAGCGGATAACTTTTGTTTTTGAGAACCAGTTGAGGTAGTGGTAAGTGTACGCGAATGCAATAAATCGCATGATGGCAATGCCGGTAGAAGAATGATAAATTTGCTGTACCATGTCGCCATCACCCGGCCGGCTATCGTTGAGCAATGAAATAATGGTGGTATTTAATAATTGGAATTCTTTGTAGGCGGTTTGCCCGTATTCGGTCACAGCAATGAAATGGTTAGACGGAAAGGCGTAAAACAGTATAAACGGTATGATGGCGTGCAAAGCAACTGAAAGGTACCCCGGTTTCGATTTATTCTTCAACGCCCCGTACCACATAAACAAACCTGTAAATAAAAACACATGAATCAGTGTGGGCAGGAACACTGAAAAAATCAATACCATACGATCGGAAATCGCCGACAGCAGAATGACCACACAAACACCAATAATTTTATACAATTTATTTTTAATGAAGGCGAAGAACAGCGAACTGGCGAATGCGATAAATATAATACGATTGATATATTTATACTCGATGTCGAGATCGTTGAGGCCAATATAATTCTTTAACGTCACTATCGTCAACACGAGCGAAATGAGTATAAGCAGGATCACGTCGCGTTTATCGGTTGCGTAATAATTTTTATCGTGCAGCCATGAAATTTCGGTGAGGTAATGTAAAGGTCCCAACACACCATAGGCAAACAAAAACAATTCAAACGGCATAATAAAGGCAAGCAGACAGGACACAAGCAGCAAACCGATATTGATATAGTCGATCCGGTATACAGTATTCATTGGTGTAATTTTTGTTTGCACAAAAATATACGTACGGTACACGCGCGGATATGATAAATGTCATATCTGAAATTGATCCTTACAATTTAGTGCCGACCTTGTACCCAGCAACGAGTTTCATTTGGCGCAGGCGAAGGGCAAACCATACGTTGCGCCAATTTGTAGGGGTCGCTGCAGATTAATCGTTATAAATCACCGACATATGCAAAGTACCATTGATGGTGGCTGTGTTAGAACCTGCATTAAACACACTCACCTTGCAGGTATTGGATACTACATCCACACTGTGCACGGTAAGTATAAAATGACGCCATCCATCGCCTGAACCCGCGGTCGGTACAAATTGCGCAATACTGACTTTTACACTATTTACCGTACCTGTAATATCGGGCAAGGCAAATGTTATATCACCAAAATTGTTTGAAGCCATATTGGTATATGAAAATCCCCCGGTGACATATCCCACATTTCGCTGTGCACTTGAATTACTTTTTACAAGACCTTGTCCGTTACTGACTGTTACTTCACCCTCTACGTTTAAATCGCTGTCGAAATTTACGTCTGAATCCACATCGAGTACACCGTCGATATAGCAGTCGCCATAGTCTGCAATATAATTTGCATACAGATCATAATCTACATACGCATATTGTGCGTGCACAGTACCGGCAACATCAAGGGTGTAGTTGGGTGTTGTATCATTGATACCCACATAACCCGTTTCAGCAATAGTGAGGCGTTCTCGAAGATTGGCTGTTGCAGTATCTGCATTGGTATATAAACCCAGTCTGGCCGAAGTAGCAGAAGTCCCGGTAGTTCTTACAGCCCCGGTATAATAATCTCCTGTTTTAAAATACTGACCGGTTTGCACCCCTGTCGCAAGCGGCGTTTCGGAACCGAGAAGCAATACTTTCCCGGAGTTATCATTTATATGGGTTCTCATTAATGGTGAAGCGGTATTGATACCGATCCTGTTTCCATCGTTGTACAAATGATTGTTGTTAACCAACCATGTACTGCCATTCCAAAATGGGGTATTCCCATTTGCTGAGCCATTGGGCAAGGTACTGGCCGGTACTTGCCAAGAAGCAAGACCATTGGCGTCGGATGTCAGCACATAGCCAAAAGAAGGTGAGCCCCCGGCTACTTTGAGCAGCCCGGAAACTTCAGCATTTCCGGCTGGTGTCAGACTCAGGATGGAAGGGAAGTTTCCAGCGCCTAAATTCAGGTTACTGTTTTCATTATTGACGATAGTGGCCGTGTTACCTGAATTTCTGATTTCAAGACCATCACCGGCGGTATGACCGGTAGTGGCATTGGTAATGCGCAGGGTATCGCCCGTAGTATTGTTGTTGAAATGCACATTGGCAGCAGGAAGCGCACTACCTCCGATACCCAGATAACCGGTATTTTGTTGCGCATTAAAGTATAGTTTAGTTGTGCCGCCGGTCACAATGCCTATGCCCACATTCCCATTGTTGGCTAACAAAAATGGCCCGAGATTATTGCCAAAAGCAAGCATATTTGCGTAGGGAAACTGCGAAGCCACTCCGGGATACCCCCCGGGATACAGACTTCCGTATTTAGTAAAAGTAGCATAGTTTCCCGCCACATCATTGAACATCATGAATTTTCCATAACCGGAGCCATTGGTATTTTGCATACGAATATGTTCAATATTACCAATACTGTTGTACAAATGCAGTTTCGAAGATGGCGTAATGGTACCGATACCGATATTTGTGCCATTGTCGAAGATTTGTGAATTGTAGATCGTATTTGCGGCAGTGAACTTGGTAATATAATTGGTGGTACCGGTGCCGGCTGCAGCCGTTGAGACAGCACCAGCACGGGTTTTACCATGATCGGCTGCTCCCGAAGTTTCGCCGGCTTTGTCGGCATATAAAGCATACGGTACCGATAGAAGCTGATTGACACCGACCACTGCAAATTGTTGACCGCCATTGGGGTCAATCGCCACACGGATATATTTGTTACCAGATTCCCATTTGACATTCCCCAGTTCTCCTGACACCTTTTTGCCCGCACCGATTTGTAAGGTGTACAAACCAAAGTCGTTTGTTGTTACGGTGTGTACCTCTTCGTATTCCGTTTGTACGGCATCTGCCGTGGGTAAAATACCGATCTGTAATGATAACGTTTTCCCTGAAAGTGGCTGACCCTGTCCATCACGAGCGATACCCTGATAGTTGAATAATTTTGGCGACTGTGCATAATTCCGGGTTGCATTCCCTAAAAGCGTGATCAGAAAAACAATTGATAAA
The DNA here is from genome assembly GCA_964519155.1 of uncultured Bifidobacterium sp. GTDB lineage: Bacteria > Bacteroidota > Bacteroidia > Chitinophagales > Chitinophagaceae > OLB11. Next base: position 6,017 of record CAZFKA010000024.1, on the reverse strand, counting down.
ATTCTTTGTAAAAACATAATGTGAAGTTTTTGAGGTTATATGACCAAATAAAAAAGCGGGTCAAGAATAATGATTGATTTATGCTTGCAAAGTTGATCGTGTTTAAACATATTAAGCGCTATGAATGAGAATTTGGCTTTTAGCAAATGAGTATTTGGCTACTTAGGCAGGGTAGATGGTTAAACCCGCACCAGAAAAACCCTGAACAGCTCTACTCTTTTTATCAACGCGCTGACTCACTCAGCAAGAGCGTATAATTTTCGAAAAAACATTGCTATCTTGTCCAATGATTATTCCGTATTGAGTATGAATTATTATTTGTAAATTTGCAATCCCTCATTAATTTCATTTCATCATGGCCAAACAGTTGCTCCTTATTTTGACTATCATCTGTGCAGTACATCTGGTGTCTGCGCAAGATTTTGTTCGCGAACTCGATCGCAAAACAGACAAACCGATCTTAAGAGGAAAACTCAATTTCAACAATATTATGAAAGAAAGCACCTGTTCGTGGTTTGAAGAAGGGGTGCAAAGTTATACCCCCAATGCACTTGCCATTGACGAATTGCGCAGTGTATGGAAAAACTACCATTTCATTGTTTTTATGGGCACCTGGTGCGACGACACCCGCAATCTGTTGCCGAAATTTTACAAGATCCTTCGCGAAGCCGGTATTCCTATGGACGCCATCAATATGTATGGGGTAAACCGCGCCAAACAAAGCCTCAATGGTGAACATAAATTTTACAATATTGTCAATGTCCCCACTATTATCGTTATGCACCAGAAACGGGAAGTTGGCCGTATTGTAGAAAATGTAAATACGACGCTCGAAGAAGAGTTGACCACCCTCATGGAAAAAGATGCGAAAGAACTGGAGATCAAAAAAGCAGAAGATGAATTGCGATTCGAACAAAACCGTCAGGCAGAAATCAATAGCATGAAACCCAGGGTGCGCAAACGCTATTTTGCTACCCGTAGCTTTTATTGATCTGGCTTCTGTAACCGCTTCTCCAGCACCCCCTCCAAGGTCAAAAATGCCTGTTGCATTGCCTTTGCAATTTCTGCATATGACAACAATTCCTTATGGGTATACGTAAACATCATATTCATTGAAGCCTTCTGGCTATGAAGCAGATGATTTAGTTGTGTTTTAGCCACCCGGTAAGCTTCACGTGTCAATCGCTTCAATCGGTTTCGGCAAACAGCCTTTTTAAAGATTCGTTTCGGCACACTGACGGCAAACAGCATCCCGGGCTTATCCGACTGCTGATGCAAACTAAATTTGATCCTGAACGGAAAAATAAAAAGCGCTTCTCCGTGGAGGAAAAGCGCTTCAATTTGCTTTCTGCTTTTCAGCCTTTCCTGTCGGGACAATGAGAAAGGCTTACTCATATAGGATGTTCTTTATTATTTCAAACGACTTTCGTCAGAAACAGTTAATTTTTTTCGGCCTTTTGCGCGTCTGGCAGCCAAAACCCGGCGACCGTTCGGAGTAGCCATACGTGCACGAAAACCGTGTACTGTTTTTCTTCTGCGACGGTGAGGCTGGAATGTACGTTTCATAGTATCTTAATATTTTTAATGAGCCCTTTGCTTAAAAAGGAGTGCGAAAGTAGATAATAAAATTTAAACTGCAAAAAATTATTCCTCATATTTCGTACCGGCGTACGTTTTCTTCGACTTATTGCCAATGGGCCAATTCGAATTGAGGGTAATGGTTACAACTTTACCGTTCAGGCTACCGCTACCGCTAACCGTATAATTAAGGTTAAGGCCATTGGTCGTATCTAATATCGATTGCTCGGGAACTGTAATAAAATTGTCGTTCACCGTGCCTTTATACACAAAAATGATAGAGTCGCGAATCGAAAAGAACGTTATGCCAAATTTATCGCCTGAACCCGGATTCGCCCGTATGCATAAGGTATCGTCGTTATCATCAGGAATGGTATCGTTAATAAACCCGGTTCGGATCACTTTGTAGCATCCGGCAAATTTTTCGTTGACCTTAAATTGACAACTGTCCCCTTCGTATCCTGAAGGACAAATACAATCACCATCGCGACAGGTTCCGTTATTTTGACAGGTTATATTCCGGGCCACACAAGCATCGTGAATACATCCTGAAAAATAAACGGTCGCCCCAAATAACAGGATGATTATGAAGCCGGTGAGGAAAGAAGTCCTTTTCATCTTAATTCAATTAAATGTGATTATAGTTTTAGTCAATGAATTTGTTGCCGTTATAAGTGCAGGTATTGAACACACTGTCTTCGAGATGCAATTCCTGTACAAAAAGTGTAATATCTAATCCGTCGATATAGCCATTGCCCGAATAAACCACGTTACCAACGGTTTGCGGATCAAGGGTTATTTTTTCCACATCAATCGTACCCAGCATTACGTCATCCGTATTTTCAAACAAATGATAGATCGCTACCCGGTTAGCCTGTGGCTCAGGGGTGATCACAAGTGTTCGCAACTTGGGCACCAGGCCATTACAGCGATAATAACCATCAAAAGTTCCGATATATTTTTCATACATTTTGGTGGCACAAAAAGGCCCTTCGAAACCCAAAGCACACTTACAATCGCCATCGCGGCATACCCCATTGTTCTTACAAACGATATCTTTACACGGATCCTGGTTACAGGCATTAAACAACACAGCCGTCGTCGTCATGAAAAACATGACCATCGTAGCAAAAATAATTTTGAATCGTTTCATAATTTAACAATATGGATAACAAACTTAGTAAAAATACTTTAACAAACTACTTTTTCGCTTAATTTTTTAAAGGATTCCACCCCTGAGCAGTCAACGCAACACGGTTGTTTCCGTTGGTGATCAATACTTTTCCCTGCTCAGCGGATGTCATATGTCCGATGACCGTGACTAAGGGACAATTGGCAATTTTCTCAAAATCGTCCGTACGTACGGTAAACAACAACTCATAATCTTCTCCCCCATTCAGGGCGCAGGTGGTGGGCGCAATATTGAATTTTTCCGCATTTTGGCGGGTTTGCTCGTGTATCGGCAGCTTTTCTTCATAAATGACGCATCCGGTTTCACTTTGCTTGCATACATGCATGAGTTCTGAACTTAATCCGTCGCTGATATCGATCATAGCGGTAGGCTCTACACCATTTGCAGCAAACCAGTCGATCATTTCCTTTTTGGCTTCCGGCTTCAGTATCCGTTCAACGATATACGATTGGTTTTCGAGATCGGGTTGCACACCGGGTGATTCCAGGTATATTTTTTTCTCCCGTTCGAGTAGCAGCAAACCCACGTAAGCAGCGCCCAGATTGCCGGTGACGCAGATCAAATCATGGGGTCTGGCTCCACTGCGGCTGACAAATCGTTGTTCAGCCACTTCGCCGATAGCCGTCACACTAATCACGAGCCCGGATGGTGAAGTTGTTGTATCCCCACCGATGAGGTCAACCCCGTACTTTTTACACGCCAAATGAATACCGTCGTACAATTCGTCAAGCGCTTCCACACTGAAACGGTTTGAAATAGCGATACTCACAGTGATTTGCGTAGGTTGCGCATTCATGGCGAAGATATCGGACAAATTCACAACCACCGATTTGTATCCCAGATGTTTGAGAGGCATATACATCAGATCGAAATGCACTCCTTCCACCAACATATCGGTACTCACCACCATTTGTTTGCCAAATGTGTCAATCACTGCCGCATCATCACCTACACCCAACAGGGTACTGGCATTATAAATCTCTGTTTCTGCTGTCAGGCGATCGATCAAACCAAATTCGCCCAAAACAGCAATTTCTGTACGCTGATTTTCCATCAGGCAAATGTACGGTTTTTCTGAAGAGTGCAGGATGCGCTTCCACACCGATTGTGTCAAACCAATTCTGTTTTCGTTTGGCAACTTCATGCGAAATCTGCTACTTTTGCGGCATGAATAAATTTATCGGCGCTTTGCTGCTGGCGATCATTGTCATCTCATCCTGCAAAAGGGAAGTTTATTTTACTCAAAATCAATGGGGCGACATCTTTAAAAAATACGGGATCGATTCAGGTTGTTTTGAACTGAAAGACAATAATCACGATCAGCTTTTTATTTATAATCTCGACAGAGCCAGCAAGCGTTTTTCGCCGGCATCAACCTTTAAGATCATGAATTCATTGATTGCGCTCGAAACCAATGTAGCCCTCGACGAAAATCTCGTGATACCCTGGGATGGTGTGGTGCGCCGCCCGGAATGGAACAAGGACATGAATATGCGGGAGGCTTTCAAAGTAAGTTGTGTACCCTATTATCAGGAATTGGCCCGACGTATCGGTCAGGTTGAGATGCAAAAAGGTCTTGATTCAGTGACCTATGGGAATATGCGTATCGGACCCAAAATAGATGAGTTTTGGCTTAATGATACCCTGCAGATCTCAGCGGATGAACAGGTAACGCTGGCCAAAAAACTATACTTCGACAAGCTGCCGTTTTCGCAACGCACACAGCGAATCGTCAGAAGCCTGATGTTACACGAAGACAGCACCAATTATAAGCTCTATTACAAAACCGGCACCCAACTTCCGTTCCGGTCGGGCAAAAAGGTGGTCCTCGCCTGGGTGGTGGGTTTTGTTGAAAAAAAAGAAACCCAAAAAGCTGTAATGAGTAATAAGGAAGAAACGAATTACAAACCGTATTTCTTTGCCATGAATTTTGAAACCCCCGACACCAATATGAATACTATGGAGGTGAGGCTGAATATTTTGAAAGATATTTTACGCGAACGAAAGATCATTTCGCCACCGGCTACCGCAAAGTAAAAAAAGCAAAATTTCCCGATTTTACAGGGTAAACAATTTTTTATAAGTACATTCGTTTTCTAAAGAATTATGAAAAAAGCCGTCTTACTTATGTTCCTGTTCATCACAGGAATGTCGGTGCTGAGTGTTGGACAAACAGCCTTGCTGAAAGGAAAAGTGCTTGATGAAAAAAATAATCCGCTCGAGGGTGTCAATATCAGTATCAAGGATATACCCGGAGGAACCCGTACCGACGACAAAGGCAATTTCAGTCTGCCTGTACCGGCCGATAAAAATATCCGCATCAACTTCAGTAGTTTAAATTACCAGACCAAGACTTTATTCAAACGGCTCAATTCCGGTGAAACCGCCAATATCACAGTAACCCTGAAAGCCACTGTGATCGTGATGAAAACCGTGATCAAGAAAGATGACCGGCGACGCAACGAAGCCGGTTCGGTGCGCATCGACCCAAAACTGCACGATCTGATGCCGAGTATTGTGGGTGGCATCGAAGCCCAGTTGAAAATATTTTTGAGCAATAACAATGAACTCACTTCACAATACAATGTTCGCGGCGGAAATTTTGATGAAAACCTGGTTTATATTAATGATTTTGAAGTGTATCGTCCTTTCCTTGTCAGAAGTGGTCAGCAAGAAGGCTTGAGTATCATTAATCCTGAATTAGTGAGCGGGGTTAATTTTTCGACGGGTGGATTTCAATCGAAATATGGCGACAAAATGAGCAGCGTACTTGATATTACGTACAAAAGACCCAAAGAATTTGCCGGCTCCGTTTCGCTCAGTATGTTGGGTATTGGTGCTCATCTTGAAGGTACAGGTGTCAAAAAAAGATTGTCGTATATGGTCGGCGTTCGTCAAAAGTCGAACCAATACCTGTTACAGGCTCAGCAAACCAAAGGCGTCTATAATCCTACATTTACCGACATACAGGCCTTTGTAAACTACCAGTTTGATACCGATTGGCAAATTGATGTGTTTGCCAATTATGCCCGAAATCGATTTGATTTTCAACCGGCCAGTTCTACGCAAAGTTTTGGACTGATCAACAAAGCTTTTCAGTTGAAAACATATTATAGTGGGGCGGAGACAGACAAATTTGATTCGCGTTATGGGGGTGTTTCCCTGACCCATACGCCAAACGAGAAAACGACCTTGAAACTGATTGCCTGTGGTTTTCAAACCAATGAATCGGAAACCTACGATATAC
>CAZFKA010000023.1:0-24615 GCA_964519155.1 uncultured Bifidobacterium sp. | reverse complement strand
CCGCAGTACTAGAAGGTGTTTCAGATCCAATGTCAATTAATTCTACCGGCTGTGTGTTTGCCGTGGCAGGTAGAAAGAAAGATAAAGCTCCTCCCGGACGTTTAATGGCAATTTTTTCAACTTTCTGATCGAATACATTTTTTTCTGTTATTTTTCCATTATCTGAAATGACACAAATAATATTCGTTTCAATCATCGTGTCCGGGATGCAGGTGTAAGACATAATTTTTTTTTACCAAATATAAAAATTCATTTCCTATTTTGCAATCAGTTTGAAAAGATTATTTGCTTTTCTGGTTTTTATATCATTCAAAGCGGTTTCAACACCCAAGTCATTTCCCTATACTATTTATAGTACTTTCAGAGATTCACGAGGATTGATTTGGATGGGCGCAGATAACGGTTTGGTACTTTTTCAAGGGAACAAGTTTATCCAATACCGCAATACACCCAATGATAGCAACTCAATACTGGACGGTAGAGTTTACTCCATGGCCGAAGACTGTTATGGACGCATCTGGGCTGCGACTTATACGAATGGAATAACTGTTATTGATCCCAAAAGAAACAATTGTAGTAAGCTTACGCCTACTGAAATGCCGGACGTATTGGCTGATCGATTTGTAAACACAATTTCGCCTATCGCAGGCAACAAAATGTTGGTAAACACAAGTAAAGGCTCTTACTGTTTCCATGTCGGAGATTTTCACTATGAGGAACTTTTACCTGAGAAATATAAAAATTGTAATGTTTTATTGCATAGGTATTTTAATCAGCGCAACTACTATTTGATACAGAATATCGGACTATTGGCGATCGATAAAAACGGGCGAGACAAGTTATACACCTTGCCTGCAAATGAAATGAATTTTATGGGCCTGAATATCGTGAAGAAGGAACTATATATTTCCGGCTACAATGGTGTCTACAAATTTTGTAATGATCGTCTCCAGCAATTAAATATCTTTTTGCAGAACATGAATATTACTCATGCCGAGATAAACGATGTACTTGAAGACAAATACAATCAAATGTGGGTCAATAGTATCAAGTACGGCTGCTTGAAAGCAACTGAGATCGCCGGAGTTTGCCGTGTTGCCATCGATAACGAATGGTACAAAGAAGGGAATATTATTTACAGTAATTTTTACGATAAAGAAAGTGATGCTTTTTTTGTAGGCACCCAACAGGGCTTATTCATTTTGCGTCAACAACAAAATTATTTTAAAGATATAGTTCAATCAGGTCAACAGGTTGGTACTGTTCGTTGCATGATCGTTGATAACAACCGACTTTTGGCAGGCACAGATGGAGGATGTTTTGCGTTAAAGGATTCGTTTAACATTTTAAAGGGTGATGAGCAATTAAAAAAGAAACTGGTAGTTTCGCTTTATAAGACAAAATTCGGAATATGGGGAAGTGGACAATTTTTCTTTACACTAAACAGAAACTTGAATTTTAACCATGTATGTAATGCTTTCATTTCAGAGGCTGAAAATGCAACCTTTTCAGTTCCGGTAAATGATTCCATTATTTTTATATTGCCGGGTTCATCACAGCATGTATTATTGTACAATGTTAAGACGAAGAGTGTGCGTGAAAAAAAATTTGATTTATCAACATACTTTGTGCACCCTCTCGCTGTCACAAATGAAGGTGTACTGGTCAATAGTTTTAACGGTATCTATTTATTCGACAACAAGGTGGATACTTTCAGAAAGGTTACCCCTACTGACGTGGCTGAAGTTTCCGATTTCAAATTGTACGGATCACAACTGTTTTACGCTACAAAGACAAATGGAATTACGATGCTTGATAGCGAGTATAGAAAGATTCGTAAAATCGATTTCAGCAAACTGGCGTCAACAAATGATGTCAGGTCGTTTGTGGTTGTTGACAGCGTAATTTGGTTTTCAACAGAGAATGGCATCGGGTATTATAAGCTAAGCGATAGTACGCAAGCCTATTTCAGAAGCGGAGAACTTTTTAATACCGTTGATTTTTTTACCGCTTCAGCGACAGTGCATGCCGATACTGTCTATTTTGGTGGCAATAATGGTATCGTTGCCGTCAATACAAAAGCCATCCTTAAACAAAAAGAAAGCCCGTCATGTTATCTCATCGACATTTCTGTTTACGATAGGGGAAATCTCACAAAAGTTGTTGATCCTTATACTAGAAAATTTAAGTATTATGAGAATAATCTCGAAATGAGACTAGTTCGTGAATATTCAAAATTGTCTGTTTTTAAACATTACCAATATAAACTGAATGATAATTCTGAAGTGCCGGTTGACGAAAGCGGAATTGTAAAATTGTACAACTTAACACCCGATCGTTATCAACTGAATGTTTTCGAGATTGAATCTGGAAGAATGGTTTGTCAATATTCCTTCACCATCGCCCCTCCCTGGTACCAAACCTGGTGGTTTCGTACGCTAATGGGGGTGTTGATACTCGCCAATGGTATATGGATATCACGGCTGTATTTTAAACGTAAACTGATAGCACAGCAAAAGGAAATCGAAAAGCAAATGGCCCTTCAGTCAGAACGCGATCGTATCAGTTCGGATATGCATGACGACCTCGGCAGCGGACTCAGTAGCATCAAACTCATTAGTGAGATGCTCAAAAAAAAGCATAGCGATAAAGAAACAAAAGAAGATCTCAACGAAATCGTTGACCACGCTACAGAATTAACGGCCACTATGCGTGAACTCGTCTGGAGCCTGAATCCACGCAATGACGACTTAGCCAGGTTTGTCGACCATACCGTGCAGTATGCCCGGCAATTTTTTGAACCCAGCGACATCGTGTTCAACATACAGACAGCCGAATCATTCCCCGAACGACCGATGAACGGCTTTCTTCGTCGAAATTTGTTTCTTGCCTTGAAGGAGATTTTCAATAATATTATAAAACATGCCGGAGCAACCCGGGTAGATTGTACAATCCGTTTTCATGAACAAAAATTATGGCTACAAATTCAAGACAATGGAATAGGTATTGCTGAAAATTTTCGTGAAGGCAATGGATTGATATCAATTCAAAACCGCATTCATGCCTGCAAAGGGATAATTCACTGGCAAAATACCTCACCGGGTTTGCTGACCCAAATCAGTGTTTCGGTATGAGTCTTTCATCAGTTCGGACACACGCAATTGGCAGGTAAAAAATCGACATGAACCTATTTGCTTGCTTTACTGCTTCCTGCTAGTTGCTTCCTGGCATCAACCAGTTTCTTCATCATTTCATACCAAAAGGGTGCACCCAAGGTCAGGCAAAAAGAAGTGATCAGCATACCCAGTATCATCAAGGCAAGTTTTCGGGCATCCATGTCTTTCAGCGTCTCTTTGTTGTAGCCGATCGGCAGGTCGAAGTTGTACAGTTCAGCCAGTACTTTTTTTTGTGCAGCGATCAGGGCTTCCGATTTTTCTTTTTCGGTCAGTGCAACCTTTTTCGGTACTTCTTTTCCCAAAGAGTCTTTGACCTGTATCGTTTTGACCGTATCAATCCTGAAATGACTTTCCTGCAAACCATCCGCAAATTTTACCATCATTTCTCTTTTTTCTTTGTTTTCCCAAAAGTATTTCATCAGTGCAATCGTGTCGATCTGCAAGAGTGCACATACTGAAATGCTGATGATGGCCACGATGACCCGCGTACGCAATTTGTACACACGGGTCACTGTTTCCATATAGCTGTTGAACCATTGTTCGATTTTCAGTTTTAAACCCAGCACATTTCTTTGCTGACCATCCAGTTCTGCGATCAGTTTTTTCAAGTGCTTTTTCAAAAAAGGATTGGGTAAGTTGTCGATGCTGGCTTCAATAACATGGAAGTCAAAGTTCGCTCCTTTATGGATCACTTCAATGAGCGCATTGCTGAATCCACTGGGCTGTATTGTTGCAGGCAAATAATTTTTGCTTGTCAAAAACGAAAAGATGCGAAGCTTATGGATATGGGGCGATTGATAAATCCGTTCAACAATACCATCCGTTTCTTTTTTACCCTGCTCTAACAATTCATGCAGGGCGCTCTTTAAGGTTTTGCCCCGGCTGCTGATGGCCAAAGCAATGATTTCATTGATAAAGGATACAAGTGTACTCATGAGGTAAAAGACCACAATGAGCGAAATAGCGACTTCGACGATAACCGGAATCATAAACAATTATTTTTGGTGAACAAAATACTATACTGAAATACAATCTTCTGGTTTGATAAAGAAATTTGCATTCGCTACGAGGTCTGCTTCTCGGTCACGTCTTTTGAGTAAACCGGGTAAATTTTCATTCACCCATAGTCTTTTCATATTCCTGATTTCCTGTGCGATCTTCGCCAGATCGCCGTTCGCAACCCATCTGACAATATTCTTCATTTCCATCCGGCGATCGCCACTTCCCGTCAATGCCGCGCCACGGTTATATACCAGCGATAAGAGCGCGCCTTGTGCGTCAGGTGGCAATCGCTCCACACCCGGATAGATGCGCTTTACATCTTTGGCATATTTCGGCATCGAAATCGTATAAAAGACCTCGAGAGCATCGTCGAGTGGAATCACCAATTGTTTGATAGACGCTGTAAGGGCCTGCTGGGCTCGCTTGCGTACAAGGCCCACTACCGGGAGCAGGGCATTGAATGTAGCGGCAGGCAGCCGGCTTTGCCAGTCGGCCCTGAATTGTGTTGCATTACCAACACCGATATCGTAACCGATGACAATAGTAATGCCACTGTCGCCCCCCGGCCATATCGGATATTTATATTTCCGTTGATAAGCCGCCCGCGAAGAAACTTCCTCTTCAATAATGAGTTCGAGTGAGCGTAAGGAAACTTTCATACTACTTCCCTGCGGCAATGGCGCAAGAACCGGGCTTAAAAAATTCTCCATACGGGTAAGGGTGTTGACCCCATATTTTCCGTCGACATCCGTACCGCTAAAGCCGAGAAAGCGCTGAATGGCTTTTTTTCTTTCCATCAGGTCACCGGCAGGCAAGGGAATACCTGCTATGCTGGCGAACTTGCTGCACGACTCGGCATCGAAGATACTCGTTGGCGATGCTTTGATGATTTTTTGAATATTTTTGATTCTGATTTCAATGGGTGTGGGCATATTATAGTGGATTTGGTTTATATAGTGAAATCAAACAGCCGCCGTCGGATGAATTGGCGGAGGCCTCCTAAGCTGAGGGTTTACATGCGCTTGCTGGGATTGTAGCAACGACTCTCTTGTTGATGTTGATGGGCATCGGGTCGTTTTAAAAAAAAGATTGCCACAAACGCAGGCATTGTCGGGCATAGAACGGGTTGTTTTGACTGGGTTGGATAAAAGTATGGTGGATTAATTGAATTTGCAAGCAAAAGAAAAAATTATCCCTTGCTGCGATCAACTCCTTGAAAAGTACTTGCAAATGCAATCGCTTGCTTTTATCTTTATTGTTCTAAAACCAAATCACTATGGCAACTTCAACACGAGTGCTTCCGCAGAGCACGCCCCGATTATCGGCCAACCGACTTCACGAATTACTTGCCCCCCTGAATATCGACCGCAACAAGTACAAACTTGTGATTGTGGGTATCAGAGGGTATTACCGCAACGATATGGGTGTAGTGGGCAAAAATGATATCGGTATTTATGACGATGCATTGTTTATCGACTCAACCAATGTTACTGCTGCGTACAACGCGAATACTGATCCGAGTATGCAAAAGCAAAACCGTGCAACCCTTAAACCGGGGGTCTATTATGCACATAAATTTGATATACATGGCGGGAAGGTAAAAAAGTACCCAGCTATTTGTCAGCGCTTCGACGAGGTTACCGTGATGCGTTTCCAAGCAAGAACCGGTACGTATATCGAAGATACTGGAATGTTTGGGATCAATATCCATAAGGGTGCGCAGGCGACTACTTCTTCGGAGGGGTGCCAAACGATACATCCAACACAATGGGATGCGTTTTATGCAACGGCCAAAGCCGAAGCGATCAGGGTATATGGTCAGGAGAAATGGAATAAAACAATTATTCCTTATATCCTGTTTAATAAAACCGGAGACGATTCGTTTGATTTTAGTTTTTAAAATCTGCTCTTCTTACAATGAGGTGTCAAAGCCTTTAAAATAGACACTATCAATGAGTAAACGCAACTGTTCGCGGTATCGTTGGAGATCTTTTGCAGTCGACGACAAATAAATTTTCAGCTTCATGTTTAATTTAGTTTTTGCAGCCATCGCAACCCGCAGATCCTGCCAAGTTTCTTTTCATTCGACACATAAAAATAGACGATTGTCGGCGAAATCCAAAATGCAGTGGCGATCAGCAAAAGTTGAACCCCAATTGGCCTGCGTTGGGGACGGAATATTTTAGTGAACAGCAAATAAAAATTGTATTATTGCCTTAAATATTTTCCTTGCATATGTCTGAACCCAAACGATGCCTTTGGCCTGCCGACGATCCTTTAATGATTCAATATCATGACGAAGAATGGGGTAACCCCGTGCATGATGATGCCAAACATTTTGAGTTTATTGTACTCGACACTTTTCAGGCGGGGCTGAGTTGGAAAACCATTTTGTATAAGCGGGAGAATTTCCGGAAGGCTTTTGATAAATTCAATTATAAAAAAATAGCCGCATACAACGAGGCTAAAGTACAAAGCCTCCTTCAGGATGCCGGTATTATCCGCAACCAACTCAAGATCAGGGCAACGATTACCAATGCTCAGGCCTTTATGGCCATCCAAAAGGAATTTGGCAGTTTCGACAACTATATTTGGCAGTTTGTTCAGCACAAAACAGTTGTCAATCGCCACAAAAATCATCAGCAAATACCGGCGACCAGTGCGGAAAGCGATGCCATGAGCAAAGATATGTATAAGCGAGGTTTCAAGTTTGTTGGTTCTACCATTCTCTATGCGTATATGCAGGCTGCGGGCTTGGTGAATGATCATTTGGAGGGTTGCTTCAGGTACCGCCATTGCAAATAGATATCAACCTTTTAATCGACTGTTTAAGTTTGAAAAATTCAAATTTCATGCTTACTTTGCATCAAAATAGTCAGTGCGATTTCATCGGAATTACTCTACAGGTCGGTGGTCTCCTGCAAAACAAACCCCTAAATCTCATACAAGCAAATGACGAAATTACTGGAGAATAAAGTGGCAATAATTACCGGTGGCAGCCGAGGCATCGGAGAAGCTATCGTGCTGAAATTTGCATCAGAAGGTTGTCATGTTGCATTTAGTTATATCAGCGACAGCAGCGCCGAAAGAAGCCTTGCGCTACAGCAAAAATGTGAGCAGATGGGTGTAAAAGCAAAAGCCTATAAAAGCAATGCCGGGAGTTTCAGCGACTGTGAGCAATTTGTCAACGAAGTGGTACGCGATTTTGGAACCATCGATATTTGTATCAACAATGCGGGAATTTCAAAAGATAATTTGTTATTGCGCATGACCGAACAACAATGGGATGATGTGATGAATATCAACCTCAAAAGTGTGTTCAATATGACCAAGCAAGTGATGCGCCCCATGATGAAAGCCAAAAGCGGAAGTATCATCAATATGAGTTCTGTGATTGGTGAAATGGGCAATGCAGGGCAAAGCAGTTATGCGGCAAGTAAAGCCGGAGTAATTGGTTTTACCAAGTCGGTGGCGAAAGAGATCGGTAGCCGCAATATTCGCTGTAATGCTGTGGCACCAGGATTTGTAGAAACCGATATGACTTCTTATTTACAGGAAGGAGAAGGTGCCGAAAAATACAAAGCAGGAATTCCCCTGGGGCGTTTTGCGTCGGCCGAAGATATCGCCAACACTACCTTATTTCTGGCTTCCGACTTAGGAAATTATATCACCGGACAGGTGATCAGTGTATGTGGTGGTCTCTGTATTTAATGCCGGATAAGACTACTTTATTCTGGTCCACGTATCGGTTCTGCCGATCAGTGAAATGCCAATATAGCCCCGCACCTTCAAGGTATTGTTATCGGGCATTACCACCCGGCACGAATATTCTTTCCCATTTTTGGGATCATAAATAAAGCCATTCCATTCCTTATCATCGGCATCGTATGTAAAGCCATGCATATTGATCAATCCAAGCGTAGGTACCGTCCGTTTCGATTTATCAGGATTTCGTTTGTCCAGTTTGGGTTTGCCGGTCTCTTCATCAATCGGTTCTTTCAGCCAAATAATTTTTCCCGCAAAATGGCCTGAAGTGGTTTTGTAAATTTCGATATGCCCCGTTCCTTCTCCGTTTTTCCAAACACCTTTAATGGCGTCACCATTTGTTTGCGCCTTAGCGGCAAACGCAAAAGAAACAATGAACAAGAGAATGGTAAATGTGCGCATAGCCAATAATTTGCCACAATTTAAATAATAATTCCGGTATAACTGCAAATCAGCAAAGGCAAAAAGGGTTTTCCACCAACCAATATATTTGTTGAATGTTGTAAGGTTTGATGGAAATTATATAATGGAGCCGGTAGTCCAACATTTAGTTTTGCGAAGTACATAAGGTTTTATTTCAATTCAAGTACCTGACACTATGGGAGACACAAAAAATTTAAAAGCACACGATGCCATCGCAAAAATGCGTGAAATGATTGACGAAATTGAGATCTGTATGTTTTGTACCTACGAAAATGGCAAACTCGTTTCACGACCAATGTCAGCCCAACAGGTCGATCTACAGGGCAATATCTGGTTTCTATCGGATAAAAACAGCGCAAAAAATCTGGCTATTCAACATAACCAAATAGTAGATTTGCTATATGCTAAAGGGAGTGCGAAATTCATAGCGATTCATGGGGTGGCCAGTATTCATTTCGACAAGGAAAAAATAAAAGAACTGTGGACACCAATCGCCAAAATCTGGTTTAAAGAAGGTATCGACGATCCGAATGTAAGTGTCATCAAAGTCAGTCTGACCGATGGCTATTATTGGGATACCAAACACGGCAAAATGGTTGAACTGGCAATCATGGCTGCCGCTTTGCTGACCGGCAACACCATGGACGATGGAATTGAAGGTACATTGGAAAAGTAGGGGAAATTTTCAGGGAACATTTTTTCCGGGGGTATCTGGTATACTGTTGAATTTTAGCTGTACATTTATTTTCTGTAAATGATACATCAGATACTTCAGAACAAGTCGGTTAAGTTGTATATTATCCTCGCCGGGGTGTTCAGCACTAACGCCATTGTTGCTGAGTTTATCGGGGGCAAAATTTTCTCTCTCGAAAAGACTTTGGGTTTTCAGCCGATCTTGTTCAGTTTATTTGGCGAGCAAGGCTTGTCATTCAACCTTACTGCTGGGGTATTACTTTGGCCGGTCGTATTTATTATGACTGATATTATCAACGAGTATTATGGCATGCGGGGTGTACGTTTTTTGTCGTGGCTCACGGTAGCTTTGATCAGTTTGTCATTTTTTGCGGCCTATAGCGCAATACACCTCACGCCTGCTGATTGGTGGCCGGGAAGCAATGTCGACAAGGGTATTCCGGATACACAAAAGGCCTATACACAGATTTTCGGACAGGGTATGTGGATCATTGTCGGTTCAGTGATCGCATTCCTGATCGGACAAATGCTGGATGTTTTTATCTTTCATAAAATAAAACTGCTTACCGGCGAAAACAAGATATGGTTGCGGGCAACGGGGTCTACGTTGGTATCGCAGTTCATTGACAGCTTTGTGGTGATCATTATTGCATTTAAATGTGGGCAAGATTGGAGTTGGGCAAAAGTAATCGCCATTGCCCTGGTCGGCTATGCTTATAAATTCGCAGTGGCTATCCTCATTACGCCGTTGATTTATGTAGTACATTCCTTAATTGAGCAATATCTGGGTCACGATTTGGCAGCGCAAATGAAAGCAAGTGCCGTAAACGCCAATGATTGATCTGCGCTTACCATTTTTTTTACTTTCGTCTTATAAGGGACGTCAAGCGTATGTGTGCACTACACATGGCGTAACAGAACCCGGACCGATACAGATTTTTTTGAAGGGCTTATCTACCGGCAGGCAGTCTTTGATTAGTTTTATTCGATTTAAAAACAACTTTATTTTTTCTGATTATATTTGCGCATGTCGTAACCGGGTTGTTCTGCTATATTTGTCAAAGGTCGACTTAGATACAATATGACCTGCCAGATGGAAGCGGCAAAACACCTGAAGCAAAACGATCAACAAAAATCGCTGAATTGCCTGTTTTAAATTACTAAACTGCTTGTTGTCATCCATGTCCACTCCACATTTTCATACACTCAAAATTAAAGATGTTCGCCGCGAAACGCCACAATGTGTTTCGGTAGCCCTCGATATTCCTTCCGAATTGAAAGCAGCCTATGCGTATCAGGCCGGTCAGTATATCACCTTTAAAAAGGAAATGGAAGGAGAAGAATTACGTCGTTCCTATTCGCTTTGCAGTTCGCCACTCGAAGAGGAATACAGAGTTGCCATCAAGCAGGTTGAAGGGGGTAGGTTTTCGACATTTGCCAATCAATCTTTTCAGGCAGGTGATGAGGTTGAAGTAATGACGCCTATGGGGAATTTTGTCATTCACCCGGATGCGCAACACAAAAAACAGTATATTGCTTTTGCGGCAGGCAGCGGAATTACACCTATCCTCAGCCACATAAAAACCATCCTCCGGACAGAATCACAAAGTACATTTACGCTGGTGTTCGGCAATCAGCATTTTTATTCAATTATATTCAGGGAAGAGATTGAGGCGTTAAAAAATAAATTCATCGGCAGGCTGCAGGTAATCCATATACTCAGTCGTGAGCGAATGGAAACCGATCTGAATTATGGCCGTATCAATGCTGAAAAATGCGAGCAACTGGCTCAAGGTGGCTTGATCGACTATTCGCAATACGATCACTTTTTTATGTGCGGACCCGAAGAAATGATCATGAGCGTGAAGAAATATCTCGAATCAGTGGGCGTAGCATCCGCTAAGATTCATTTCGAATTGTTTACCTCTGAAAAGTCAACAAAAGCCCGTCAGGCCTATCAAGCAACCCATACCGAAGATGCAGGAAAGGTGAGCCGGGTGACAATCAAAATCGATGACCGGAGTATGGATTTTCTGTTGAAAATGGGCGGTGATACTATATTGGATGCTGCTTTGAAACAGGGGGCTGATTTGCCTTTTGCGTGTAAAGGTGGCGTGTGCTGTACGTGTCGGGCGAAAGTGATTTCGGGTAGCGTGGAAATGGAAGTAAATTATGCCCTCGAAAAAGACGAAGTCGCCAATGGATTCGTACTCACCTGTCAGGCTCATCCTACCAGCGATGAGGTGGTGATTGATTTCGATGCCCGTTGATCATTTTGGGCAATGCATACTAAACAAACCCGCAACTGTATGAAAATTCTGGCAATCGAATTTGAGCACGAAGGAGCCGATTGGCAAAATGCACAGGCTATTTTGAATCATGAGGCGGAAGCAGTTTACCGCCATTACCTTTTGGGTCAGCTAAGGGAAATTTTTTTTAATGAAAATAAGCAAGCCGTACTAATACTTGAAATGGACAATAAGAATGAGGCGAAGCAATTGCTCGATCAACTGCCTTTGGTCCAGCAAGGATTGATCAGGTTCGAAATCATGGAATTACATCCCTATACCGGTTATAGCAGATTAATGAAATAGTCAAAAAATAAAATTTGATGTGTACATGGAGGGGTGTAGAGAGAATTCCCGATAAGACAACTTACTTTTGTGCGATAAATTCAGCCAGTGAAAAAGAAAAATCGCTTCGCAAAAGCAGAATCAAATTGTCTGAACTGTGGTCAACCCCTCAGTGGCGTTTTTTGTTCAGCATGTGGTCAGCAAGGCCATTTGCCTAAAGATAACTTTTTGCATTTGCTGGCCCATTTCCTTGCCGACTATTTTCACTATGATGGCAAATTTATCCATACGATCAAAGCATTGTTTGCCCAACCCGGAAAAATTACCTGTGAATATACTGCCGGGAAGCGACGCAAATATTTGAATCCAATCCAGCTCTATCTGTTTAGCAGTGCAGTATTCTTTTTTATTTTTATAAAATGGGTAATGTTCACTGGCGGTTCAGAGATGGCAATGAAAGATATCTATACACGATACCCAATTGTTAAGGCCAAGCAGGATTCTGTATTTCTGCACAATAGTTATAAGCCCGAAGAAATAAGTTTTGCAATAGATGAACTGGGTTTTCTTATTAATAATAAAGTGTATACCCGCCGACAGTATGATAGTATTGAAAGCACATTACCACCTTCAAGAAGGGAAGCAGGATTGACGAAAAAATTTCATCACAAATTACTCAGCATAAATGATAGTGCACCGGTTATAGACAATATCAACAGTGTACAGTATGTAAACGCCATCCTGTCATCTTTGCCAAAAGCCTTTTTTATATTATTGCCGGTTTTTGCACTGCTACTCAAATGGCTGTTCCGACGCCGGCCATTTGCCGATCATATCATCTTTAGTCTGCATTTTCATAGCATTCTTTTTACCCTGTTCAGTGTAGTTTTACTGGTCTTTAATATGATCGATTTTGCAGGGTTTTCAGCCTTTGGCTTGCTGTTGCTGTTGTTCTGTATCAGCTATTTATTTCTTGCGTTACGTCATTACATGATCAATCTCAGCGCATGGGCACTGACGTTTCGCTTTGCCTTATTGTTGCTTGCCTATAGTGGCATTTTGTTATTAACGATCATACTCATTTTTGTGTTCTCTATTTTTCTGATGTAAAGGGCAAGCCATTCATTTTGAATATCATTCTTGTACCGATTTTGGCGTTTTATTTCGGTTGATGACCCATACGGCGGCAATGCCCAGTAAGCCCCCGGCAATCGTATTCCAATGAATGACCTCGCCAATTGTGATGAATGAAGAAATGGCTGCAGCAAAAGGAACGATATAAATAAAACTGCTCGTTTTTTCAGCACCCATTTTGGCCGTAGCATAAAAGAAAAACGTGGTTGCCATACCGGTATTCACCACGCCATTAAACAGCATGTTCGACCAGAATTTAAGGTCGCCACTCAACAAAATAACGCTGATGGCCTGAAAGTCGATAAAGAAAGCGAGTATAACGATGCAAAAAAGATACATCCACAAACTGAAGGCTAATGGTGACCCATACCGGTGAGACATAGCTGTAATTCTACTCAGTATTGCCCATACCACCGTCGACAGGATAAAAAATAAATTGCCCGATTGCAGAATTTGGTCGGCATGATTCCATATACTCAGCAAAATGCAACCGGCCAGCAAACCGATTCCCAGTCCGATCATTTCAAGTTGTGACGGTTTACGCTGCTGAATAATCAATGCCAGGATATACGACACAATGGGCGTCATCGTCGTCACTAAAACACCACCTGCCCCAGGCATCCCTTTCAGGATGCCGGTAAAAAAAAGCATGCTATATAAGGCGATGAGTAAAGCTGCCAGTAATAAGGATGGGATGCCTTTTTTTTCGAGCGACAATCGTATACCTGCTGTTTTTAAAATGATCAGTAGAGAAATAAAGGTGAAAATGAAACGTAAAAAAGCTATTTCCAATGGCTTGCCATAAAGCGACAACACTTTTGCGCTTGGCCAACTCATGCCCCAGACCAACATACTGACACTGATGCCAATGATGAGGAAATTCTTGTTTTTTGTAAGGGCACGCATGAATGGCGAATGTAATCTATGCGACTCAATTGACAAAGCATGAAGCGCTGTTTTGCATCACTACCTGCCAACACGAAAACGATGCTTGTGGAGATAGGCAAAAAAAGATCCGCCGGTGAAAGCCGACGGATCCAAACAATTAAAAAAGGATAGCTAGGTTATTTCTGAATGGTGAACTTCTGCAGTTTGCGTTCGTCATTTTCAATCAGTTCCAAAATGTATATGCCATTGCTCAGATTAGCAAGGTCAAAGGAGAGTGTATTTTCCCCTTCAACTGTGGTGTTGTTTTCAGATAAAATTCTTTGTCCAAGAGAATTGTAAATATTCACCGTAGCGGCACTATTGCCAACTGCAAAAAACTGCAGACCGATTTTATCTTGTGCCGGATTAGGGAAAATATTCAGTGCAGCTTTATCGGTGAACTGATTATCCTCATTGCCATCCAGACGCCAATTCACATTGCTGGTCGCTGCATTCAGGGTATAGCAGTTGCTCAGACTGAAAGCACCATTATAACCATAAACCTGAATATAATAGGTTGCTCCAGCGTTAGCATTGTATTTTATGGTTTCTGTTGCATTACCCCCTAATTGTGAAATGCCGATTTGTGTACCATTTGCATTGTATAAGCGTACATCGTAGTCGAAAGGTAAAGTAGATAAGGTTACTTTCAGTTTAGGTGCAGCATTTGTAGTGGTGATTCTGTAATAGTCTTTATCGGTATTGCTTCCGATCATGGAAAGAATATTGGTATTTACATTTGCCAGTGTAGCTGTTTGACGTGTGTTGTTGGCCTCATAGCTATTGGTGCAACCTCCGCCGACCGCGACAGTATTGAATGTTGCTATTGCGGAATAAGGAGCAGTTGCGCCATTACAAACGGTTTGCACTTGAAATTGATAAGTTGATCCGGCAGTTAATCCGGTCAATGCTTTTGAATTGGTAACAGCAGTGGTTGTAGTCCAGTTGGCCGCGTTCAGCAGGCGATACTGCACATTATAACTTACGGCATTCGCAACTGCGCCCCAATTCAAGGTAGCCGTTGTGGTTGTAACATTTGTTGCATTCAAACCTGTAGCCGTGCCGCAGGCAACACCGCCCCCCGGAGCATTACAACCCGGTGAAGTCAATAATGCAACGCGCGCCCCCCCAGGAGCAAATAAGGCATCCATTCTGGTTTTTTGTCCGGCGGTAAACATATACATACAAGCGTCGTCAGTATAATCCATGAAATTCATAAACATATCACCATTCGGACCGTTGGCACATGAAACTTGTGGAAACGCAGGGCAACCATAATTTTCGTCAGCCTGATTAGGCGTATCGCCACATTGATCGCTGCCATTGCAACCCGTACCATCATCACCCCAAATGTGGTAAAGATTCAACCAGTGACCCACTTCATGGGTGGCCGTGCGGCCTTTGTTGAAAGGGGCCTGTGCCGTACCTATTGTGCCAAAACCGGTGTAAGTAATCACCACACCATCGGTAGCCGCAGCACCGCCGGGAAATTGCGCATAGCCCAACACCCCGCCACTAAGGTTGCAGACCCATATGTTCAGGTATTTGTTGCGGTCCCAGGCATTTGCACCTCCTTGTGCGGCAGACTTCACCGCGTCGTTGGTGCTGAATGAGGTTTTATTTGTTGCGACACGGTTGATACCCGTGGTTGCCAATCCGTTAGGATCTTGTTGGGCCAAACAAAATTGAATTTCACAATCGGCTACCAAGCCCTGAAACACAGCGGGCGTATTGCTCCAATCGGCGTTCAATTTTCTGAAATCGGCGTTTAATACGGCCAATTGCGATTGCACTTGCGCATCACTTACATTTTGCGCAGCCGTATTGTAGACGATGTGAAACACGACCGGAATGGTTTTCACCACACGGGTGTGTTTGGCCGGATTGGCAACATAATCTTCTGTTTGCCGATCAATTTTTTCATGCTCGGCGGCATATTGAGGATCTGATTGCATCATCTGGATATGATGCTCGTGAGAGCCGCAGTTTCGTTTGGCCTGCCCATAACCTTGCGTAAACAACGCAAGGGCGGCGAGGGATAATAAAATCTTCTTCATACTTATATATTTTTTGTTTGATAAAAATAAGATTAACAAACCTTTAAAGCAACAATTATACCATGTTTTGAGATAAACCCTTGAAGGATGTCGAGAAAACAAATAAAAAAATCCCCTTGATTTTCAAGGGGATTTGTATGAAAAGTGTATATAAAAAAAACAAATACTTACTTAACACTAAAGGCATGGTTGATCCAAAGCCAGAAGTTTCCATCGTAAAGGAAAGCGATAATGAACCACACAAATAAAGTTAATGGAATCAGTATCGTCATAATCATATTTTTGATTTCATCGCCCAGATGCATAAATACTGAAACAATGAGCCCTGCTTTGAGCAAAGTCATAATAATAAATCCAATATTGGGGATGGTTTTCGGCACGTGGTTGTAAAAACAATAAAGACCGATTGCAACTTCCACCACCGTAATTACAGATAGCCAGAATGTAATTTTCCAGATTTTTTTGACTTTATTCTTGCTGTCTTGCGAATTTTTGTCGACACTGTGATGTAGATTATACAATCGCGACTGATCGGCTTCGTAATCGTTGAATTCCATGACTATTAATTATTTTTTTTAATGTGAAATATTATTGTGATTGAGGTGAGTTTACAGAAGGTAAAAGCAAGTGAATACAAATACCCAAACCAGATCTACAAAGTGCCAGTACAAACCGATTTTTTCAACCATTTCATAATGTCCTCTTTTTTCGTAAGTACCATTGATGGTATTCAGCAGGAGGATGATATTAAACAAAACACCTGAGGCAACGTGAGCCCCATGGAAACCGGTAATGGTAAAGAAGAAATTAAAGAATTTGTGGGCCGCGTCTGCGCCGGGAATTCCGGTAGCCACGTCGACAGGTACTTTAGATCCAAAGAAATGGGCTAGATTTTCGCCATGGGCAATAGTGCCATCGGCTAAGGTTCTGAACGAACCCCACCAGGCGCCATGATGATACAGATGAGTCCATTCCCAGGCCTGACAGCCTAAAAACGCTAAACCGCCCAATATGGTCCAGATCATCCATTTGATCACCCCGTTTTTATCACGGCAATGTCCGGCATGTACAGCCAATACCATGGTTACAGAACTGATGATGAGGATAAAAGTCATCAAACTCACAAAGGCCATTGGAGCGCCGCCATTTGGAGCTAAAAAAGGAAACGAGGCAAATACATGGTTGGCATCCGGCCATACGGAGCTGAAAAAACGGGTAGTGCCGTATGAAATAAGGAATGCACCAAAGGTAAAGGCATCACTCATCAGGAAGTACCACATCATGATTTTTCCATAACTCAGGTTAAAAGGACTTTGTCCTCCGCCCCATATTTTCTTTTTGTCAACTGCTACTAAACTCATATAATTTTTCCGTGTTATTTTTGATTGAAGAAGAAAAATAAAAACAAATATATCCAAAGCACATCGACAAAATGCCAGTACGTGCCCAAAATTTCTAAACCATTACTCGAATACACCCGGGTATTTTTGCGAAAATTCACCACAAGAAATACAACCAGCAAAGCAATTACACCGCCCAACATATGCAGTAAATGCACCCCCGAGATTACATAAATAAAACTGCCCGAAACACCTTCGGCATTACTCGCCAGCGAAATACCCGAGTGATGCATATCGTAAAACCCCCAAAACTGGAGGATCATAAAGGCTAAACCTAATAATGCGGTCAGTGAAATCAGTTGCTTGTAACGCGCCATACTTCGGCGTTTAAATTCTCTGATCGACAAATGCATCGTAACACTACTGGTGAGAATGACGATTGTTGAGATCCAAAAGGCGGGTGGAAGCGTGAAGAATAACCAGTTTCCTTGCGCTTTTCGTACCATAAACGCACTGGTCCATCCGGCAAACATCATACAAATACTAGCAATGGCTATCCAGAGCAGTAACTTGTGTGGATGTATCTTTTGACGTTGCGCGCTTAATGTACTCATCAAATACCGGGTTTTCAGGTCAAATTGTCCCTGACATTTACTTTGAAACAGGCAAATTTAATAAGCAAAATATTAGTTTCATAGAAAATATCCATGAAATTCTAATTTATTTCAGTTCCACCGAAAAGACATCAGCAAAATGGCATTTGATCTGTTCTTCTACTGCGGCAAGGGGAATTTTGCGACCCAACTCCTTCTCCATGCTGGTAACTTGTTTGTGTTGAATGCCGCAGGGTACGATCATATTGAAATAACTGAGATCAGTATTGACATTCAGGGCAAAACCGTGCATAGTGACCCAACGGCTGGTGCGAACGCCCATTGCACAAATTTTTCTGGCCCGGTGCGGGATGTCTGTATCAAGCCAAACCCCCGTTTCACCTTCACTCCTTACTCCTTTGATCCCATATTCGGCTAAAGTTCTGATAATAATTTCTTCCAGATTGCGCATATAAGCCACAATATCCGGCTTGAGCATCTCCAAATCGAGAATGGGATAGCCCACAATTTGTTCAGGTCCGTGAAACGTAATATCGCCGCCCCGGTTTGTTTTAAAAAATGAAATCCCTTTCGCCTGCAAAACTTCATTGTTGACCAAAAGGTTTTCGATATGGCCGCTTTTGCCCAGCGTAAATACCGGGTGATGTTCACACAACAAGAAATGACTCGCGGTTATTTCTTTTTCGTCGTCGCGTTGACCCAATTCCCTTTCCCGGTTTCTTTTTTTTACCGCCAGATTACGCTCCAACAGCGATTCCTGAAAGTCCCAGGCTTCTTTATATCCAATGGTGCCCAAATGTTGATAAGCGATATGCATGTTGCAAACTTAGTTTATTTTTGACGATCAAAAAATGAATGCAGACCAATCGATACTCGCATTCTTCTACTTTGCCTTTTGATTTGTATTTTTCCTATGCTGCCCACTGCCATTGTCAATATCTTTTGATTTACC
The DNA here is from genome assembly GCA_964519155.1 of uncultured Bifidobacterium sp. GTDB lineage: Bacteria > Bacteroidota > Bacteroidia > Chitinophagales > Chitinophagaceae > OLB11. Next base: position 5,959 of record CAZFKA010000023.1, on the reverse strand, counting down.
TTTGCGCCACATGAGTACAAGCTTTTTGACTACCGACCACGAAGAAGACGAACTGCCGGAAGAAGCAGAAAAGGAACGATATGTTTTCTTCGATTTTACGGTCGAGAAAGGACAGGAACCGCTCAGGATCGACAAATACCTGATGAGCAAACTGGCCAACGTCACCCGAAACAAAATTCAACAGGCTATAGAAGATGAATGTGTGTGGGTAAATGATAAGGCGATTAAGCAAAATTACAAAATCAAACCCGGCGATCATATCGTTTGCTACACTTTTCGTGAACCCGAAAGCGCTGAAATCGTTCCCGAAAATATACCGCTCGACATTGTGTACGAAGATGAACATGTTTTGGTAATCAATAAGCCATATAACATGGTCGTGCATCCCGGTCATGGCAATTATTCCGGAACAGTGGTCAATGCTCTGTCCTATTATTTGCAACAACAACAGGGAGATGTTAGTCAACTTCCCCGTATCGGTTTGGTACACCGAATTGATAAAGACACAACCGGATTGCTGGTTGTGGGCAAAACCGAACAAGCCGTTGCCGGACTTACCAAACAATTTATGGATCATACCGTCAACCGTCGCTATCAGGCTTTGGTATGGGGTGATGTTGAACAAGATGAAGGAACCATCGATACCTATATCGGTCGGCATGAACGAAACCGCAAAATTTTTGCTGTCTACGATGAGGATGACGAAAAAGGAAAGCATGCCATCACGCATTATAAAGTGATTGAACGATTTAACTACGTAACCCTTGTGGAATGCCGGCTTGAAACGGGGCGTACCCACCAGATTCGCGTACATATGAAACATATTGGGCACACTTTGTTTAACGATGCTACTTATGGGGGCGATCGTGTATTGAAAGGCACCGTTTTCAGCAAATACAAAACGTTTGTTGACAATTGCTTTGCTTTATGTCCACGACAAGCATTGCATGCCCGGACACTTGGTTTTGTTCATCCTGCCACCGGTCGCGCAATGTCGTTTGAGAGTGAAATGCCTGCTGATATCCGCCAAGTACTCGACAGATGGAAAGTATACGTCAAAGCAAAAGGCTTAAGGGACTAGTGGGTAGCTTCACAGCATGAGTCTGTGCCATCTGCAATTTTATTTTCTGTCGGGCAATATTCTTTTCTTTATTTTTGCCGCCTGAAAAAATTTAATTTATGGCACAAGGTTCTACGATCTCCCTGGATGTGGTGTTGGATGAAAATAAAGTCCCCGAACAAATTTTTTGGTCAGCGGCCGAAGGGGGTGTCGAAAAACCCACGCAGGCTAAAGCATTTATGCTGAGTATTTGGGATGTGAACGAAGCAGCCGCATTGCGTATTGACTTATGGACCAAAAAAATGATGGTGGATGAAATGAATGATTTCTTTTTTCAAACTTTCATGACCATGGCAGATACTTACGAAAGAGCCACAACACACAAACATATCGCTGAAGATATCCGTGAATTTTCGAAGTCATTCAAGAAGAAAATGGAAGAGGAAATGAAAAAGAACCAATTATAATTGGAAGGCAGTTTTTTTTCGGAGATTTACATTGCCACCGGGGCGTATTCATTTTTTAAGAGCGAGTATACCAATGAGTCTTCCGTTTGTTCATTTTTATGATAATGCAAACGCAAATGTCCTTCCTTCTGAAATCCAAATTTCGCTAATAATTTCAATGAAGCTGTATTATTCAGCCCCACAAACGCTTCAATTCTGTTCAGGTCCATTCGGTTGAACCCGTAGTCGATCACGGCACCGAGAGCTTCTGTCATCAATCCCTTACCCATCAACTGATCGCTACAAATATCATAGCCGATCTCGGCACGCGCATGCTCAGTATACCAGGTATGAAATCCGCAATTGCCAATAGGAGAGCCTGATAAGCGATCGAAGAGTTTAAAATGCACAAAGGATTTATTGTAAGTCGACAGGCCGCAATTGTATTTTTCTTTTTCGCGTTTTAATTCGTGGAAAGATTTTAAGGCCAGAAATTGCATCAATTCATCGTCGGAGTAATTTTCATGTACAAACCAATACACTTCAGGAGTAAGTTTTCGCAAAACCATTCGCTTCGTTTTGATTTCTTCAAATATCATGGCAATTCATTTTTACAGCACAAACACAAAGGTACAACACCCGATAGAAATATAGCTTTTTACCGACGGGAATGACAGGGAAGTATTAGAATTGTTTCTTTAATTTTCAGCAGTTGCGCAAAAAAACCTAAAGCGGATTTTGCAAGATAAATTAGCAATTGTGTAATGAACAATGCTTTCTTTCTGTGGAACTTTGTTTGGAGATTTTTTTTTCAAAATTAAAACGAAACCACTATGGAAACTTCAGAAAGAATGTTTGAACAGCACAACCAACAACGCATGATTACGGCATTGTTTACCGAACAGTCGGCGCTGGAAGCTGCATTTATCGAACTCGAGAAAATAAGATATACAAAAGACGAAGTGAACCTTATAATGATGGAAGAAACCCGCAAACGATTTCATTTACATCCGGGCATGCATCCCGATGTGAGTGTGGTAGCCCTGAGTGGTGCCGAAAACGGAGCCGGTGTCGGAATCGCTGTGGGGGCTACGGTCGGCGCAGTGGTGGGTATTGTCGCTGCTATCGGCAGTAGTGTTCTCATACCCGGATTAGGATTAATTGTAGCCGGACCGCTGGCCGCAGGAATCGCCGGAGCAGGAGCAGGCGGTATTATCGGATCGCTGGCAGGTGTAGGTTTTGCCGAAGACAAAGCACGCTTGTATGAAAAGGGCTTACAAGATGGTGCAGTCATCATCGGCGTACATCCGCACAACGACGATGATGTAGAACGACTCAGGACACTCTTTTCCAGTCTCAATGCAACAGAAGTTCATTGGTAAAATAATGCAGCTTAATTTAGCGGCAAAAATTACGGCGTGCGCAAAATCATAAACGACCCGGTACACGGGTTTATTACCATCGACGACGAACTGATTTACAGTATCATTTCGCATCCCTACTATCAGCGCTTACGCCGGATCAAACAAATGGCTCTCGCTTATTTGGTCTATCCCGGTGCAGTACATACCCGTTTGCATCATTCGTTGGGCGCTTTTCATCTTATGCAGAAAGCGATAGATGAATTGACACAAAAGGGGATCGATATTTCAGCAGCCGAATCGCAAGGTGCCAAAATTGCGATATTGCTACATGATATAGGACACGGCCCTTTTTCGCATGCACTTGAGCATACGCTGGCAGACGTTCACCACGAAGCACTTTCATTACTCATCATGCAAAAGTTGAACGAGGAGTATGGTGGAAGATTGAAGACGGCTATTGATATTTTTACCGGTAAGCATCCGAAGATATTTTTACATCAATTGGTAAGTTCACAGCTCGATGTCGACCGCCTAGATTATTTGGCACGCGACAGCTTTTTTACCGGGGTCAGCGAAGGGGTAGTGGGGTACGAGCGGATATTGAAAATGTTGACGGTTCACAACGGAGAACTTGTAGTGGAAGAAAAAGGGATTCACTCCATAGAAAAATTTCTGATCTCCCGTCGCTTTATGTATTGGCAGGTATACTTACACAAAACAGTGCTGAGTTCTGAACTGATGCTGGTGAAAATTTTACAACGCGCCAAACAACTGGCCAAAGAGCATACAACTTTGTTTGCAACACCGGCTATGAATTTTTTTCTGGGCAGAGATATCGGTATGGCTGATTTTCAACGAGACCCGGAATGCCTCAAACAATTTTTATTGCTCGACGACAATGATGTGATCAGTTCAGTAAAAGTATGGTCGACACACCCTGATAAAATTCTGTCTGATCTCTGTACACGACTCAACAACAGAAGTTTATTTAAGGTGAGGTTTCTTACACAGGAAACGACAGAAGAAATCAATCAGTGGAAAACTAATCTGCAAACGCAATTGCAGATCGGCGATGAGGCAATTGGCTATTATTTTATCCGTGATGCAACATCGAATCGCACCTACCATGAAGGTGATGAAGATATTCAAATCATTTACCGAAACGGTGATATCAAACGAATCACTGAGGTAGACAACACATTAATTACTGCAGAATTATTAGTACCTGTAAAAAAACATTACATTTGCTATTTGAGACAATAACACCAGAAGTATGAAATTTACGGCTCAGCAAATAGCCACCCTCGTTAGGGGAACTATAGAAGGAGATACGAATGTTACAGTAAAATCGATTGGTAAAATAGAAGAGGCAAAGGAAGGGGATCTCTGTTTTCTGGCGAATGCTAAATACGAAGAATACCTCTATACAACGGGCGCATCGGTTGCATTGGTGAACAACGACTTGGTGTTAAAGCATCCCGTATCGCTCACGCTTATCAGGGTAGATGATGCCTACAGTGCTTTTGCTGTATTGCTGCAAACTTATCAGGAAATTATGGGGAGTAAGCCAAAAACCGGTATTGAACAACCTTCCTTCATTGCGGGTTCGGCTACTTTGGGAAATGATGTTTACATTGCCGCTTTTGCTTACGTGGGCGAGCAGGTGCACATTGGAGATCGTACACGAATCTGTGCTAACGTTTTCCTCGGCGATCGGGTAAAAATTGGTGTCAATACGGTGATCCATCCGGGGGTCATTATTTATCCCGATTGTATCATTGGCGACAATGTCATTATTCATGCCGGAACAGTTATCGGAAGCGATGGCTTCGGTTTTGCTTTTGAAAACGGGCGGTTCAATAAAATTCCTCAATTGGGAAATGTGGTAATACAAAATGATGTGGAGATCGGCTCAAATTGTTCGATCGACCGCGCTACCCTGGGTTCTACGCTCATCGCCCAAGGTGCAAAACTCGATAACCTTATCCAAGTGGCGCATAACGTTGAGATTGGCGAAAATACCGTAATTGCCGCACAAGCCGGTATATCGGGCAGTAGCAAAATTGGTACACGAGTCATGATTGGTGGACAAGCCGGCATTGTCGGACATATTAAAATTGCAGCCGGTACAAAAATCAATGCGCAAAGCGGTGTGTCAAAAACCATTACAGAACCCAACCAATCCATTACCGGTTCGCCGGCATTTGACTATAAATCGGCATTAAAAAGCCAGGCAGTATTCCGCAATCTACCGGAATTACTGAAGCGTATGAACTTCCTCGAAAATAAACTGGAAGAATTACTGAACAAAAACTAAAACTTGCCTAACCGTGAAAAATGACAGCTTAATGAGTACGTATAAGGAAAATCAACAAACCCTGAAAAGTGAATTTGTGATCGAAGGTGTTGGCCTCCATACCGGTATGCATACCTTGATGACGGTTTGTCCGGCAAGTCCGGGTCATGGTATCAAATTTCAACGTACCGACCTGCCCGATGAACCCATCGTAAAAGCCGACGTCGATTATGTAGTGGACACCTCGAGAGGAACAACGCTCGAATACAATGGAGCAAGAGTAGCTACAGTAGAGCACATACTGGCAGCGCTGACCGGTATGGGTATAGACAATGCCCTGATCAAAATCAATGGAGAAGAAATTCCAATCATGGACGGTAGTTCTATCGTTTTTGTAGATGCGATCGAAAAAGTCGGTATTGAAGAACAAGATGCCAAAAAGATTTATTTTTCGATTGATACCAATATTGTTTACACAGATGATGATAAGAATGTAGAAATGGTTGCAACGCCCGGTACGGAGGATAAGATCACAACCATGATCGATTTTAATTCAACAGTCTTGGGAACCCAACATGCCTACCTCAAAAGTCTGAAAAGTTTTAAAAAGGAAATTGCGCCTTGCCGAACATTCTGTTTTTTGCATGAAATCGAATTTTTATACAATAATAATCTAATCAGAGGGGGCGATCTCGATAACGCCATTGTAGTTGTTGATCGTGTGTTGGGTAAGGATGAATTGGATAAACTGGCGAAAATGTTTAACAAGCAAAATATCGAAGTGGTACAGGAA
>CAZFKA010000022.1:0-24796 GCA_964519155.1 uncultured Bifidobacterium sp. | reverse complement strand
ATCTTGTGGAGCGATCGTGTCTGGCCTTACTTTCAACAAGATCTTTTGCAACAGGGTGGTGGCTCAAAGCGGACTAGTAGCCGTATCAAAATCGGTACATCTTATTCAAGACAGACCCTTATCTCTTCACGAAATTTTGCAACAGGTAACCCTACCCGTTTTTGTTAAACCCGCAGAAGGGGGATCGAGTTTGGCCACAACCAAAGTGAAGGAAGCAACCGCTTTACAACAGGCCATAGACGCTGTATATGCTGTGGAACCGCAGGTAATGATCGAAGAATTTGTAAAAGGACGCGAATTTAGTATTGGCGTGTACCGCGCACACGGGAAGCTGACCGCCTTACCCGTAACAGAGATCATTAGCAGTAAAGAGTTTTTTGATTACGAAGCCAAATATACCCCGGGTGTAAGCAATGAGGTTACCCCTGCAGCCATTCGCGACGACCTGGCCTCACAGATTGCAGACAGCGCCAAAAAAATTTATGATCTGTTGAATTGCAAAGGAATATGCCGCATCGATTTTATACTGCAAGAAGGAAGTGAGCAGCTATATTTTCTTGAAATCAATACCATACCCGGACAGAGCGAAAATAGCATTGTTCCGCAACAGGTACGCGCAAGTGGACAAACCCTGATCGATTTCTACGGTGATCTTATTGAAGATGCCTTGGCACAAACGAGGTAAGTTTTTTAAATATTTCACCCTACAGAGAAAAAAAGTTCATCCAATCATTAAGCCGTTGACGCGTCTTTGCGCTTATTTTATTGGCTTTCCCGATTACTAATGATGGGTTAAAATTTTTCTAATTTGACTTTTTTAAGACGGTAAAAACCTTATTTTTACCTTCTCTAATCTTTTCCGGTGCTCAAACGCTCGTTTTTTTTTAATGTCTTGCTGATCGTAGGTCTTGTAGCGACCCTTTTGTTTATTTTCTTCAGCTCACTCGACTGGATGACCAATCATGGAAAAGAAACCAAAGTACCGCTGATGATCGGTAAAAAGGCAAAAGATGCGGTGAAAATTCTTGAAAAACAGGGCTTTAAGGTAAAGATCGATTCGCAGTTTGTTTCCTACAAAAGTCCCTTGGAAGTCCTAAGTCAAGAGCCGGAAAACGGTGCCACCGTTAAGGTTGGCAGAACGATTTTCCTTACCGTGAATCGTAAAAATCCTCCGGGAATCAAAATGCCGGCTTTGGTCAATCTATCGTTCCGTTACGCCATGATGGTGATGAAAAGTAACCGATTGGTGATGGGCGACACGATCTATCGACCTGATATTGCAGCCGGTTCTATATTAGAACAATTATACAATGGTAAACCCATTGCTCCGGGTACCGTGATCCCTTATGGGAGTAAAATCAGTCTGGTCGTCGGCGAAGGACTGTATGGTGAAGTGAATGTTCCAAACCTTATCGGAATGAGCTGGACTGAAGCCAAAGCATTGGTAAAATCGCTTGAGCTGACCACAAATGTGATGTGGGAAGGTGCTATAAGTGATAGTGCTACAGCGGTTGTATTTATGCAACAACCGGATGCCCTAAACGAACTCGATTTTGTAAATAAGATCCCTAAAGGCGACATGCTGGATATACGCATCATGCAATCGCCCAGTCAGGAATTACTTGCCCGTAACCAACCAGGCTCTAAAAAATTATTGGGCGAATACAATGCCGCACAAGACAGTATCTATAAAGCGGCTTTGGCGGATACCGGTTCAAGACGCAATCCGCAGGGGGCAACTGACGTTAAAATTGGTACGACCTACAAACCCGAAAAAAATCCGGATGGCTCTTCAAAAAAAGTTCCGGATAAAAAAACCAACGAACCGATTAAGTCGGCTGATGATGCCATCAAAAACGAATACGATTAATTGAAACACACGACAAAAAATATTCTCGCTTCTCTACTGCTGCTTTGTACCGCTTCGGTGTACGCGCAGGAAATAGTGACCCCACTGCAAGCAAACCCGGCCTTGTTTGACGCTAAAGAAAAAGTATCGGCCGCTAAAAAAACCCGAGCCATTTTACCTTTTGTTGAAGACTTTGCTTATTCCGGTCCTTATCCCGATCAGGCATTGTGGGTAGATAAACAGGCCTATATCAACAACACCATGAGCTATCTGCCGGTCAATCGAGGAGTGGCTACGCTGGATGGACTGAACGAATTTGGCCGCCCGTATTTTACCAGTCCCATCAGTTCGGGCACTGCCGACAGTCTGACTTCAGTATCGATCAATCTTTCGGCGTTTACGCAAAACGATAATATTTTTTTCAGTTTCTATTACCAGCCTCAAGGTTTGGGATTTGCACCTGAAGGCACCGACAGTTTGTTCTTATACTTTAAAAACAATACCGGTCAATGGATGCGTATGTGGGAAACACGCGGAACCACTTTGCAACCCTTCCGTTTTGTGATTATGCCCGTAATCGATGCACAGTTTTTGCATAACGATTTTCAATTCAGGTTTGTAAATGTTGCATCGTTGAATACCAACGACGATGTATGGAATATTGATTATATCAAAATGGATGTTAACCGCACAAATGCCGACAGTATCATGAATGATCTGGGTTTTACGGAAGAACCGGGATCCCTGCTCGCAAATTACCGATCGATGCCTTACCGACATTTCGTGGCCAATCAGGTAAATGAACTTAGCGCTAATCAATTGCTCGAGTTGAGAAATCAATATGCAATTACCCAAAATTTTACATTGAATCATCAAGCTATTGAGTCTATTTCGGGCACACCGGTCAGTAGTACTTCGTTGCCCGCGACCAATATCGGTGCAAAATCGGTTTTACTACAGACGGTGCCTTCATTTCCGATTTCATTCGTGCCCCCAAACAATTTCAGTAAAGTGGTGATCGAAAGTAAATATTTTATCAACCCTATTAATGTAAACGACCGCAAGAAGAATGACACCATTGTACGGGAAGCTGTCTTTGATAATTATTTTGCGTACGACGATGGCAGTGCCGAAAAATCATACTTCTTGCTCCCGGCGCCAAACTTCCCTTCCAAAACAGCGTTAGACTTTACTTTAAACCAAGCGGACACACTAAGGGGTTTGGCCGTGCATTTTGGGGCTCAGTTACCCACCGCGCTGGGCAAATATTTTTCTATTGTTTTGTACAAAAAATTAAAAGGTCCAAGTAATGCGGATACCATTTTATATCAGCAAGACCTCTACAAAGTACAATATGAACCCCTGATCAACGGGTTCACGACATATGGATTCGACAACCCTGTGGCGCTTGAAGCCGGTAAATATTATATTGGCATAACTCAGCCGGCTAATTTTGGCAGCGATAGTATCTATTACGGGCTGGATGTCAACAACAACACCAATACCCAACACTTATTTTATAATGTTGACGGTACCTGGCTGGGTTCGGGTGTGCAGGGTAGCTTGATGATGCGACCCATTGTCGGTTTACATTTCACCCCTACAGGTGTACAGTCGGTAAATGATATGCAAACAAGTATTACGGTTTACCCCAATCCCACGCAGGACGTAGTATTTATCAATGCATCGCAACGAAATTTACAGGGAAGCGTTTTTGATAACAATGGAAGTCTCGTCAGGACAATTAAAACCGGAGAAAAGAATTTCTCCCTGGCCGGACTCCAAGCCGGATTATATATTTTGGTACTCCGCGACGAAAACGACCATTATACCTCACATAAAATCATTAAACAATAAGATGCAAACCATTACTGTACGAGAATTGAAGCAAAGACTTGATGCCAATGAGTCGATCCATTTACTCGATGTAAGAGAACCCTGGGAATTTGACGAAGCCAATATGGGCGGTGTTCTGATTCCGCTTGGACAAGTAGTGAATGCACAGATTGATGAGATAGAACACTGGAAAAATGAAGAAGTGATCGTTCATTGCCGAAGTGGCAAACGCAGTGCAAATGCCTGTATGATACTTGAGCAACTTGGTTTTACCAATACAAAAAATCTTGAGGGCGGTATACTGGCCTGGCAGGAACTCAATCGCTAATATGTTTGAGCGCGAAGCGGTATAGAGCCTGCTTATTCTTCGACAAGGTCCATTCGAAATCGAAGACCTATTCCCAGCGCTTACCGAACCGGAAATCAGCGTAAAAATTGAAAAAGTAGGGTGCGTTTTTAGTGTTGATCATAATCGGAATCTGCTTGGTATAGCATTCTGCACTGGCACCAATTTCAACCCCTAAAAATGATTTGCGGCTGGCAGAATAATCAAAGAAAAATCCTGAGCGTACAGCCAAACCCGGTTGCAGTTTGATCTCTCCGATTCCTTTGGTAAAATTACTCCCCCCAACGATGGTTCCCTGATTATTGAGATCTAGGAAATAGGTTTTATTGGCCTCTGAATATTTATCATACTTGCGCACATACACATTTCCTTCAGGTACCAGCAAATCAAGGTAGTAAGGTTTTAAAATGCCCATCGACAACCCTACGGCATATATCCAGTTGATAACGACACTTTTTTTGTCGAGTCGTCCGGTGATGGGTTTCGAATTGCCGTACCCAAATTTTAACTGATAAAAATTATTGATCTTCCCATATTTGTAAGACACCGGTTTCAGTTCATCCGGATTGACCACACTGAAATTTTCATTCAAGGTCCGGCTTTCCTTCGGATTTTGCTTTTCGGAGAGATCAGCCCAGAAAAAATTGGTATGAGGCCGTTCTGCGTCTACTTTGATAAACCCGCGTTGAATAAAAAACGACCAACCATCACTGCATAAGCGAAGACCCAAAGCCATTTCTTCCGTAATAGGTGGAATGATCTTTTTACGGGTTGCTGTTACAGTTGCCTTTTGTTCGGCCTGTTCACGTTTGCGTTTCTCCAATTCCAACTCACGCACCACTTTCATTGAGTCTCTCTTTTCTTCACGTGCTATGGCTATTGAATCTTTCGGATCCTCAGCATAAAAGACGTCAAGATCCTTTCCTTGTTTTTTCTTTTCGCGCGCAGCCTGTTTTCTCGCTTCTTCCTTTTCGTTTCTGGCAACTGCAATCGAATCGCGTCTTGCCTGATTCGCCGCACGTAAGGCATCGGCTTTTGCCATATTGGCCGACTTAATTGAATCACTTTTAGCTTTATTGGCTGCGCGAATCGAATCGTTTTTCAAGCGGGTTGCTTGCCGTATAGAATCTGCCGCTGTCTTGTTTTGGGCATATCCTGTTGATATTAAAATCAACATAAAAGCGATTATGAAAAAAATGTATTTCAAGACAAACAAAACTAAACTATTTTTACTAAAAATATCCATAATGACCGCACAAATTGTATATCTTGGCGATTTGCGTACACAGGCCGCCCATCTGCAAAGCGGCACCATAATTGAAACCGATGCCCCGACGGATAATCAGGGAAAAGGGGAACGATTTAGCCCCACCGACCTTCTCGCTACCTCTCTCGGATCGTGTATGCTTACCATCATGGGGATTGCTGCCCGAAACCATAAATTGGAGATCAGCCAAACCAAAGTTGATATTGAAAAAATTATGATTGCCGATCCACTGCGACGTGTGGGAGAGATCAGCATCACTTTCCATTTTCCCGAAGGCATCAGTTATGATGAACATGCAAGGAAGATACTCGAAAAGGCTGCGCTCACCTGTCCGGTATTTCTGAGCCTGAGCGAAAAAGTGATCAAAACGGTGAAATTCAACTGGTAAAATCTCCGTAGTTTTTTCGTTGCTTTCGTCACTGAAACGGGACACTACGGCGCAGCACGATTGAGCTGATAAATTTGTTCATCGCCCGTTTCCTGCACCAGCTTATAACGCAGCAACAGATGATCGAAACAAGTATCAGGCCGGTATTTTTTTTGACAAACGATCCAGTTTGCCGGATTTTTTTCGAATCGTGCCATGAAGTTTTCACCGATCGCCGACCGACATTGCTGCAGCAAGGGATAGGTGTAAAAATAAGGGGTATTACAGTCTAACCCTGTTTGCCAATATAAGGAAGAACGACTTCCCCAAACACTCAGGGTTTCATGAGGCTTTTTATTTGCAACTAAATATTGTTGTGTGAGATCGGGTGAAGGTGAATCCGTTCCTGCGCTACAAGCGTGAATTAAAACCGGTTTAAAAAAATACAGGCCAATTACAAACAGTAAAACATTCTGTCCAAGGCTAAATCCACTACTGACCGATATAATCAACCAGGCACACAAAGGGGCAAGCGGAATAGCATAGTGAATCGATTCAGATCCACGCCCCGGAATAGCGATCAATACCCCAATAGACAAAACCAAAGAAATCAATGCAACAAATAAGGTAGTCCGTCTGTTTTTTTCAACGATCAATTTCAGTATAGCGACTAACACAATAAAAATGAATAAAAAGTTGGGGGTGGAAAAAAAAACAGCTTCTACGCTTTCCCAACTGCTGAATGTTTGCTGTTGGATATACGAAAAATTAAAAGTAAAACATGCAAAGAACGCAAGGGTCAAGGCGTGGTGACTGATGAAATAAAAACAAACCAGCAAAACAGTAAACACAGCGGCCAACGTAGCCGGAAGCAAGAATGCTCGCAGATTGTGCTGTTTAAATTGACTATAAAACACCAAACAAGCCGCGGGCATGATGAGGACAATAAAATTTGCTTTGATCAAAAAAATACTCACCCCTACAATACCCATCCATACACTGTACAAACTAATTTTCACTTTATGTTGATCGATCAGTTGCAGACATAAATAGATAAAAAATGAAACCAGACCTGCAACAAAGGTCTCCGGCAAATTGTCGCCGATGGTTTTAGTTCGAAAAACCCATGCACTCATGAAAACCAATGCTGTTAGCGCCGGTAGCCATCCATGCTTCCTGTACCAATATACAAAAAGAAAACTATTGCCTATGCTAAACACCAGCCACTGAATCAGCCAAATGCCGCTGTATCGTCCGGAGAATAAGCATAAGCCCATACACTCAAACCAATACATCACCGGGCCCTTGTGATCGAATACATCTCGATACAGCACTTTTCCGTTCAAAAGCTGCTTCGCCACTTGAATATATACTTGCGAATCGATATGCAGCCGTGCCGCATCATTCGTTAACAGCGCGGAATGCGAAAACACCAGGGCTCCGCATACAGCCACAAGCAGTATAAGCAGAAAAGCTGACAAAGCGGTGAGGCTGATTGGTTTCATCACGCAGACTTAATCGATAGAAATATAATCTTTGCTATAGTATGCGCCCATTTGCTCTTTGCCAATTTGCAAAACGATATCATTGGCCAAACTGCTGGCCCCAAATCTGAACCACTCATTGGTCATCCAGGCATCGCCTAATGTTTCATAAAGCATGACCAGATATTGCAACGCCATTTTTGCGGTAGAAATACCTCCGGCCGGTTTCATCCCCACCATTTTTCCGGTATGGTCAAAATGATCTTTGATAGCCTGCAACATCACCAGGGTCACCGGCATTGTTGCGGCCGGTTGAATTTTTCCGGTCGACGTTTTGATAAAATCGGCTCCAGCCATGATCGCTATGTCGCTGGCTTTGCGAACATTATCGAGTGTGCTGAGCTCACCGGTTTCAAGTATCACCTTCAATCTTGCAGCACCACAAGCCTGTTTGATGGCAGCGATTTCATCAAATACATAAGGGTAATTTCCCTGTAAAAATTCACCGCGGCTAATCACCATATCAATTTCATCTGCGCCATGATCGACAGCCATGCGGGTATCGGCCAATTTAATTTTGAGCTGACTGTTGCCACTGGGAAATGCGGTAGCCACAGATGCCACTTTCACCTTACTGTTCAACAAGCTTTTTTTGGCTGTTTTTACATGGTTGGGATACACACACACAGCAGCAACGGTGGGCAAGTCTTCCAAATGATCGGCAACATGCATGGCTTTGTAACACATTTGTCTCACCTTGCCGGCGGTATCTTTACCTTCGAGTGTCGTAAGATCAATCATGTTCAATGCGAGTTTGAGTCCCTGCATTTTACTTTCTTTTTTGATACTGCGGGTATTAAAACGCGCCACCCGTTCTTCTACACCCGTCTGATCTACCGCCACTGTCCGATTGAAATCCATGATATATATTTATGCAGGTAAAGGTAGAAAATGCTACCCAGATTCGGGAAAGACTCCTTAAATATTTGCTGTACCCTGTTCTTTTTATTTGAAAAAAAATGGCAAATAAAATCCGGAGAAGCTAATTATTTACTGATGAAAAATCCGCAAGCTACCGCAGCCACACAGGCAAGGATACTGATGCCAATATACAGGAATAGCATGGCGTATTGCTGCTGTTGCACCAGCAAAAAACTTTCTTTACTAAAGGCTGAAAAAGTAGTGAACCCTCCGCAGAAACCGGTAACCCATAACAGTTTCCACTGTTCCTGCTCAACTGATGTTTTAAGCAAAGCTCCCATCAACAACCCGATCATCAGGCTTCCGAAAATATTCACCAATAAGGTAGCCATAGGAAAGGCATACCTTTCGGGCGGAAAAATCATACTGACCCCATAACGACAAAGCGAACCGAACCCGCCACCAACAAAAACCCAGATGATGTTTTTCATAGATCAAAGGTAATATACACAAGCAATCTACGGGTCATTTATGTTCAAATATCCTTAATGTTCTGGTTGAACCTCATCAAACGGTCTCGCGACTTTTATCCTAACATTATTTGTGTAAGCGAATTATGCTGATCGGGGAGAATTGATTAAGTTTGTATGACGGATGTGGCTAGTCTTTTTTTGATACTCCTGATCGCCCCTATCATTTACGTTAGTGAAAAAAACTGTTTACAATTTGAAACTTAAATTACTGTTGTTTGTTGTTCCCCTTTTTGCCCTTGCTGATTCACTGGCAAAAGGATTTCCACTTTCTATACTGAAGGAAAATTACGCGACGCAATACCTGATTGTTGACTCCATTGCCCGCCATATTCCATCCGATCAACTGGCAGCGGGTATCGAAGATTTGAATACTTCAGCGAATATTGCTGCTGAGAAAGGAGATCACCGTCTTCAAATGGCATTTGCCATCCAGGCTTGCCGGCTGAGTTTTGTTGTAAATAAAAACGATCAGCAGGCTGAAAAAAAATTGATCGCCCTCCTGAAAACGGCTGACGAAAAAAAGTGGCCGGAGCACAAAGCCGAAGTACTCGAAAATCTGGCTGAATATTATTGGGAGAATAAAAATTTTGCGGCGGCGCTCGAAAACTATATTTATGCCTATGAAACATATAAAGGCTTTCCGATAGAAGACTTCCCGCAAAAACCCGATTACCTGTATAGTATTGGTGGACGTTATTATTATTTCAGAGACTACCACACGGCAAGGAAATACTTTCTGGAAGTGTGGCAAACCATTCCGGCTGAAAGAGTGGAAAACCAGGTATCCAAACTCAATACCCTTGCATTGTGTTACAGCAATATGGGGGAATATGATTCATCTAACCGCTACTTTCTCGAAGCGCTGCAATACGCTATCGATAAAAAACAGGAAAACTGGATCGGAATCATCAGTGGAAATATGGGGAATAATTACCTGAAACAAAACCGGATCGACGACGCAATTCCCTTGCTGGAAAAAAATATTCGTATCAGCCGCGATAACAATTTGAAAGAAGACCTGGTGATGTGCTTGAGTGAATACGGATCGGTGCTGTTGATGAAAAATGAAGCGCGTCGCGACCTTGATCTGCAAACAGAAGCCCTGGCAATTATTTATGAAAAAGGACTTCACCAAAACAATACCTTTGTGTCGCGTGTTTACCCCAACGTCGCAAGGGCCTATGCCGCCAATGGCGATATGAACAAAGCTTATCGCTATCTCGACTCAGCAACACGTGCCAAAGAGATTGTGGATAAGGAAAAAAACATGGTATTTGTTTCGGGTGTACAACACAAAATAGATGTTGAAAAACACATGGCAGAAATTCAGGCGAAAGAAGTGGAACTGAAACATCAAAAAGATTTCAGAAACAGCGTTTTAGCGGCAGCAGCTGTACTGCTTTTGTTTACCACAGTTTTCTTTATTCAGCGTAACCGCATCCGCAATGAAAAAAAGATCAGTGACGCAGAGAAACAAAGAAGCGAAGAGTTATTGTTAAATATTTTGCCCGAAGAAGTGGCTGCGGAATTGAAAGCAACCGGTGGCGCAGAGGCCAAGAGCTTCGAAAATGTCAGTGTGTTGTTTACCGATTTCGTCAACTTTACACAACTCAGCGAAAAACTCACGCCGCAACAATTGGTGCAAGAGATACACTACTGTTTCACCGCCTTTGACAAAATCATTGAGCGCAACGGACTAGAAAAAATAAAAACCATCGGCGATGCCTACCTTGCCGTGTGCGGAATGCCGGTAAAATATGCGCAACATGCGCAGCAAACGGTGAGGGCCGCTTTGGAAATCAGAAGTTTTATGCTGGCACGTCAAGCCGAAAGTAGCGACCCAAGTGCTGAAATATTTGCCATTCGCATCGGAATCAACTCGGGACCGGTAGTGGCCGGTATTGTGGGGGTGAAGAAATTTGCTTATGATATTTGGGGCGATACGGTGAACACAGCAGCCCGTATGGAACAACACAGTGAACAGGGGAAAATCAATATTTCGGGAAGTACGTATGCATTGGTGAAAAATGATTTCAACTGTGCATACCGGGGCAAGATTGAAGCTAAAAACAAAGGCAAAGTGGATATGTATTTTGTTGAATATTGATAGCGGTACAAAAAAAGCTTGCTGACGATTTGGTATTTTATTCCCATAAAAAAAACCCGGTATTCCCGGGTCATTTTGTTTTGGTTTGACAACTGAAAGTTTGCGCATCATCAATGATCAGCGTTGTTTGGAAAAAGCGATCACTTGTTTTTGCTGCCTTTGCAGATCTGCAATTTCTGCATAATAATTTCCAACAGGCCAGGTGCTGATATCGAACGATTGGGTTCCGCTGCTCAGGCATTCGGTTAACGCGCGACCATTTATATCGAAGCATTTGATCGTATGCCATCCTGCATCACCTAGGGTGAGCCACAATGTATTGCCGGCGGGGTTTGGCCAGAGAGAAGCTTTGGGTAATACCGGATTCAGCATACCGGTTCCTATGGCGATATTCGTCACCGAATCGGCATTGCCCAACAATAATCTGTTTACACTGCTCACATTCGGAAATGCCTTGATGAGATAAGCTGTTGTTTGCGGAAATGTACTGTCGGTTCTGAATTTATACAAACCAATCACTCCATTGATACGTGCAGGAGCTACAATAAATTTTCCGTTTTTTGTTGCAACCAATCCCGTACCGATGGTGTCTGTGCTACCGAGTGCGGTCACCTGCATTTTTCCGCTACCATCTTTATGTATTCTGTAAATATTTTTCAACACGTCTGTATTTGCACCCGATTGTACCCCATAATAAATCCACTGCCCATCAGCCGACCAGCAAGGTGAAAGGTCTCCGGGTTGTGTGTTGGGAATCATAGGGGCATTGCCAACACCGGCAAAAGGCATCAGGTATAAACCATGATTGATATTGTGAAAAACGATATCAGAATCTATTGGTGAAATTCTTGGATAGCAATCATATAAATCACCGGCGCCTGAGCCATTGTTTACATTTTGGCCATTGGGATTGGCGCTGAGTTGATTGTAAAATCCGGCTTGCCAGTCATAAATACAAGTAGTTTCGGCAGGAGAAAAATCATAATTTACAATGGGTTGTTTGCTGCCATTATTATAGTACTCGTACTCGCTATTGCTGGCATCGCGAAAATAAATATGGTTCAAGCTTCTGTTTGTATCTGCACCGCGAAGAAATGAAAGATAGCTGCCGGCAGCCGATCCTCGCGGAAAACTTCCCTGTGTGATATATTGAAAATTACTGCCATCCGGATCAATGACGCAGATGGAATCTCTGTCAGGTGTTGTGTTTTGAAAACTAAAAATGATTTTTCCCGACAGATTTTGGGCCGACAAATGGCCATGGCAAATTGCGATGAGCAATAAAGTAAAGAGGTTTGTTTGTTTCATTATTCTTTGTGCTTTTGGTGAATTAATTTCTGTCACAAAGGTATTTTGACCAATGAAGCCCTGCCATACTACCGCAGTGGTAAATAAGTAGTACGCTTTTTAAAAGCATTCATTAAGTTCGCACTAGGCTCTATAGGCTTTGCGGATCGCCTCCTCACGACTGTGTACCTGCAATTTTTCGTAAATATTCCGGATATGGGTGCGAACGGTTTCCGTGCTGATATGCAAATCGCCGGCAATTTTTTTATACGGGTTTCCGCGACTGAGTTGTTGCAATATTTCCTTTTCGCGGAGCGATAAAGTATCTACCGGTAACGTGATCTCTTTATCATTGAATGAGGTCATCACCCGTCGCGCTATCGTGCTACTCATAGGCGATCCTCCATCGTAAATGTCTTTGATGGCTTCCAATAATTTTGCCGGGGGCGTTTTTTTCAAAATATATCCGGTGGCCCCTGAACGCAAACTGTCAAAAATAAACTCGTCTTCATCATAAACCGTACACATCATAAACTGTGTTTGCGGCAGTTTCTTTTTCAATATCCTCACAGCTTCTATCCCATTCATCACCGGCATATGAATATCCATCAATACGACATCAGGCTGATAGGCTGGTATTTTTGCAACCGCTTCTTTGCCATTGCTGCAAAGACAATTGCATTCATATCCTTCGGTCATATTCAGTATCAGTTGCAGACCTGTTCTGATATCATCTATGTCTTCTACAATGGCTATTTTTATGGGCACTGTCGGCTTATTTGGTTTTAAAAATAACACAAAAGGAATACATTTTTGCTGCAACACAATACAACTGATGTGGTAAAATAGGGTTAGTACCCACAACTTACCCTTAGCACCGTGCCCGTATCATCACTTTTCAAGCTGTATAGCGCGTTTATCTCTTTCATTCGGGTTTCCATATTTTTGAGTCCATTTCCATTTTTATCTTTTTGCCGGGTATCAAATCCCTTTCCATTATCAGCGATCACAAAGCTGAACTGTGTCTCTTCAAAGGTCCAGCACAACGTCACTTGCCGGGCATTACTGTGTTTGAGCGAATTGTTTAGAAATTCTCTGATACATAAAAACAATGCTCGTCTTTTTTCTTCTCCCAATAGCACATGCGGAATGTCATCAGGTATTTGCTGGTCAAATTCAATTTTGGTATTTTCGAAAAACGGTATAGCCTGCTCAGATACATAAGCAATCAGTTGTTGCAGGGTGTCGTTGTGTGGATTAAGTGCCCAAACCATTTCATCGAGGTTGTTGACAAGCGAACGGGCGGTATGGCTGATCTTGTCGATCACTTCCGCTTTGTTGTCTTTCGTTTGCTTCATTACCTCGCTCAAAATCGCTATTTTAGTTAAACCACTTCCCAGTTCGTCGTGCATATCACGGCTGATACGAAATCGTTCTTTTTCGATCGCCTGTGTTTTCTCGAGTTGCAAAATTCTTTCTTTCAGGTTTCGTTGTGCAATGTAGCGAACGATGAGATAAAAAATAAAGGCTGCCAGCAATACAATACTCAATCGAAACCACAACGTTTGCCAATAGGGCGGATGCACAATGAAGGCAATTGAATGTTCAGCCGCCAACATGCGGTCGCTACTGCGGGCTTTGTAATGAAAACGATACTCACCCGGTTGCAGACTATTGTAGATGGCTTTCCCCGTATTGCCTGCAGCTTTCCAGTCATCATCTATTCCATCCATTTTGTAGAAATATTCATTGCCGGTTGGATTGTTGTAATGTAGAAATGCCCAATAAAAAGTGAGGGTATTGTCCTTCCACTGTGTTTCAATTTTTTTTTGTGAAAGATCGAGATCATGGGAGTTTGTTGAAATCTGTGTCAGCAATAACGGAGGTAACTTCTTCTTTACTTTCACCCGGGCCGGATCAAAGGATGTCAGAAAGGTGCTTCCTGCCATTAATAGGCGTCCGTCATTGAGTTTGCAAAACGTAACGTCCAGGTAATTGGTTTTTAAGCCGTCACTTACCGTAAAATAGCGATAGGTTTGGGTAAGGGTATCAAAATGCAGCAATCCGGTTTTTGTGGCGATCCAAAGTCCACCCAGTGCATCAGGAATAAAATTAAAAGTATAACGGCCTTTATCTTCCGGAAATGGGAAAAATTTCATTTCAAAATTTTGAATATTTGTTCGTATCAAGCCCTCTGCAGATGCCACCCAGACATCCTTCCCCAGTAAGTAAATATTTGAAAATCGCTTGTGGTCGATGAGGGTTTTGACATGCCCGCTATGCAAATCGTAGCAATGCAACCCATGGTCGTAGTCGGCCAGCCATATATGTCCCAAGGAATCTTCGACGGCCATGGCAATATTGCTTTTTCTCAGCAGGGTATCTTGTTGAGCATCCATGAGCGGGTAAAGAGCTGCTTGTTCATCCCGTATCCAGACACCGATTCGCCATGGAAAAACCCATACACGTCCGTCGGAGCAATGAAAGACGCCATTTATAAAATCACGTGGCAGATCATTGGGTTTGGGTTGTTTCATCGACCAGTGTGTGAAATGCGTCACTGTTTCATCAGAAATATAAACACCGGTTGTAGTGCTTAACCACAAACGGCCCTTGCCATCTTCCTGAATATTCATCACAGCCGTATGATCGTGTAAAAGAGATGAGTAATTTTTTCGGATCTTCATTTGGCGATCATATTTTACGAGTGCATTGCCGCTTTCGCCTCCCAGCCAAAAGCCATCTTTAGCCGCCATTTGGGCCACACCCTGTGTAGAATAAGGTACTCCATTGGTGAGTAGGTCGGTTTTAAAAAACTGAACGGCGGGGTCATATATAAATACACCTGCTGTTGTGGCGATCCAAAGCATATTATTGCGATCGGTATAGAGTTTCAGTACATTGATATCGCTATAGGAACCTTCTCCGAAAAACTCGTGAAAGTCGAATCTTCGTTCCGAAAGGTTTAGGGTGCTGAGCGAATTGCTGAGCCATAATTCCTCTTTGTTTTGGGCATTGCGCAAGGTCGTCAGCGTAATGACGTTGGTATGCCCACCCTTTAAACCCAACCACGAAACTGGTTGTGGTTTGCTTTTGCTAAACGAAAAAAGGCCTTTGCTCCAGCTTCCGGCATAGTACGTGCCATCTGCTGTTTGTACCAAATCATTCATCAGTTCGTGGTGTAAACCATTTGTTTTGTCATCCCCGCCTAAGGGATAACATTTAGCTGTTCGTTGATCGAATTGCCAGATACCATCATAGGTACATAACCACAACTGACCCTCACGATCTTTATACAATCGTGTGATACGTGAAGCCCCGTCTGCGCCGACAGGCAAACATTGCGTGACAAATCTCCGCTTTGATCGATTGAAGATCAGCAATCCGTTTTCGGTACCGATGAAAATGCTGTCACCCAGGATAGCAATTGCCGAAAAAGAGTTCATCCTGTCGTGCCCGGGTTTAAAATAGTAACGTTGAAAAATATTTTTGCCCGGCACATAACAAGTGAGTCCGTTTGCCGTACTGATCCAAATTTCATGGTCTTCACTCTCTGCAAGATCTGTTATCACATTATCTGACACGAGCGGATATTTGAACACCCTGCAGCGTGATGCATCATACAAATTGAGACCATAGGAAGTTCCCATCCACATCATGCCGCGGCTATCTTGTAAAAAACAATTGACCTGATCGTCCGACAAACCGCTTCTTTCGTTGAGATGATACAATACCGCTTGTTGTGCATTGGCGACCAGACGCCATAAGCACAAGATCGATACGATAAATATTCGGCTGTATTTCACATTCAATCGGCAATCAAATATAAGCAGAAAAAAATGACGATTTTCGCTATAAATAAGCTGGTGTCAACCGGGAAGGACAAAAAATAAAAAGGAACCGGGCCGAAATCGAACCCGGTTCGCCGTAAGTGGGCTATCAAAATTTTTATACCTTACCTTTTATCTTTTGATAAACGAGTGTTTCACACTTAAATTGTATTGATCGCGCAACTGCAAAAAATACATCCCCTGCACCAGTGATTGTATCGGTATCGGAATGTCGTTCGCACCTTGGTTGACAGTTGACTGTGTGTGATATACCGTTCTTCCTTGTACATCTGCAATAGAGATCTGAATGTTCTGCTGAACAGTAGCGGTATAGTTGATATGTAAAAGGTCGACCGCGGGGTTAGGATAAATATTCACTTCGCTGTCAATAGATGCTAGCAAATGCTCTCCACGATTTGCACCACCTGAAAGCACTGCAGTTTCCGGCTGTGAAGGATTCAAAACCGGACACCTTTCTGTTTGAATACTCAAGTTACCGGCTTCGCTTGATAGTACAGAAAGCTGTTTTGCCTCATCAAAAACAAGCACATAGCAGGTCGTTGCTTCTTTCAGGTAAGTCTCCTGTAGACTCAAATTGCTACGTCCGTTTGTTGACCAGTTCACTGAATTGCTGAGGGTAAAACGACCGATCTTCACCGGAATATTGGGTAATAACTCAATTGCCTTGTCGATGGTCGCACAATTGCTCGTCATTCTCGCTTGTTGTTGCTTCGTTTGCTCTGAAGTAGTGAGCATATACTGACGATTATTCAGAAAATTATCATTCCCACTGGGTTTGCACGCATAAGTCAAGCTGCCTCCATTACAGGCTGCCTGATCGATATTCACCCCAAACGAACATCCAGCAATTTGTATTTGGCTACCGCCATCGTTGATCACGTACAAGTCGTATTGAATACCTGAAACCGTCGTACGGATATTTTTTAATTGCATGGTAACATGGTGTCTGGCAAGTGATGTGAGTGATAAAAACAAGAGGATCAGTGCGTAACTGCATTTTCGTTTTAAATTTCTAATGTTTGTATTCATGATTTTTTGTTTAAAATAGTGAGTGAATTTGCCGTTGCGATTACCAAGGATGCTTAGCGGAAATAAATGCTCCTACCGGATTGGATTGAAAAATTGCCAGATCTAAAATGTCAACATTACCATCACCATTCAGATCTGTTCGTTTACAGCCGCTGGCAAAAGTGAGTACATCATTTTCCATCAGGCCATCATCTAGTAGATCAATATTTCCATCACCATTGACATCGCCGGAATAAAAAGCCCAAACACCTGGGGCTACTTCTTTCATATTGGAAGCATAGGCCTTTGCTGAGGAGGTAGTGAAATCGTAGTAAGTTGGGTCGACACCATTGAACCGAACCGGTTGGCGAGAGCATGTTTCAAGCGCGTTTCTTGTGTTCTTTACGTCAATGTAGTAGTCACCAAAAGTGAGTGCAGGATGCGAAAGTATAACCGTGGCTTCACCATTGGTATTGAGTGTAGCCAAGCCTGTAGCCCTGATTGCATAGGGAGCCGATTTGTCACGAAGGTAAACTTGTACACGATCGGTCATTCCGGGGGTCGCCCAGGCGCATCCGCCGTTTACTGCTGCGGCACTCATACTTCCTCCTGATAGATAGTACCCTTCTATATAACATTTTAAGTGCAGGGTGTAAGTTGCTGCCTGTGTGAATGCTGCGGCAGTGAGACAGCATAAGATCAAAATTGCTTTTTTCATTTTATTGAGTTTTATTGTTGAAAGATGATATGTTTTTTTTTAAGCAGGTTATCCTTGTTCTGTAGCAAAGTGCCTAAGGTGGCTTGGTAACAAAAAGCGGATGCGATTTTAAATTGTCAATTGCGAACATGGTAGTGCTTTGGGGATATTCATTGATTTCGGAATAAAGGAATGCCACAATTTTTAATGTCCCTTTATTTGTTTTACATTCGGTATTTCTAATTTTACTATCGGTACCACATTATGCTCAATGCGATAATAATTGACGACGAAGCAGATGACTGCAATAACATCAATGATATTTTGCAATTACATTTTCATGACAGGATAAGGATACTTGACGCTGTGCATTCAACGTCAGCTGCTGAAGTGTATATGACACAAAAGACAGTAGATCTCTTCTTTGTCGATATTGATATGCCGACGGAGTCTGGTATCTCATTTGTTGGACGAAAAGCTGATGAAATGAAAAATGTCGTTTTTGTTACCGCGTATGATCAGTATGCGATCGATGCCTTCAAGCTTCATGCAGTTGATTATATCTTAAAACCCGTTGATGGCGATGAATTTGTGCGATCGATACAGCATATTCTTGATCACACTTTTGCTTTTCAGCCGAATGAGATACAGCATTTAGCTAAACAACTATATGCCAGAGAAGAAATTGATGTTATGATCTTACGGGACAAACAAGAGGCAACAAAAATTAAAATCAGTGATATTATTTACATAGAAGCCGAAAAAGCCTATAGTAAAATTGTCTATAAGACCACGAAAAACAATCAGAGTTTTATTGCCAGCTACAACCTGTCGCACTATGAAGAATTGTTGGCACCGCATGATTTTATTCGTGTACATAAATCGTATCTGATCAATAAAAAATTAATCTACAAATTTGTTATTAAAGATTCCATAGTTGTGTTGAGTCAGGATATTAAAATACCGGTATCGCGGCGTAGACAGTCGTTTTTAAATAAAACCATATGAACCTGCTAACATGAAGTATTTTCTGGCTTTTTGTTTAATGTTGATGCAAATAACTGTCGTAGCCCATAAGATCATTTCGTATAACTATACAAAAAAGGATGGCGTTCTCAGCAATACGGTGTATGCTATTTATCGTTCTTCAGAAGGTTATCTTTGGGTTGCGACGGATAGAGGTATCAGCCGGTATAATGGATATGAATTTAAACATTATACACTAAAAGATGGTTTGGCTGACATTGAAAATTTTTTCTTTTACGAAGATCGTCAGCACAGGCTATGGATCGGAAGCTATAACGGCAAGTTGAGTTATATTAAAAATAATCGCATATTCAACGAACAAAACGATCAGTCGCTCCGCAATGATAATGAAACTCCTATTACAACAAAGATTATTGAAAACAAAGACAGTTCGATCATCATTTGCTATTCGGGTTCCTCGCGTGTTTTGTTGTATAATAACGAGGGTGTTAAACATTTTGATTTCAACGACAAAACATATCCAGGCTTTGGCATCCTTGAAATTACTTATAGTGACAACGGCAGATTTGCTGTAAAAACTCCAGATTATGACTATGTTTTTGATCGTTCTGAAAAAATTATCAGTAAAACAAAAACGATGTCCCGGAAGATACTCCGTGCTCAAAACGGAAATTCACTTGTAGAGTTTGATGCACAAAAAAAGAAGGTACTCATTGATGGAATTGCGGTACCTGGCGTATACCCCCTGTTGCAGTATACCATACTGAATTGTGTTCACCGAATTGGGACATGTTATTACTTCGGTACTGATAATGGCTTAGCCATCATCGATTTAAAAACCCCTGAAAGACTGATACACGCCTTCGATCAAGTAATCATTTCCTCCATAACCGAAGATATTACCGGTAGCATTTGGGTCAGTAGTCTCACCAATGGAATATACCAAATACCCAAAGATTATCAGCAGATCAGCTTTGCAGATGCTGTATACGCTACACAGATACTAAACGCAGCCGAAGCCAACCATACGATTTACGTGCAGGATTTTAAAAATAATATTACACGTATCCACACCAAAAACTTAAAGACCGACCGAATAAAAAGCACATACTTACAACAGGCAAACGGCAGGGCTAGGCTCTTACCCTTTCAAAATGAACTTTATGTGCTTATTGATTCCTTTGTTTTGAAGGAAGGGCGAATGTTCAAAAAAATCTATTATCCAATTTTACATAAAAAAGCAATCGCGAATAATACCGATATCTTGTTAAATCATGGCTATTACGTGAATTTGTGCAATGCATCATTCGAAACCATTCATCGATATACGCACAATGGTGATCGTATTTTCGATATTGCCATTAACGATCATTCGGCCTTCTATTCCACAATCGACAGCGTCTTTCGATTATCAGATACAAATTCTGTTGCCTTACATAGCAAGCACTTTCATGGATTGAAATCCTTTTTTGTCTGGCAACAAATTGTGATTGGTATCACACACCAAAGCGAATTGAAAGTTGTAGATTTGACGAACGACAATCTCTTATTTTACCGTAGGGAAATTCTCTCGTTAAAACAACTCGCTAATGATAAATACGTCTATGTCTCCGACAAAAACAGTTTCTTGTTGCAACTGACCATACAGGCGGATGGTCGTCTAACTACCCGTGTACAAATAATACGGAAAGATTTGATACCGCAGGATGCCGACTTCCTTTTGTTTTCCAACAAACATTGTTATATTTTTTATGATAATAACCTGATTAGCTTTTCAGACAGCTTGTTGGAGTCAGCAACGATCAGTAATCCGATTAGTGTGCAATCAGTGAATATTGAAAATAAAAGTTATCCGGTGAATTCGAATATTGTAGTGTCAGAAAATAAAGCATCCAGTTTATCTCTGCAATTAAAAGCATTGTTTTTTGAAATGTCGAATCCTGAATATCATTTTAGTGTTGTTGATGATCATTCGCTTGACACCCTTTGGAGTCCTTTAAAAAACGATGTGATCGACATCTATAATATTTCTGCTGGAAAATATACCCTTTTAATCAGGAATGAATTCAATGAAATTAGTCGTTTGCTTGCTCTGCAAATTACAAAGCCATTATACAAACGTCCGGAAATAATCATGTTGTTCTTTTTGATACTTTTTCTGATCGCCATTTCTATATTCTACCGGATAGTTCGAACAAACAAAATGCTGAATAGCCTTGAGCAAAAAACTTTGATAGCCGAATATAAATCCTTGAACGCTGTTTTAAATCCTCATTTTATATTCAATACATTATCAAGCTTGCAGGTATTGATCCGAGAAAATAAAAATCTGATTGCGGAGAAATACCTTTTGATGTTATCCTCATTGATGCGATTGAATATGAAAAATGGCATCAAAGAAAAAGTCACATTGGCCCATGAAATGGATTTTGCAACAAAGTATTTAACCATTGAAAAACTAAGGTTTAAAGAACGTTTCGATTTTCATATTCAAATGCAGGAAAATATTGATAGCGAAGAAATTTTTCTTCCTCCTTTATCTATCCAGCCTATTGTAGAAAATTCAATCAAGCACGGCTTATTTCATTTATTTGATAAACCTGGTCTTATCACCATTGACCTCAGCCGTGCAGACAAAAAAATCAATATAATCGTTACAGACAATGGCCGTGGTGTTCAGCAAAAAGAGGCGGTAGACTTACATTCAAAACGTGTTCATGCCTTAGATGTGATCAGGAAACGCTTCGGCTATTTTAAGAAATTATACAATATTGACATTTCCCTTTCGATAGCCAATATTGAAGAGGAAGGAAGTGTGGTGGGCACAAAGGTTATGATGCAAATAGATATCCCCTTAGGTGATAGGGGTGATGAACAAAATTCAAATGATAAAATATCTTCAACAGCATAAATCATACCTAAAACACGTACATTATTTTATATAAATGAGTTTCCCTTTTTATCGCCTGTACATCCTGCTCTAAGAAATGTTATACAGATCAATACTGGGTTACTCTTTACTTCTGTAAAACATATAATGCAACAAATCTCCTACTAACGGTTTGTTCATTTTGATGATTTCGTCCCACTAAGTATCTGGCTCTTCCACGCAACGAGTACGTCGGCGCTGTTTATGGCAAGTATACGCAAGAGCCGCACTTTAGTCGGAGCATGTGAAAATCATTTCTTTGGGCAAGACTATGGATGTGTAGCATCTGACTGGACGTTCTTTGCTCGAAACAATTAGACCCATAATGTATATGGCTAAAAAATCGATAGGTAGAATAGAGCGCAATTTCAAATCACTTTAAACAAACACTGTTCAAGCCGAGGAAGCCATTAGCCAAATAAATGTATGTGTCTGAAGGGCATTACCCTGAATACTCCTGAAATTTCTTTCTGAATTCGACCGGATCAGCAATTTGTTCAAAAGCTTCACGTGTACCACCCGTACCGATGATAGTGACCGTGCCGTAGCCCAATATTCGTCCCAAGATACTCTGGTCGACATTCACACTTTCAATTTTGTTCAGGTTCATTTCAAGCGTTTTGCGTGCGATTAATCCCGTTTTTATGATCACTCTTTTATTGGTGACAGCAAATTCGTCAGAGTATCTTTTAATCATGGGATAAATGAAAAGCGACAGCAGCGCTTTCCAGGTAAAAAATATAACCCAATGGTATTGGGTTTCAAATTCAACTTGCTCGTCCCGGATCAAATTATTATTGATATAGTGTCCCATAGTATAATGTTTTTCACTGCGTAAATATACGGCTTTGTTTGGTGAGATCTATTTGCCCGTGCTGCATGCCAAAAGAAGAATTTTGGCGTGAAGGGGATCGCACTTGCTCCCTTGAATATTCTCAAAAAAATCCCCCCGGCGGTTGACGTCCTGACTTGCTTCGGGTTTGTTCGTTGCGTACAATAGTTGTCTTATCGCATACCGAACAGGCGATGATACGACCGATTTAATTTTTGCTTTTCTTTCGATCATAATGCTTTACTTTGGCCAGTCCACATTATTGAAGTAAACTAAAACGTATGTCAAACAGCGGTTCTCAAATAGGCACTATTGTTTCCTTAAATCATCCTGAAATATCGTCGTTGTTGACCGGGATGGGTTTCGACTTTATATTTATTGATCTTGAACATGGTCATGTAAATGATGAAACAATAGCTTCTATAGTCATATCGAAGAAATCGCCATGCAAAATTTTTATCCGCATCCAGGCTGTTACAGAATCCTGTATCAAACATGCCCTTGATTTGGGCGCTGATGGCATCGTTGCTCCCAGAGTCGAACACCTCCATGAAATTGAAAGCCTGATACAATATGCTTATTATCCGCCGATCGGCAAACGCAGTGTAGGATTTAGTTTGGCCAATCGCTATGGTTTGGAATTTAAACACTATACTGAAAACTTTCGACCGCTGCTATTGCCTCAGATCGAAAGCAAAGAAGGTCTTGCCCTGGCTGACGATATGCTGGCAAACGAATATATCGACGGTATTTTTGTTGGCCCTTACGATTTGTCGATGTCCATGGGTGTTGCGGGGCAGTTTGACACACCCGTTTTCAAAAGTGCCTATGATTGTCTTCGAGAATTATGCAAAAGCAGATCCAAGCTTTTCTGCACGTTCTGTTCCGGTACTGAGCAGGCGCGTCAGGAAATATTGCAAAAAACAGATATGATCGCAGTGGGTGTAGATGGGAATATCATTTTGAAGTCATATGAAAATATGATCAACAAGCTGAAACAAGCATGATCGAATTAATGACCCGTCTTTGTTTCTTGCAAAAAGTTCGCTTGACCGAGTGTCGTGCTGGGTTTGTGCAAACGGATTTGCTAAAAAAACTGTTTCTCTTGCTTTGTTATACACATTAAATAGAGAAATCGCCCTTATCAGGCATCCACCGGAAGGTCCATCTCTTTCAGCATGGTCAGATTTTCTTTGGTAAGTTCTTTCTCATATACCAGTCGGTTAGCTTGGTTCTCGAGCATTTTTTCGAACAAGTTGCGTACAAAACGTCCATTGCCAAAAGCGTTGTCTCCCTTTGCAATTTCATCAGCAAACCGCTTTTTCAATTTGTCGACCAAAACCGGTTCCAATACAAAATGCAACTTTCTACTCATACCAATAAAGATCGAATACAATTCATCGGGTGTATAATCCGGAAAGAAAATATATTTATTGAATCGCGATTTCAAACCGGGATTGCTGTCGATAAATGTCTGCATCTCACCGGTATAGCCCGCCAGTATCACAATGAGCTTGTCTCGATCATCTTCCATTCTTTTCAGTAAAGTAGCAATGGCCTCCCGTCCGTAAGTATCTTTATCATCGATGAGCACAGCATACGCTTCGTCAATAAACAAAACACCATGGAGAGCGGTATCAACCAGTTTATTCACCTTGATGGCCGTTTGTCCTACATATTCAGCAATCATACCGCTGCGGTCGGTTTCCACGAGATGTCCTTTTTTCAATACGCCCAGACATTTGTATATTTTGGCCAAATGACGGGCAACCGTTGTTTTACCAGTTCCGGGATTTCCCGAAAAAACGATATGCAAACTCATATCGGTATTGTTAAGTTCAAATTCCTGTCGTGCTTTTTGTACGCGTATCAGATTGATCAGGGTATTGATTTCCTGTTTTACCGTTTGCAAACCCGTGAGGTCATACAGATCATACAATAATTCATCAAGTGTCTCTTCTTTTTCCACTTCATTATTTTGCGCCAGCACTTTACTTAACGCAGAGGTTTCACTTACCTGCATGATATGGCGCAGCGCATCTTCTTCCTTTCGCGTCACTTTGCCATCGGCTTTGATCACGATACTGGCATACTGATAAATGTTGCTAATATATTCGTTGTGTAAATCCTTATCGAACCCCAACAGCAATGCGGCAAGGTTAAACCATGACTCTGGCTGATTTTCCTGACGCTTCAGTTCGGCTGAGGCTGAGGCCAGTAATTCCTGATAATGGGTAATAGCTTCTTTGTCGTTGAGCTTGACGATATCTTCATACCGGGCGATTTCGTTGCCACTGAGTTTGCTTTGCAGATACATGATGGAAAAAGATTCATTACTTGACGTCTGCGTGATATCGGCAATAGAACTGAAACATTTCAACAGATCTACGAGACCTAATGTTTCGATATCCCGGCTGTCTTCAACCACTTTGGCAAATGATTTAAACGATTTAATATGACTTAGGAAAGCTTCATTGCCCGATATTTTTTTTAGA
>CAZFKA010000021.1:11377-25159 GCA_964519155.1 uncultured Bifidobacterium sp. | reverse complement strand
TACCTTGGCTCAAATCAAGCGTATTAGCGTCCTATTATATGGTTCTCTCGCCAAAACAGGTGTGGGACACGGAACTGATATTGCTGTAATGTTGGGATTGCAGGGAGAAGATCCCGAGACATTTGATGTCGATATCATCGAAGAAGCGATTGCCAATATTCGTGAGAAGCGGACAATTAAGCTGGGTGCAGAACATACCATCGTATTCGATCCTGATGTGAATATTGAATTTTTGTTCGAAGAAAGTCTCCCATTTCATCCTAACGCAATGACCTTTTTGGTTCAATATATGCAAGGTGAGCCCGTCGCGGATACTTACTATTCGGTCGGTGGCGGATTTGTGGTGCAGGAACAATCGAATGAATTGAAATTATCAACGGTGCAATTGCCCTTCCCGATCGACAAGTCATCAGATATTTTGCATTGGTGCATGAAGACCGGTTTAAGCGTGGCGGAAGTTGTTTTAGAAAATGAGCTTGCCTGGCGTGCAGAGGAAGCAACGCGTTCGCGAGTGTTGAAAATTTGGGAAGTGATGCACCAATGTGTGTATCGCGGCTCGCAAACAGAAGGAGAATTGCCTGGCGGGTTAAATGTCAAACGAAGAGCTTATTCCTTAAGCCGCAAGTTGCTCGGTGAACAGCAACCGGGCGATTTTTTATCCTGGACGAAAGCCATCAAAGACGGGGGCAATACCTTTCAGTATATACTTGACTGGGTCAGTTGTTTTGCCCTTGCCGTCAATGAAGAAAACGCATCATTCAGTCGAGTGGTGACAGCTCCTACCAATGGTGCCGCGGGTGTAATACCTGCTGTACTGATGTATTATGCGATTTTTTGCGACAGTTTTACTGATGACAAGATCATCCGTTTTCTTCTCTGCGCGTCTGAAATCGGATGCATTTTTAAAAAAGGAGCAACCATTTCAGCGGCGATGGGTGGTTGTCAGGCAGAAATTGGGGTAAGCAGTGCCATGGCTGCAGCCGCGTTGTGCGAAGGGCTGGGCGGTACACCCAATCAAGTTTTGCAGGCCGCGGAAATCGCTATGGAGCATCATCTGGGTTTGACTTGCGACCCCGTGGGTGGACTTGTACAAATTCCCTGCATCGAACGAAATTCAATGGGCGCGATCAAAGCTATTACTGCAGCTCAGCTCGCTTTGCAAAGTAACCCCTACGATGCTAAAGTAAGTCTCGATAAAGTGGTCTCCACAATGCTGGAGACTGCCAGAGACATGAATACGAAATATAAGGAAACAAGTGATGGAGGTCTTGCGTTGCATATTCCGCTCAGTTTGCCTGAATGCTGACAACCATTATTGCATTTGCAATTTCAAATCAGGCATGTCGCGTGTCACACCATCTCCGGCTTCAGCTTTCACATTCGAAAAAATGATCTGATCTCCCTTTTTCAAGGTTAATAGGTTCTGTTGAAATTTTTTTACGTCAGCATTATTCGTTGTTTGCACCTTAATTTTCTCACCCGATTTTCCTGCAGCTGAAATGATTGAGCAATCGAAACTGATTGAAATTTTTTTCAGGTCGCCGTTATAATCTTTGTCATTAAAACCGATTCGATTATTTTTCAGTATTCTGGCGAGAGGCACAGTACCGCTTTCGAAATACTCACCGATGCGTAACTGAAAAAAATCAGGTAGCTTTTTAATCTTAAATTTTACCGGATAGCTTTCTCGACTTTCCACACCATTTTTTACCGACAGATACGAAAATTCGACATGCTCACCGCCCTCAGGATGCACATATAACACAAAAGTCTCGTCGTCCATCATACGCAAATTTCCAGTCGAAGGTACGATGTCTTTGACCGACACTTCTTTAGGCAATACGATCTTAAAAGTATTGACGATGCCGGTGTATACGACATGCAAATTCTTGTCTTTCACATTAAGCTGGTCAAACTTTACCTGCGAGTTGGCCCCAAAAGCAAGGTGTAAAAAAATCAGCAATAATAGCTTGCGCATAGAATATTTTTTTCAAATGTAATCAGAATTTACTGGAAACGAAACAGTTCTTCAGCAGTGTTCTCCGGAAGGGAAAAAAGCATTCATGTGTAAAAAGCAATTGATGGATGTTTCCGTCGATTACCCTCCGTTACGTTTCATCAGGATGACGTACTTATTCTTACTTTCATAAATGACACTAAAATGATTATTGAGTTGCGTGATCAGTTGTTGCACACAGGGGAAAAGCTCAGCATCCTTACGCCAGTTCTGTATTAATACATAATCGATATTTCTACCCATCTGTTTTTCATATAAAGCAATTTCGCCACAGGGGGGATAGTTGCCGGGAATCAGACCGGGAATACTTTCGCGAGGGTTTTTTCCGGGCTGCCAATTGACGGGGAAATAATTGATCTCGGCTTCATAATTCATCAGCATGATGAGGTGCTTATCTTTTGCCGCTCCAATGAAATCGCTGAAATGAATAAAGGAACCGTCATGATGAAATAGACTGTCTTTGCCACCGTCCAGTTGTTGCCAGTCGTCGAAATGAAGATTTAAAACGACCTGTTTGTCCGGGATGTAGGCAGATGCGCTCATGATCTCTTTGCCGATCTGGTTCGCTTTGATCACATAGGGAAATCTAATAACTAAAAAGGAAACTGAAATCAGGAAAGAACAAATAATGAACAGGCGTTTGCTTAGCTCATTCCAATTTTTTGTGGCAAAGTAAAATAACAGAAAAAGCGGAGGCAAAAAGGCGAGACGGATATCTATGGATCCCGCACCGCCGATACTGTGCGGACAAGTAATATAGGAAAGAAAAGTAAAAGCCAACATAAACAGGAATACATAAGCGATAGTATTTTTCTTACTGATATTAACTTTCATACGTGTGAAAATTAATACAGTGAAAAATGCCAACAGCAACATACCACACGCTATGGCAGGATATACTTCAGCTGAACGTGTACTCTGAGAAGTCCAGAATTTTAAAAATTTCAGAAGTTTAGTCGTTTTGCTCCAGGCATGAGGTTCGGTGCCAAATCCTCTTTTTGCCAAAAACAAAAATATCATAAAGACAGCGGGCAAAAACACGAGCATCAATTGTGAAACGGAATAGAGAATTTTTTTTATGTTGATTGGAAAAAAAAGATGATAATGTTCCGTGAGCCAAATGAGAACGATCATCAGCATAGCATATATAGCAGGCATGCCGTGGCAAAATGCGGTCGTCAACAAGAGCATGGCCAGTAAAAACTGAAAGACCGGATTCTCGAAATGATCCTTCACACGGATATAGAAACCCACTGTAAAAAAAAGCAACGCGAGGGCAAGTGAATAATTATAAAACCCTTGCTGAAAGGGGAGGGTAAATAAAAAGGGGAAAAACAAAAAACTCAGGAAACTATTGCTTTTTTCAATTGAACAAATCAGGTATCTGAACCCCAAAGCAAAGCTGATGACATACAGGATCTGAAAAAGTTTATCAGCCAGCCAGGGAGGAAAAAGTTGCAGAAAAAAGCCGATAACCAGATGACTCATCCAGTTGGGATCTATGCTGCGGTTGATGCTGTAAAACTCTTTGTAAAAATCACGTTCATGGTTGAATACGTAGTCGAATAAGACCTTTGCATTGTATACATGACTTCCTCCATCGCCGGTAATATAATAGCGGGGAATGACAATTATACTCAAAGCACATAACAGTAACAGGTAAAATAAATATTTTTCGCGCTTTAACATGCCTTAAAGGTAAAAATATTTTTGTTGAATTGAATCAAGTCAGCCGAACAATGTGGTGTGGGTATCTATTTCTGTCCGGTCGGCATTGCAGTCTTATTTTTGCGTATCAGCCGTCAAACCACGGGCTGAACATTTTGCGCAAATGATCAGAATCTTCCTTTTCCTTGGTATGTTATTGTTGACACAAAAATTGTCGGCGCAACTGAAAATTACGGATGTGCGCATTGATACCACGATCAGTGGTTTTCATTTTACCATGCAAAATGACGGTGCCTTAATTTATACTCCACACGGATATGCTGACATCGGGGTGGTAAAAAATCCTTCGGCCTTCTCGTTGGTAATTGTTGAGGATGTGGACTACGAAGCCGCAAAAGAAAAAATTGAGGAACTCGTTGAAATATCGGCTATACAAGATGGCAATACCCAAGATCAGATCGTAAGAAAAGATACGCTTGTCAATGGAAACAAAGCCTATACCGTTTCGATGCGTGAAACAAAAAAGGGGACACTGCATCATGCGCTGGTATTTTATGGTTTTTTTCTTTCCGGCCGCGACGCAGTTTTATTTGTCAGTGGCGACTTTGAAAAAGGAAAGTATATCGAGAATTTTAAAAAGACCTTTTATGCACTCAAATTGAAGACGAAAAAAACTACACAAGAAAAATAGCCGAATGCAACGATACAATTGGTGGATTTATTTTTGTTTTTTATTTCAATTCAGTACTTTTATTCATTATTTTACTTATGATAAAATTATTACTTTGCTTTTCAGCCCTGGTATTTCAACAGGAAATAAAATGTGTAAAATTGAAATGTGTCGACCGACAAGTATTGTTCGACTGCGGTGATTTTATAGAAGGGACTAAAGTAAAATTCTATAACCTCGATGATTCTACCAAAATAGATATCCTGATGAAATGCCCGAAGGAAATTCTCGGTAATTATCGCCCTGAGCGGGTTTATTATTTCAATATCTGGTACGACAAAGATGCCTTGTGTTATGTGTATGAGTCGAAATGCGAACGGTAAATAACAGATGGATATACTTTTCTATCGTGTTGCGCCATCAGGTATTCGGTGCCGGTTAGCGCATATCTTTCCAGTTCCACCATTTCAGTTTTTCGGCATCACGTTTTCTTTCAGGCGTTTCAGCATAGTACACCGCACACTTAAATACATACAATAAGCATCTGTCTTGTATACATCCGGCAAACGCATTCGACTGGTCAAACAGTTCGTAAGCATCGCGGCCCTTTAAATCATCAATACAGGTGATGCCGATATTAATCAGGTCCTGCGCGATTGATTTGCCCACACCGGGTATCAGCATCAATTCTTTTATTGCTGCTTTCTGTATCATCAGAGTATCACATTGTCGTTTTCGTCGAGTTGCCAATACGGGTTATAAGCTACTTCAAACAGGTGCCCGTCAAGGTCTTTAAAGTAACCACTATAACCACCCCAGTATACTTTTTGCGCAGGTTTCACCAATGTGGCCCCAAGCGAAACCACCTTTTGTAAAACCTCATCTACTTCATTTTCTGATATTGCATTATAGGCTAAAGTCAGCCCGGCGAAATTCACTTTTTCATTCGCAAGCGTGGCATCTTCGGCGAGTTCGTGCCGGGGATGTAAGGCAAGTATTATACCCCCTAAAGGAAACAAAGCCATGCCGTCCATACTTTGGTCCGATTTTTTCCAGCCAAGTCCGGTTTCATAAAAGTGAAGTGATTTTTGAAAGTCGTCAACACCAAGGGTGATCAACGTAAGTTTTTGGCGCATATTATTTTGTTGAATTGTATGTGGGATACAGGCGGACTATTTTCAAATGTAAAACCTTTCCTTCAGTCGGCAAAATCACAATCATTTCAAAAAATGCGAAAATCTTTTTGCCTATCATTTACCTTCGGAGATTCAATTTTTTTTATGCATTATTTTGTTCATCAGCAGTCAATAGTCAGGCAAATTTGGGGTAAAAGCGATACCATTCTTTTTATTTTTGCCGGAGCTGCTGCCGAGTTTGCCTTGAATAAAGCAGTAGATTGGTTGTACTTTACCGGTAAACTGCCGGCTGACCCGCTCGGGCGATTGTTTTCTACCGTTGCCTATGCGCGAAAGATCGTTTTTTCGCCTGAAGATGAAGCCCACGCGGCCATTGATCTATTGCGTCAAATACATGGGCAGGTGGAAGCAAACCGTGGCACAGTGATTCCCGACTGGGCATATCGTGATGTATTATTTATGCTCATTCATTATTCAATCGCGGCCTTCGAATTGCTTGAACGCAAGATGAGTGCAGCCGAGAAAGGGGAAGTACATACCGTATTTTACCGGGTGGGATATCGAATGGGGTTAAAAGATCTTCCACTCAGTTATACCGATTGGTTGCCGGTACGCGAGGCTCATTTGCTGGCAGATTTGCAATTGAGCCATTATACCGAAGACTTGTTCAGGCAATATAAGAAACATCTGGGATCTCTTCGTTTTCGCGTACTTGCTGAAGGACAAAAGCTGGTGGTCCCTATGCGGGTGAAGGAGTTGCTGCAATTCAGCGATTTTTCATTGTTGACACCGGTGGTGCCCATTTACAAAATCAGTAAACTGATGAAGGCCGATTGGCTCTTGCGCAATCTGTTATTACCTGCCGACTATAAGGATCAGATTAACGCATTGGATGTCGAATCAACAGATTAAAGAAGCGCTGGCTGCATAGGCAATCGGCTTTGCGTTTAGCATCGTTCAGGTCTTTTTTTCGTAATGAATAGCGTTCCCAAAACAACAAGGATTACTGCCAGCACCCATATGACTGCATATACCACATTGGCTTGTTCGTGCAAAACGATTCCCGTGTCGGCATCGAAATACCGGCCGTTTGCATAGGGAAGAGTTAATCTTTTACAGAGTTGTATACCGGCGATAAAAACTATACACCACATGGGTAAAAGAAAAATGATACTTCGCATTATTCCTATTCCTTTATTTTTTCTAACAGCAAAGGATATAGCCCTTTGTCCGGATGATCAAACAGATATTTTTTGTAGGATATTTTCAGCTTATCGAGCAAGCGGCAAATATTAAAACCCGTGACATAATAATACGCTTCCATGAGTTGTGTTCTTTCCTTGAACGTAGGCCTGTCTTCGAAATTCGTGTTAGCCGGATAATCGGCAAACTGCTTGAATAGGGTATCACAATGTTGAATGCCTTCTATTGGCATGCTTGAAAAATGTCCGGCCATGAAATACTCGGCATATCGGGCTGTGCCTTCCATAGTCTCCCAAAAATTCTCTATTTTGCGTAAAGGAAATTTGCTGTTTGATGCAAACGATCTGAAACGCTCTTCTCTCAAACGGATATATTCGCTGATATCAAATTGCAGTGAATCCTTGTTTGTACACTGAATCGCATGCAATAGCCATGCATTTTCTTTTTGTAAACTTTGTTTAAACCAGGTTTCTTTTTTATAGAATTTATTTAACGTATCGGCGCTGATGCCAATACTGTCTGCCAGATAACGGATACTGGCGGGATGAGAAAACTGAAAGCCATGAAAATATTCATGCATCACCAGTTGCAGCCAGTCCTCGGTTTTATCGAAATCAGCAACATATCGATGTATAGTTTCTACGTCTGAACACATCATCATCGGTCGGTAATAAAAAAGGGAGGCTGTGTCGTTGAAGTTCATTTTATTTTCCATGTGAAAGGGAATCGAATCAAAACGTTCAGTTTGTAGAATTTTCAACCCATTAGCGCATCTCAATATACGGTAGTCATATTCTTCGAAAAGGCTTCTCGAGGCAAAGGCAATATGGGTAAAATGCTCATCAAAATACAATAAGGGAAGCCGATCGGTTTTGTGTTGAAGTCCGGGCCAGATATCGGCGGCGATCACCGCTTTACATTGTTGAAAAAGTGATACCCGTTCGCAAATGATACAGTCGCTGGTCTTTTGTGATTGCGCAATAGGGCGGAATGGTATCAGGCAAGCCAGCAAAACCAATACCGGGGTGAACACAAGTTTCATATCCTAAAAATACAGCAATGTATTAAATGGTCAAAGTATTGATTTGTTTGATCTGCCGGTTATGCAGGGGCGCTAGCAACACTAACATCGAAATGGCCCCGCACATTGCGTAAAGCATATCCGACTGGGTGTCCCATGCATAACCTTGTGTTCCCAAAAAAGCTTCGGCCGACTGGCCTGATAATATAGCCACCAGCCATTCGAGAAACTCATACAGGGCACTGATACTGACACAAACAGATACCGTGAGTATCGACAGCCAAGGGCCTGTTTTGACAAGCTGTTTTCGGATAAAAATTTCGCGGGTGATCAGGGCCGGAACAAAACCTTGCGCAAAATGACCAACTTTATCATAATTATTTCTGCTTTGGTGAAAAAATTCTTTGATCGTATCAAACAAAGGGACTTCCGCATAAGTATAATGTCCACCCACAAAAAGAATATAGCTATGCAAGAGAATAAAAATATAAGTCAGTGTGGTAAAAGTGAACCGCCGGTAGGTAAGCAGCAGAACACTCATCCCGATAATGGCCGGAAAGACCTCCAGGATCCAGGTAAAATAATCGTGTGGCCGAACGGCCGACCAAATCAGTCCGGCAAAAAACATAAGCAACAGAACCACGTATTTTTTCATAGGATGATCTTTCGGTAAAGTTATTTTGAAAATCCGGTTAAGGGAGCAATGCGGATGTTTTTTACTCAAAACGGACATTTCAGGATGCCACAGACCCAAAAAGTACTTTCCAACCATAGGTATCGTATCGAAAGCCGTGAAGCGCAGTAGTTTTACGGTTTCATAACGACTTTTTACCCAAAAACAATTCCCCACAAAGTTCTTATTTCAGATTCCAAACATTACCTTTGCGCAAAATTTCAAAAACACATTCTTCAAAACCAAGAATTTTAATACAAAAAGCTATGTCTAACAGAGGTAAAATCAAACAAATCATCGGTGCTGTAGTGGATGTACACTTCCCCGCAGGTAATAAATTGCCTGAAATTTTAAGCGCATTGGAGATCAAAAGAACAAACAATGCAGACTTGATACTGGAAGTGCAACAACAT
Organism: uncultured Bifidobacterium sp.; assembly: GCA_964519155.1. Lineage (GTDB taxonomy): Bacteria > Bacteroidota > Bacteroidia > Chitinophagales > Chitinophagaceae > OLB11. Next base: position 16,358 of record CAZFKA010000021.1, on the reverse strand, counting down.
TTAGGTGAAGACAGTGTACGTTGTATCGCTATGGACGGTACTGAGGGTTTGGTACGAGGAATGGAAGCTGTAGACACAGGCGCTCCCATTGCCATGCCGGTGGGTGATGCCATCAAAGGCCGTTTGTTTAATGTAACCGGTGACGCGATCGATGGATTACCGCAACCCTCAAAAGCAGGTGGTCGCCCTATTCACGCCAATCCCCCTACATTTGAAAACTTGAGTACGGCATCCGAAATTTTATTTACCGGTATTAAAGTAATCGATCTGATCGAACCCTATGCAAAAGGGGGTAAAATTGGATTGTTTGGTGGTGCAGGTGTAGGTAAAACCGTATTGATCCAGGAATTGATCAACAATATTGCAAAGGCATACAGTGGGGTTTCGGTATTTGCGGGTGTGGGAGAAAGAACACGGGAAGGTAACGACCTGATGCGTGAAATGATTGAAGCCGGTATCATGAATTATGGTGATGCATTTAAACACAGTATGGAAGAAGGCGGATGGGATCTGGATAAAGTGGATATGGAAGGCCTGAAAGACAGTAAAGCTACCTTTGTATTCGGACAAATGAACGAACCACCGGGAGCCCGTGCACGTGTGGCCCTGTCAGGACTGACTGTTGCCGAATACTATCGCGATGGCGATGGTACCGGTAAAGGACGTGATATCCTTTTCTTCGTTGATAATATCTTCCGTTTCACACAAGCCGGTTCTGAAGTATCGGCCTTATTAGGTCGTATGCCATCGGCGGTGGGCTATCAGCCTACATTGGCTACTGAAATGGGATTGATGCAGGAGCGTATCACTTCTACCCGCAATGGTTCTATCACTTCTGTGCAAGCGGTATATGTACCGGCGGATGACTTGACCGATCCGGCACCGGCTACAACCTTCGCGCATTTGGATGCCACCACGGTATTGAGTCGTAAAATTGCCGACTTAGGTATTTATCCGGCGGTAGATCCACTCGATTCTACTTCAAGAATCCTCACCGCAGCTATTGTTGGTGATGAACATTACAATACAGCAAACCGTGTAAAATTAATTTTGCAACGATATAAAGAATTACAGGATATCATTGCGATCCTGGGTATGGATGAATTAAGTGAAGATGATAAAATGACCGTGGCCCGTGCCCGTAAAGTGCAACGTTTCCTTTCACAGCCTTTCCATGTGGCCGAGCAGTTTACCGGTTTGAAAGGGGTGCTGGTTCCGATCGAAGAAACGATTCGTGGATTTAATATGATCATGGATGGTGAAGTAGATCAATATCCTGAAGCAGCATTTAACCTGGTGGGTACGATTGATGACGCGATTGCGAAAGGGAAGAAAATGATGGAAGCGGCGAAGAACTAAAGATTCAATTTGAAAATTTGATAATTTGAAAACGAAAAGACAGATTATCCCATTTTCTAATTGACTAATTTTCTAATTTTCAAATTAAAATTATGCATCTCGACATACTTACTCCGGAAAGAAAAATATTTAACGGCGACATCATGGGCGTAATATTGCCGGGTGTACAAGGCTATTTCGAATTGCTCGATAACCATGCGCCTATCGTGGCGGCTTTGGGTAAAGGTCAATTGAAGATACTGAAAGACAAAACCAATCAGGAAGTGTACAATATTGAAGGTGGTTTTGTAGAAATGAATAATAATAAAACCATCGTACTGATAGAAGGTGCAGAGACGGTGAAATGAAAAGATCAACCAAAATGAACAACAAAGCGATACGAAAGTGTCGCTTTTTTTTGTTTTAAAGCGAACCTTGAAGATGTACAATTGCCATAGATATTTGTACATTTACTATGATTAATTTTTTTCTGTCGCAAAAATCGCCCTGCGTTTTTCTATTAATCTTATTGCTGGTAGCGATAATTTCATGTCAGGAAAACAAGGAAACGGTTGAGAAAATAAGAACAGTCAGTGTTTCTAAAGCCGGCAAAAATAACCTGACTAAGCTCGTGAACGAATACTTGCTGGGAGATACTGCCATTGCGAAGAAATCGAACTACCCCTTTGAGATTATTGACTCTGTTGTTTTGCGATCCATCAGTACTACTGTATACAGTCTATATTTGACGTCCGTTATTTGTGGTGGTTCGACTTATGTTTTAAGAGATCATTTGTCGAACAGGATGAATAGTATTTCCAAAGGTGAATATTTAGCATTGCCCATGACGCATGAAATCGAGAACCTGATAATGGAGAATGATTCTCTGGAAAATCTGGTCATCCCTTTCAATCCGTCGTTTATAGGACTGGAAGAATATTTGAACCAATGTACCAGCGTACGTGATCAAGAAGAAATCAATCCTGAAGTAGTTGACACTATTTTCAGGTTTTTTGCCGGAACCGACCTGGTAAGATTTAGCAATGCGCAGGAGATCGATACATTTTTTGCAAAATTTGCAGAAAAAAATTATGGGAATTTCAGAAGCAAAGAGGAACAAATATTGTGTAATGATAAGCGCAAGTGGTTGTTGAAGCAAAAGATTTCAAGGAGAAATGTTTTTCTGTACAAAAGAGATGCTAACCGATTATATTTTTTGGAACTCAACCCAGGTTATAACCAATATGGCCTCAAAACTACTATGGGCATTAGGTTGGATGATTCTAAAGTGTTTTTCCCGGGCCTTAAAAGCCGAAATAGAATAGCATTCATTGCTTTAGATTTATAAGTTTAGCCAAACCTATCGATGCTCAATTTACCAAAGGGTTTGAAATGGCTAGTGTGTCTTTTTCATTGTTGTGGGTCATATTTTTCTTACACCTAATTATGGCACCCACGCTTTTAGGGCATCTATTCAACCAATAGCAACTCGTAGAAAATTTTCTTCATAAATAGGAAAATCATCAGGAAGGTAAAGAAGATGATCACTTTGTGTTTAATGGGTTTGACAGTCGCTCAACAAGTCAACTTTCGTTTTTCTGCTAAAGCAAATATTTTTACATTTGTCTTACTGCATAAACACGCACCCCTATGGAACAAATTATCGATTCAGCAAAGGATAAAATAATCGAACTTACGTCACAGGTCAGCAATCTCTTCAATACAGAGGTCATTGATTCGGTAAAGGCTTATGGCATCGAAAAGATCAATGAAGCCTGGCAATCTATCGAAAATTCGGGCAGTGTTTTTTTAGCCTGCGGATACACGGTTACGGCCATCAATGTATCGCTGGGCTTACCGCCATCGCTGCAATTAAGCTTCGACCAGATTGAGAATATTTCTGATATTCGCGAAGAGGAAATTTTGGAGCAATATAAAGATCAAACTTTTTTGTATCCGGTACTGATCTGCTTGTTTAAAGCAAATGCTTTGCAAAAATCTATTCAGGCAACCCACTATAAATTTACGGGTTTGCATATTGGTCTCGGGGTTACGCCCAGTATGGACATGAAGTTCACTCGAATTTAATCAAGTGATTTTTTGCGAGGGGTTTATTCCTCGCGAACCAAAAGTGAAGCCACGACACTTTTGGCATCGCATCCGTATTGTTTTATATTCGCCAAGAAATAGCTTTCACTTTTAACAGCGAACCAAACCTACGTGCATACGCCTTTATCCATACTGCAGAAATACTGGCAATATCAGCATTTTAGGCCTTTACAGGAAGAGATCATTCAACAGGTATTGTCTGGACAGGATACCTTGGCGGTATTGCCTACCGGCGCTGGAAAGTCGCTGTGCTATCAGGTGCCTGCATTACTGCGTGATGGCGTATGTATAGTGGTCTCTCCACTCATTGCATTGATGAAAGATCAGGTGTCAGGTTTGAAAAGAAGAGGTATTGTTTGTACCGCCGTGTACACCGGCATGCGAAAAGAAGAAGTTGAGCGTGTGTACCGGCAAGTATTGTCGGGTAAATTCAAGTTTCTTTTTCTTTCCCCGGAAAGGCTACAATCTACCCTTTTTCTTGACTATTTTGCACATTGGTCCGTCAGCTTGATTGCGGTAGACGAGGCACATTGTATATCGCAATGGGGTTACGATTTTCGCCCGCCCTATCTCGAAATTGCCTTGATTCGCGAAAGCATGCCCCAAGTTCCGGTTATCGCACTAACGGCAAGCGCAACACCACAAGTGCAAACAGACATAATTGAAAAGCTTCGTTTCAGGGAATATCGCGTATTTTTTTCAACCTTTGCCCGACCCAATATTTCAATCAGTTGTTTGCAAGTGGATAATAAATTGGTGAAACTGCTGGATATTGTGCAGAAAGTGGGGGGCAGTAAAATTGTGTACTGCCGAAACCGTAAGCGTACAAAGGAAATTGCTGAATGGCTGATCAAGCACGGATTAAGCGCCGATCATTATCATGCCGGGCTCAAAGAGGATCAACGAAATGCCCGACAGGATGCGTGGCTAGCCGGCAAAACGGAAACGATCGTCTGTACAAACGCTTTCGGCATGGGAATCGATAAAACGGATGTGCGATGTGTGATTCACTATGATGCGCCCGATACACCCGAAGCCTATTATCAGGAAATCGGACGGGCAGGAAGGGATGGCAAAAAGGCGTTTGCCGTTTTACTTTTTCAGTACCACGACAGCGAAAATTTATTAGCAGGCATCGACCTCAAATATCCGTCGAAAGAAAAAATAAAAGCCGTCTATCAGTCTTTGGCCTACTATTTTGGTATCGGTATCGGTAGTGGTAGCGATGAAGTATTCGATTTTGAACTCAGTGATTTTTGTAAAAAATTCGATCACAATATTATCGAGGCATTGAGTTGTGTTAAAATGCTGGAACAGCAAGGTTTTTTGCATTTGAGCGAAGGTGTTTTTTTGCCCTCCACCGTAAATGTGGTGGCTACGAAACAAGCGCTGGAGCAGTGGAAAAACGAAATGCCGGAACTGGGAGAAGTGCTTACCTTATTGTTGCGTATGTATGGCGGTATCTGGAACGATTTTATTCCGGTTGATGAATTTTTGATGGCGCAGAAGGCGGGCGCGTCCGACGATTATATTC
>CAZFKA010000021.1:0-11367 GCA_964519155.1 uncultured Bifidobacterium sp. | reverse complement strand
ATCATCAATTGAGGCTTCTGCATCAGCATGGCCTGATCGACTATCGCGAAAGAAAATCGAAACCGCAAATTACTTACCTGCACAACCGTGTAGACCTTCGCTTTCTTCAGATCGATATGCAATTGTTGCAAGTGCTGAAAACCCGATATACACAACGTGTAAACTTTATGATCGGTTTTATCAATGAACAGCAAACATGCAGAGCAAACAAACTGATCGCGTATTTCGGCGAAATGTCTACGCAGCCTTGCCGGATCTGCGACAATTGTCTGGCGTATAAAAAGACCCTGCAAAGTGATGCTTTTGTGTCGATCAAAAGCAATATCTTGCACCATATCTCGTTACATAATCATTTGTCGCTCGAATCTTTTTGTAAACAACTGAATACAACTGAAACCGAAAAGATAGTGAAAGTGATCAGGTTTTTGCTTGACGAGCAGATATTGAAAATAAATGAATCAGGAGATTTTATTAGGTCATGAGCAAAATTAAATTTGGAATCATCGGATATGGGAATATCGGTAAACGCCACGCGCATCATATTTTGGCCAATACGGAAGCTGAATTAACCGCCGTTTGCGAGGTGCCGGGTTTTCTATTTGATGAAGCATTACCCGCCTCAGTAGCAAAGTATGACGATATCGGAGTATTTCTCGAACAGTGTGATGCAGAAGTCATTAATGTTTGTACGCCAAACTATTTACATCATCCCCATACCCTGGCGGCTTTGCAAAGCGGAAAAAATGTAGTCTGCGAAAAGCCAATGGCAATCACTTCGGATCAATGTACCGAGATGATGGACATGGCTGCGACAATGGGGAAAGCGATATTTGTGGTGAAACAAAACCGATATAATGAACCGGTTCAGCAGGTGAAGAAATTACTTGAAGAAAATGTGCTGGGCAATATTTATTTCGTGAATGTCAATTGTTTCTGGAACCGGAATGAATTTTATTATAATGAAAGTGAATGGCGCGGGAAACGGTCAATGGACGGTGGTTGCCTCTTTACCCAATTCAGTCATTTTGTGGATATTCTGTATTATTTGTTCGGCGATATCGATTATTGCCAGGGAGTGATCGACAATTTTGATCATGATTATATCGAAATAGAAGATTCGGGGAGTTTTGTGATGCGCACAAAAAAAGGAGCGATCGTCAATTTTAATTTTTCCACGTGTAGCTACGAAAAAAATATGGAAGGGGCCTTCACCATACTGGGAAAGTATGGTACAGTAAAAATTGGGGGTCAATATCTCAATACCATCGAGTATCAGCATATTAAAGACACCCGATTGCCCGATATCACCCTGGAAGCCAAAGCCAACGACTATGGAAAGTATCAGGGTAGTATGAGCAATCACGATCGGGTCATTCAGAATGTGATCGCGCACCTAAAAGGCCGTGAAAATATAATGACCAATGCGTTTGAAGGAAGGAAGGTGGTGGAGATGATTGAAAAAATGTATGCCTCAGTTTAATATTTAATATTGTGTAAGACAATAATATATAAATGAGTAAATATTATATATATTAGGCATACTTTCCTTTGGCACGCACTTTGATTTCACAGGGTAGTTAAAACCCTGTGAAATGAGCAAATTCTATTCACTTTTCTTCCTGATTTTACTGCATCATACCCTTTTCGCTCAATATGAGACGCGTATTTGTGGCACCACTGAGTATATGCAAGCATTGGCCATCGCTCACCCGGAAATGGTACAACAAAGGGCAGCTATTGAGCAACATACCCAACAATTTATGCAACAACAAAACCCACATACTCGCAGTATTGTGACCATACCTGTCGTTGTTCATGTGGTATATAATCTAGGTTCGCAAAATATCAGTGATGCTCAGATTCTATCCCAAATCGATGTACTGAATAAAGATTTCAGAAAGCAAAACCTCGATTTTGCCAATACACCCGGGAGTTTTCAACCCCTGGCAGCGGATTGTCAGATCGAGTTTGTACTCGCCAGGCGAGATCCGAACGGTGACTCAACTAACGGAATTACCCGCACCTATACCGCTACAACATCTTTTTCATCAAATAATTATGTAAAAAGTGCTGCAACCGGTGGCAAAGACGGATGGCCGCCTAGTCAATACCTCAATATCTGGGTATGCAAATTAGCCGGTGGTTTGCTGGGTTACGGACAATTTCCCGGAGGCCCTGAAGCAACCGATGGTGTTGTGATTTCCTACAGAGCTTTTGGAACCAATGGTGCTGCTATTGCTCCATTCAATAAAGGACGAACTGCCACACATGAAGTGGGTCACTGGCTAAATCTTTTTCACATTTCCGGTGACGACGGCTCGGGTTGCAATGGAACCGATCTTGCTGATGATACACCAAACCAGGGCGCACAAAATACCGGTGTGCCGGTTTATCCGCATATTTCATGCAATAACGCACCTTATGGAGATATGTTTATGAACTATATGGACTATACCGATGATGTAGCCATGACCATGTTTACCCTGAATCAAAAGACCCGAATGGATGCGCTGTTTTCAGCAGGGGGTGCCCGATACACTTTATTGTCGAGTCAGGGTGATGAATATCCGATAGCCCCAATTGCTTGTGGAATTCCGCTCAATGTACAGGCAGGAGCGATAGCCGTACAGTCGGCGCAAATCAATTGGCAAGCAATGCCTGCGGCTACTGCCTATCAGTTTTACTATAAAAAGATCAGCGATTCTGTTTGGAATACCCTTAGCCCTGCGGGGAATTCAATGCAATTGAATAATTTGAACCCCAACACGGCCTACCATTGTAAAGTAAAAACGATTTGCGGTGCAGGCAGCAGCGATTTTTCGACAGTGTTGTCATTTACCACTTTACCCGCCATAATTGTTTGTGGTGATCTGTACGAGTCAAACAATTCGATGACCTCTGCCATGACCATTTCAGCCGACAGCATTACCCGTGCAATGATCGGTACGGTAGCAGACAACGATTATTACCGGCTCGAGATCGGGGAGCAATTGCGCAATGTTCGCATTACGTTGTCGGAATTGCCACAGGATTACGACATTTATTTTTACAATATCCGCGGCAATCTCATCACCACTTCGCAGGCGGGTGGGCTCACCAATGAAGAGATCATTCACAATTCTTCTTACAACGGTCCGCTCACTTATCACATTCGTGTAAAAGGGTATAATGGTGCATATTCAAACGCCAATTGCTACAAACTCAATATCGAAACCAGTGCTACGGCCTTCAAACCCAGTATGCCCGAAATTACAGAAAAGAAACCTGAATTTATTTTGTACCCGATTCCGGCTAACGATTACTTCAGCACTTCATTGTTTTACGATGGCAATCAGGATGTGGTTTGCAACTTGTACAATGCGATGGGTACGAAAGTGCATAGCCGGCAACTCGTTACCGAGAAGGGAGTCAATGAAGTGCGTTTCGAAACGGCAGCTTTTGCTCCGGGCGTTTATCTGCTCGAAGTAATTGATGCACAAGAAAGACGCGTGCAGACATTGCAAATCAGCCGATAGAGATAATTTGTATGTAACAAGCACCTAAAAAATCGCTGCGTTAAGGGGAAAAATAATCTACTTAATCAGCAGATAATAATCCTCCACCATTTTCTTGTATTGCGGTTTCAACTCAGCTGGAACAGTTTTATAATAATCAATCACCGATTGTTTACTCCTCAATATGTCTTTTAATTGCTGTGGAATTTCGCGGTTCAGTTCTTTGGCCGAATTTGATTCTCGTTGTTCGCCCTGTTCCTGTTCGCGCATCGCTTCTTTGGTTTCCAATAGTCGGCTAAGGATTTCCGACTGTCTTTTCAAAATTTCATTGGTCAGGCGTTTATTGACGATATCAGTTTCATTTCGATCCATATCCTGCTGAATCTTGGTGAGGTTAGGATTACTTTTTCCTTCTTTCTTTAGTTGATTATTGATATCATTGAGTTGCTTTCGCAGAGCGGCCTGTTGTGCAGCTATACGTGCCATTTGCTCTGATTCACCCGGTTTTTGTTCCCCCTGCCCGCTTCCATTAGCACCTGATTGTCCGGGTTTCTTTCCGTCTTTCGAATCTTTACCTTGTCCTTCCTTACCCTCTTTACCTTCCTTGCCTTCCTTCCCTTCTTTACCCATTTTATCCATAAGCTGTTTCATCGCATCGCCGAGTTGTTGTTGCTTCGAAATGATATCGCTTAATTGCATGCCCATACCATGCACCTGTTTTTTAACCGGTTTTTTGCCCGGTTTGTTTCCCGGTTTATTGCAATTGCCACTCGCCTCACCCTCACTTTTTTGTTGGGCAGCCTGTTGTTTCATCAGTTCCTGTAAAACTTCGTTTAACATCAAGGCCAGATTGTTGACACCAGTCATTACATATTGTTGGTTAACAGTAGCCTGTTGCACAAAGCGTTGTTCAAGATAATTAATGGCGCTTTCCATATTGCGGTTAACGGCATCAATTTCTTTATTCACTGTTGTCGACAACGTGGGTAGTCGCTTACTCAGAGCAAACAGACTATCAGCGATCATTTTACTGTCTTTCTTGAGTTTGTTTTGTTGCTGGGTATTGTTCACAAATTTTGGATCAGCAATGGCCGTACGGTTGACTTCCCCAATCAGATCTTCTTGTGCAAACGACATCCTGATCAGGTTTTGCAAAATCTGACGGGTAGCTTTAATATCGATTTCCGTTTGATCGGGACCACCACCGCCTGCAGCTTCCATTAATTTTTGTGCCATTTTATCAAGTGCTTCTTTGGCTTGTTTTCCCGACTTGGATGCCCCGGGTTTGTTGCCACTATTGAGTTGGTCTGAACTTTTGCTCATATTCTCAGACGCAGTCTTTTCATCTTTTTTCATGTCGCTCAGGTCCATCTTGTTTTCCATGCTCTCATTCACTTTTTCCAGTTCAGCCATATCTTTTTTTAGATCTTCCATTTCCTTGTTCAACTCGTCCTGTTTCTTTTTCAGTTCGTCTTTGCCCAGACTATTGTTTTCCATTTGCTTATTCAACTCATCTTGTTTTTTGGCAAGTTCTTCCGCTTTTTTGGCGAGATCTTCCATACGCATATCTCTTTCGAGTTGCTTCATCATTTCCACTACCCGGTCAAGGTCTTTTTCCATCAGTTCATTGTCCTGCTCCATTTGTTTGAGTTGTTCCATCAGTTTATCCTTATTCAACATTTTCATCAACTCTTCCATTTTTTTCATACGCTCGTTTAACTCGTTATTTTTGAGTTCTTCGAGCAATTTTTCCATATTTTCCTGTTTTTCCTTTACTTCATCAGAATAGTCTTTTTGTTGCGCCTGTTTATTATTTTGTTCAAATTTTTTTTGAATATTTTCAATCTGTTTTTGCATGTTTTCATTTCTTTCCATCATTTCTTCCATCGCTTTTTTATCTTGCCAATCAAGCTCATTTTTCTGCAGCAATTTTTCCTGCATTTGTTTAATATCCTTTTCTATTTTGTCGTTCTGCTTTGCTGCATTATTGACATCCTTCGTTACTTGTTCCTGGTTTTGTTCAATCAGGGAATCCATTTTTTTCAGACTGGGTTTTTCATAGGTAAAGGTGACGCTTTTAGTGCATTTGCTTCCATTTACAGCATCATTATCGCAGGCCGAAAAATAGTAACTCAGTTTATCACCGGCGTTGAGATTCAATTGTTCGAGATCGAGAAATTGGTTGAAACGGGTTGAAGTTCCGGCAGATATTGCGACCGGCATTGAACCGTTTTTAGCAGGTCCCACAGCTTCGCCCTTGTCGTTTGTTTTTTGTATCGCATAATGGAGCGATACATTGCGGATGCCGTAATCATCTCCGGCTTCGCCTACAAAAAGTACAAAATTATCGGTCAGGGAATCACTATACTGTTGCACATTGATCGAAGGAAACTGATCGGGTATTACCGACACACTATAATGCATGGTGTCTTTTTTGCTGATCTGTTTATTTGAAACAATGATATTGTACGACGTATCGCGCATAAACCGGTAGGTATAAAAGAACTGGTTTATTTGTTTGGGCATATTTACACCGGCGCTGCTGCCGAGGGCAAACAATAGTTCATCGGTATGTTCAGTACTGAAAACCCATCGCATGGTTGTGCCCTGTGGCGCTATGATATCGCCGATGTTATCAAGTGTTTCATCTTTTCTACCGGTATAATCGGGGTAATCGACCGACACTTTAAACTGTCGGATAAGCGGTTTTTGCAGGGTTTTAATGGTAAAGCGTTCACTTTCAAAACCCGCTGCTACAAAAGTAAAATCAATGTTTTTGCCGACTTTATAAAAAGTATGCGTGAATGTATTGTTGTTTTTGTTGTCTAATTTTTTCTGCATCATGATCTCCTGTCCATTGCACTTGATCAGTACATTTTCGGGAACCGTTTTGCCCACTGTTTGCATTACAATTTCTATGTCTTCATACTGTGGTACATTCAGATTTTGATTCAGCAATTTAAATGCAAAAGGGGCTTTAGGTACAAATTTCTCAGACGGAGACAATAAACGTTCCGCTGATTCTTTAAATATATTTGGCGCCGCAAACAAGATAAAGATCAATACCAACACCGGCGGTAATACGTAGGGTAAGTATCTTTTGTTGGTCGCAAAATTAACGGCAGCCTGAAAGTGGACCGGCGTAAGATCCTTGGTTTTTTGTTCAATACTGGCCTCAATCAATTCTTTGCTGATGGTATTGTGTAGTCCCTGCTTCAATTGCAATACATTCAATAATTTATCCTGTACATCGGGAAAATGGGTACCGATAATCGTTGCTGCTTTTTCATGTGAAATTACCTTGCCCAGTTTTTGCATTTGCAACAAGGGAATCATAATGAGGTAAACAAGGGCAAACCCGCCAATGCCGATAAAAGCCGCGAGCAAAGTATATCGAAGCCAGGATGGGAAATAAAAATAGTACTCACCTAAACTGGCCAGAATATAAAACGCAACTGAGGCTGCCAAAAAAATGAGCAGACCCCTGATCAGTTTATTGGCGTAAAACTTACGGATAAATGCATCAAGACGGGCAATGAGTAATTGATAATTATTCATAGAATACGCAAGTTACATTATGTTAGAGTAGAAAATTTTTATTTTACCCTTATTATTTTGTGAAAGAGATATCGGTCTACAAACAAATGCCAGCGCTAGGGATGAGCAATAAAGTAATAATTGATTTTTCGGGTAAACTGCTCTTCAAATGCAGGTAGGCTGAGGGATGGTTTTCCGTCGAGCCAGTGCTTTAGCGTAGATACCTGAAGTCCACAACCGCTCAGCAATGCAAAGATTTTTGCCGGGGTGGCTCCGTAAAATTCAGAAGCGCCCAGGCCATGTTCAAAAATAATATAAGGTTTGTTGCGGGTGATCGTTTGTACAGCACCTTGCAGCACCTGCCATTCGCCACCCTCCACGTCAATTTTTATCAACTGCACCGGTTGATCAGCGGGTACACAATTATCCAGAAGATCAGTGTCGACCCTGATCTCCTCGATCTCTTCGTGTTCGTGTTGGTAACGCCGCTTCAACAATCCACTATACGCAGGGTTCGACCGTACAAATTGAAATGATGTTTGTCCCTTTTGATTGCTTAAAGCGATAGCGCGTATGTCGCAAGCAGTATTTTTATATTTTTGGCGTAGTGCTTCATACAGCGAGGGTATAGGCTCAAACCCCATATGTTGCCCATTCGGCGATTGCTGCAAAAAAAGATCCATGATCTCTCCTTTATGGCAACCAATATCTATACAATTGTTTCCGTTGTGGCAAACCCTTTTTATAATTTGTTTTGTTTGGGCATCATAGGCCATGTTTTTGGTCAGATGTACGGGAATGAATTGCAGTAAATATTTGATCCATCGTTTAAAAGGCTGTGTCATAGCTGATCGGGAGAAGAAGGACAACAAAGTAAATTAAAAAAGTTCAGCCCTGTGGATTTATTTGGGTAAAAAAAATGACCACACTCCCATGTGGTCATTTGATTAAAAATTTTAAAAAGGTTTTAGAGGCCCGCTTCGAGGCTGTATTTGATTGTCGCCTTGCACTTGATGTCTTTGTTGGTTGTTTTACGTGCGGTGCCGGTCAACACATACGAAAAAGTAGTTGCGTTGAAATAGTCTTTCAGGTTGATGGTCGTATTTACCGGAATTTCGAGCGTATAAGCCTCCACATCAGGGTTGCCGGTGATTTCAGCAAGGGTGATCAAATGGGTATTGACATTAGAACTGAAATCAACTTTTGCTGATTCCAGGGCTGAAAAATTATTGGCGGCATCACCATCGATCATGTTCACGACACACGATTTGATGCTTACCGAGCGAATATAGCTGGCACTCAGTTTGGCATTGTTGGCTTTGATCAGGCTGTCTACATTAAAATAAACATCCTTGCTAGATAAGGTAGCAGGGCCGGTTGCAGTGATTTGCGGGATGGTAAATTCAATGTCAGCGTAATTGAGTTCAATGTTTGCCTTAACGGCTTCTTTGATTTTGTTACAGGATGTAAAAATGGTAAATAAAACGACAAAGGCTGAGGTGTACAAAAAGAAACGTTTCATAAGGGTGTGATTTTAGTGAAAAGTAAAAATAAGATTTTTTTCAATCAACTACACAATTGCTCAATTTTTTTAAACTCCTCCGCCGGGCGTTCATTCATCCACAGAATTTGATAAATCGTGTTGGCGATGGGCAGGGGGTGATTTATTTTCTGACAAATTTCATAAATACCTTTCGAGGCAACATACCCTTCTGCAACCATATTGAGTTCAAGTTTGGCAGCATGCACACTGTATCCTCTGCCGATATAATTGCCAAAAGTTCGGTTGCGGCTGTGCAAGGAATAACAGGTTACCAGCAGATCGCCCAGATAAGCACTCGTATTGTAATGATGTTGGGTCTGTGTGCTGATCACATCCATGAATTGCTGCAATTCGGAAAAACAATTGGTGATGTACACACTCAAAAAATTATCGCCATAATCGAGGCCATGCGCTATGCCGGCCCCTAATGCGTAGATATTTTTCAATACCGCAGCATATTGCACACCAAAGACATCGTTACTGACAATTGTTTTCATATACTGATTATTAAAGTAAGTCGCAATCATTTCCGACAAACGAATATCAGCAGAAGCAAAAGTCAGGTAGGAAAGTTTTTCAGCAGCCACTTCTTCAGCATGACAAGGACCGCTGATGCAGGCATACTGATCGGGTTGCAGGTGAAAAAATTCCTGCATCCATACATTTAATAGTACATTTTTGCCCGGTAAAATACCCTTCACCGCCGATACAATATACTTGTGCTTAAAAATATCCGGATCACATTTTTCAAGCAATGCGGCGACAAAGGCGGATGGAATTCCAATAATAATGATATCACATAAAGCAATGGCCAACGAAGCATCCGTATGCAAAGTAAGCAACTGTCTGTCATACTTTACTGAAGTCAGGTAATGTGGATTATGTGCTGTTTTGTTGATCTGATCAATTGCTTCCTCGCTGCGCATCCACCAATGGATGGGGTGTCCGTTATCAGTCAGTATTTTGGCTAAAGCAGAACTCCAGCTTCCGTTTCCGAGAATGCATATTTTTTGATTCAAGAGCGCAGGTTTTGAGCGCTAAATATACGCACTCTTGCCCTGCAATGAAATCTTTTATAGACAAAACTGTCCATTCGTCCATTTTTTCAATCGAGAGTTCTTCAGCGATGATTACATTTGTTGCGACGATAAATTCGGTAAAACGGCATTTGATAAACAAACTCCCAAAAGCAAAACTTCAATGAAAAAGTATTTCCTTCTCCTCGGCTGTCTGCTATCCTTTTCGTTCTTGCTTCAAGCACAAACGGATACGGCCAAATTGAATCAGTATTTCGACCTGCTTGAAAAAAATAATAAAGCGATGGTGAGTGTTTTTCTTACAAAAAATGACAGCATTATTTACCAACGGGCGATCGGCTATTCAGTTGCCGAAAATAAAAAGCCGTCAAATGTTTATACCGCATATCGTATCGGATCGATCAGTAAAATGTTCACTGCCGTAATGGTTTTGCAACTCGTCGATGAAAAAAAGCTGAAACTTGACACAAAGCTTAGCGAGTTTTTCCCCACGATGAAAAATAGTCAACAAATTACCATCGAGCATCTGCTGAAACATCGCAGTGGTATCGAAAATTTTACCAATGCTGCCGATTACACTACTTATATGCAAAAGCCGCAATCGAAAGAAAGCATGCTCAGCCTATGCGAAAAAATGAATAGTGAATTTGCACCCGGAACCAAGTTTTCCTATAGCAACACCAATTATGTGTTATTGACGTTTATTATCGAACGCGTGACAAAAAGCACATTTGCTGCAGAATTGCTGAAAAGGATATGCGCAAAGGCGGGTTTAAGTGATACCCGGGTCGGAGGACCTATTAACCCGGCAGCGAACGAGGCCTATTCGTATGATTTTGAAAATGATCAATGGAAAAAGTCGAGCGAAACCGATATGTCGGTACCCGGTGGCGCAGGAAACATTGTTTCTACCGCGAAAGATCTGTGTACTTTCATCAAGGTCTTGTTCGAAGGTAAACTGATACCGACCCATCTGTTGGAAAAAATGAAGACTTTGCAGGATGGTTACGGTTTGGGTATGGTGAAGTTTCCTTTCGGAGCCCGTATTTTTTATGGTCATACCGGTGGAATTGATGGTTTTCAGTCGATGTTGGGGTACAATGAAGCCGATCATACAGCCATGTGTATACTCGGAAACGGCTTTAACTATGCCAATAATCATATTGCCATCGCCTTATTGAGTGGATATTATAATGAAGCTTTTCAGTTGCCTGATTTCTCCAAAAAAGCTAAAAATCCGGTTTTGTCAAAATCACTGGAGGGAGAGTACAACAATGAAAAGATCAATATGAGGATCAAAGTTTTTCAGGAAAATGCTGAATGGAAGGCACAGGCTCAAGGGCAATCGGCTTTTCCACTCACCAAGGTATCCGCATTGGAATATCATTTTGTGGCCGGGGGTATTCAAATGATTTTTATCGAGGATCAAAACAAGAATATTTCAGGATTCAAATTGTTGCAGGGAGGGATGGAATTGTTGTTTGAACGGGACTGATTTACATGCAATTTATTTCATATATGTCTCCGCTTAAAGGGTGGAAATAGGGAGTTGCCCAACCACTAAAATGCCCGTCTTATCTTATATGACATAAAAATGACAATTGCAATAACACATAATCAAATGATACTCAGTATTTTGGGATAAATTCTTATAGTTGGCATTATTTTTGGCTGTAAGAACTCGTTTTTTGCTTAATGATTCGACCCGAGAAACCTTTTTGAAACACTACACGAAATTTAACACACATGGCTAATC
>CAZFKA010000020.1:19550-25246 GCA_964519155.1 uncultured Bifidobacterium sp. | reverse complement strand
AATTTTTTTTATTATTTTTTTTATTTTTTTTTTTTTTTTATATTTTTTTTTTATTTTTTTTTTTTTTTTTTTTTTTTTTTTTTTTTTTTATTTAATATTTTTCATTTTTTTTTTTTTTTTTTTTTAATTTATACATTTGTTTTTTTAATATACACTACATGAAAAAAGTTTTTGCCGGGTTGTTGCTGTTTATTTCATTCATTGCAAATGCTCAGCAGGGTACCCTATCAGGAGATTTGATGATGAATGTGAACTTTTTTCAACGCGATACCAATATCAAAGCTGCAGGCAACCAGCTTTATGATAATTTCCTAAGTGGTGGAGAAGGATGGTTGGGGTTACGGTATGCTGTGAAGGGTTTTACCGGAACAGTTCGTTTTGATGGTTTTCATAATTCTAACCTGCAAAATCCAACCAATGCGCTTACTGCTGCAGGTTTGGGTATGTATAGCCTGAGTAAAGAGTTTCAAAACTTAACGATAACAGCCGGTCATGTATACGATCAAATCGGAAGTGGAATAATATTTAGAGCGTACGAAGACCGTGGATTACTGATCGATAATGCATTGTTTGGCTTGCATCTGAAGTATAGACTCAATAATCATTTAACCGTAAAGGGCTTTACCGGACAAACCAAAAATCTATTCGACCGGTACAAACCCATTCTCAAAGGCTTTGCCGCAGAAGGAGATTTCGATCTGGGTAAATCGGCCCATATCACACCTGGAATCGGTATTGTAAATCGAACGATGGATCAGGCCAGTATGGATCTGGTGATTTCAACCATCAATAGCTATCCGGTCGACGATCGTTTCGTACCGGCTTATAATTCTTTTGCCTCCACTTTTTACAATACCCTGAATGCCGGCGACTTTACCTGGTATATCGAAGGGGCTTATAAGTCGCATGAAGCAGTAGCTACTAATCTCGGCTTGAAAAAACTTAATGGGAATGTTATCTATTCAACCCTCGGATATTCAAGAGGAAAATTTGGGGTGAATGCAACATTCAAACGCACTGAAAACTTCATGATGCGAACATCGCCTAACGAGACCTTGATCAAAGGCATATATAACTGGCAACCCATTATCGCCCAAATTCGCCCACAAAGATTAATCGCCCGTTATACGCCACCTTCACAGGATCTGTCGGAAATCGGTGGTGGGGTCAATGTATTTGTGACACCTAATGAAAATATTTCTTTCAATGCAAGCTATACCCATATCAATACTTTAACGGGTGATACCTTGTTTCGGGAAGGATTTGCTGACGCTGAGATCCGCAGTGTAAAAGATTTTATTTTTCATGCAGGCTTCCAATATTTAGTCTACAACCAATCGCTTTATCAACAGAAGGTAAAATCATCCTATCCGAATATTCATGCTATTACTCCTTTCCTCGAAGTGGTATACAAAATTGACGACAGCAAATCGATTCGTACTGAATTGCAATACATGAATACCAAACAAGATTTTGGTTCATGGGCTTTTGGGCTGCTTGAATTCAGTATCGCATCGCACTGGAGTTTCGCCGTGTCGGATATGTATAATGTTTCGCCGAATTATAAACATGTAAACAAAGACCATCATTATCCTAACTTTTTTATTGCCCATACAAGGGGAGCCCATCGTTTTACCGCACAGTACGTGAAGCAGGTTGAAGGTATCAATTGTACGGGTGGTGTTTGTCGTTACGAACCAGCGTTTAGCGGAGCACGTATAGGGGTGATCAGTACCTTTTAATGTTAACAACGCGCCATATTAAAAATTAGTAATTTCGTAAAAACTCATTTCCATGACAAAGCAGATCATTATTTTTTCGTTGATAGCTATATTCTTGTATTCCTGTAAAGAACAACGACCTGCCGGGTTGATATTGGGTACTTTACAATCTGCAGATACGACTTATGTTGTAGCCCAGGTTGAGGCAGCCCAAACCAAAAAAGTCGTGATCGAGGAATTTACCGGAGCTTCTTGTGCAAACTGTGCACCCGGTTCGGCTCAACTCAAGGGATTCGTTGATCAAAACCCCGATCGCATTATTGTTACTGCTATTCATTATGGCTTTTTATCTGAACCACCGGCCGGGGCCATCTACGATTTTAGAAATGCTGACGCTGGCGAGTTGCTGAGTTTCTTTAACGAAGGAGAACCCGGCAAGCCCAGTGCTACCTTCGACCGTACTAAAATTAATATAAACGGAACCCCTACGTATTTCGTCATCAGGGGGAATACCGGCTCCGACTGGATCGCAGCCTTACCCTCTTTGTTGAGCAAAACGACACCCGTCAACATTCACCTGAACTCATCCTATAATGCGAGTACAAATAAAGTGGATGTATCAGTTAAATTGCATTTTACCAGCAATGTTACACAAAATCTTGGTTTGACTTTGTATGTGTTGGAAAGCGGCAAAAAAGATATACAACTTGATGTTGCGCAGGGCGGTGTGATCAATGATTATCAGTTTGATCATATATTGCAAAAAGTAATTACACCGGTTGGGGGTGTGCCGGTGCTTGATAGCCTGCCCACCAAAGTTGCCGGAAGGGTGCTTGAAAAGAAAATCTCATTTGAACCCAATATCAGTGGTATCAATGGATGGAACCTTGACAGTTGTGTGATCGTGGGTATCGTGCATGAAACCGGCTCTGCCAAAACAATATGGCATGCTGAAGAAGTGCATTTGAAATAAGTATATGGTAGACCTGCAAAAGGGTTTTCAAACAGAATGAATCCCCAAAGTTTCGCGATTGCATAATTGCATGTAATTTTGTTTTTTTGAAACATTTAAAAAATACTTTATGAAATGGCAAGGACGTCAGGAAAGTGATAATATCGAAGACCGACGCGGTATGAGTGGCAAAGGCATTGCAGCCGGTGGCGGCGGGCTGGCTATAATTCTATTGATCATCGGTTTGCTCATGGGGAAAGATCCGCAGCAATTGATCAGCGATTTTACCCAAAGCAATCAAAGCAGCCAAACGACCCAAAGTGACCGGCAGGAAACACAGGAAGAAAAAGACCTCAGATCGTTTGCTGCAGTAACACTGAAGGATAATGAAAATGTTTGGTCAAAAATTTTTGCCGATCATGGAGAAGAGTATATCATGCCTAAAATGGTGATCTTTAGCGATGAAACACAGTCGCCTTGTGGCATGGCCAATGCGCAAACCGGTCCTTTTTATTGTCCGGCCGATCAAAAAATCTATTTATCGTTGTATTTTTTTAATCAACTAACCCAGCAGTTGGGTGCCAATGGTGATTTTGCCTTTGCCTATGTTATCTCTCATGAAGTAGCTCATCATATTCAAAATCTGTTGGGAACAACCGCAAAGATGCGCAGGGCACAGGAACAAACTGACGAAGTAGGTGCAAATCGTTTGTCGGTAGCCCTGGAGTTACAGGCCGATTTTTTAGCCGGTGTTTGGGCGCATTATACCCAGCAAATGAACAATTCACTCGAAAACGGTGATATTGAAGAAGCCCTGAGTGCTGCCAGTGCGGTGGGTGACGATAAATTGCAAAAAGCCGCTACCGGCTATGTGCAACCCGATGCCTTTACCCACGGTACTTCTCAGCAACGGATGTACTGGTTTAAAAAAGGATATACTACGGGCGATATTTCGCAGGGCGATACCTTCAAAGAAGTATTGTAGTTGATATGCATACGCCCTATTTTTACGAAAACTTCGAACAGACGGATGGACTGACACTCAGCGCCGCTAATATTCACTATTTATTGAATGTATTGCGCATGCGCGACGGTGAGCAAATTGGTATTGTCAATGGAAAAGGATCTATTGTCGATGCGCGTTTGCGTGTAAGCGGTAAACGATCAGCGGATATTGAATTGATCAATAGCCGTGGGGAGCAACAAGCTTCATATGGATTGCATATTGCCATTGCCTTTACAAAAAATGCCTCTCGTATGGAATGGTTTATAGAAAAAGCAACTGAAATAGGCGTACGTACAATTACGCCTGTGCTTACGCAGCGAAGTGAAAAGCTTTTTTTTAAAAAAGAGCGCTTCGAAAAAATTTTGATCGCTGCGATGTTACAATCTCATCAATCTCATTTGCCCTTATTACATTCACCGATGTTGATCAATGATTTGCTGCTAGCCGACGAGGAACAAAAATTTATCGCCTATTGTGGCGATGGTTTTCCTAAACCCTTATTAAGAGATGTTTTAAAACCCGACAAAGCTACGTTAATTCTGATCGGACCCGAAGGCGATTTTACACCCGATGAAGTACATTTGTGTCGCGAGCATCATTTTGAGACGGTAGCGTTAGGAGAAAATCGCTTACGAACGGAAACCGCAGGCATTTATGCTTGCACACTATTTAATATCATGCAATGAGAAAGATTATTTTGTTGATTTTATTATTGTCTGCGATTCACACAGATGCGCAAAAATTAAAACTGGGTTTGCTCGTGTATGGAGGCGGAGGTGATTGGTACGCCAACCCGACAGCATTAAAAAATTTAGCCAGATTTGCGAACCAAAACCTGAATACGCAATTCGATCTACAGGAAGCACAAGTGGAAGCAGGGAGTCGTGAGTTGCTTAATTATCCTATTATTTTTGCTACCGGTCATGGTCGTATCATGTTCAACGAGGCAGAAGCACAAAATTTACGGATGTATCTGACCGCCGGGGGATTTCTACACATCGACGATAATTATGGTTTAGACAAATATCTACGGCCGGCCATGAAAAAGGTTTTTCCCGAACTTGATTTTGTCGAACTCCCTTTTTCACATCCTGTATATCATCAAAAGTTTGATTTTGCCAATGGTTTGCCCAAGATTCACGAACATGATAACAAACCGCCCAAAGGCTACGGCTTGATTTATCAGGGCCGATTGGTTTGTTTTTACAGTGTTGAAACCGATTTGAACGATGGTTGGGAAGACCCGGAAGTACACAAAGACCCCGAAGAGAAAAGGCAATTGGCCTTACGGATGGGGGCGAACCTCATACAATACGCTTTTACGGTGAAGTGATATTTATACCGGAAAAATGCGTAAATTTGAGGGACAAATATTTTTTATGAAAAAGTCATTTTTGTTTTTTGCAGCACTCGTTTTTTTATTTGCCTGTAAAAAAAATCCTTCTACTACTCCCGAATCCGCAGACGTGCTTATTAAATTCAGCAATAAGGTTGGCACACAGCCGGTGGAGTATGCAAAGTACAATTATACCAATGCCGCAGGAAATGTGTATTCAATCAGTTTGCTGAAATATTACATCAGTAATGTAGTGCTTACAACTGACGATAATGTGGAGATCAAGCTGAACAATTATGATTTGATCGATGCATTCGACACGCAGCATTTTTCAACTATTTCAGCAGGAAAATTACCCAATGCGGTTTATAAAAATATTCGTTTTAATCTCGGAATCGATTCTGTACGCAACCACAACGGAGCGCAGGATGGCGATCTTGATCCGCAATACAATATGATCTGGAACTGGAATACCGGATATTTGTTTATGAAGCATGAAGGAAAGTTTATCAACTCTTTGGGAGATACAACCGATCTTCAGTTTCATTTAGGAACCGATCTGGCTTATTCCACAGTGTCAGTACCTATCAATATGACTGTCAATGGTGTCAATAAAACCCTGCATATCGATTTTGACCTCAACGGGATGTACGATAATCCTGTGATCGATTTCAACAATGG
>CAZFKA010000020.1:0-19540 GCA_964519155.1 uncultured Bifidobacterium sp. | reverse complement strand
GGCAATATCCATCACAGCACCCTGGCAAGCGACAAAGCCTGGATCAATGATATGATCATCAACGGGCAGGATGCATTTAAGTTTGCAGGGGTAGAATAATTTACTTAGAATTTTAAATCAAGCATG
Organism: uncultured Bifidobacterium sp.; assembly: GCA_964519155.1. GTDB lineage: Bacteria > Bacteroidota > Bacteroidia > Chitinophagales > Chitinophagaceae > OLB11. The sequence goes on along the minus strand of CAZFKA010000020.1, from coordinate 19,414 downwards.
ACCGGACAATGGTCAGAGTGCTTCACATCAGGGTAAATGGCGGCATCAGCGATATGCGATTTTAACGCTTTCGATACGTTGATATAATCGATACGCCAGCCTTTGTTATTGTTTCGCGCATTTGCCCTAAAACTCCACCAACTGTACTGATGCGGATTTTGGTTGATATGGCGAAATGAATCAACCATGTCGCAGGCAAAGAATTCGTCCATCCATGCTCGTTCTTCCGGCAAAAAGCCGCTAGAATCCTTGTTTCCCTTCGGGTCGTGTATATCAATGGCCTGGTGACAGATATTATAATCGCCTGCTACGATCAGTTTGGCATCTTTTGTCGACAGTTTTGTTCTAAGCATTTGAATATAGTCGGCCAGAAAAGCCATTTTATAACTTTGTCTTTCTTCGCCGCTGCTTCCGCTCGGGAAATACGTATTGATAAGTTCGAACTCTTTGAACTGCAATTGCAAAACACGCCCCTCGAAATCGGCTTGCTCAAGGCCACAGCCATAAGTCACTTCGAGCGGTTTTATTTTACTGATCACCCCTACACCGCTATACCCTTTTTTTTGTGCAGAAAAGAAATAGGCATGATAGCCCAGTGTTTCAAAGGCTGCTTTATCAATATCGGCTTCATGAGCTTTTGTTTCCTGAAAACAGTAAATATCAGCCTGATCGGCAGCGATCCAATCGATCAAGCCTTTGCTGATTGCCGATCGGATACCATTCAGGTTATAAGAAATGATACGCATTTTTTTGTTGTTTGGGGTGTGTGAAATTAAGGCAAGAAGCTGACGCTTACAATAGTCTTACAGATTTCGTTTTAGATCTTATGCAAAAAAAAATGGCCTTCACGTGGAAAGCCATTTACTCATTTTATGGTGATGAATTACTGTTTAGTCACTCTTTTTACCCCCATCAATTTTCCATTTGCATCGGTAAACTGTAAGAGGTAAACACCTTTTGCGATATTATCGATAGGTACTCGCATTGGATTTGGTGTAGTTGCTTCGATCTGATATTGACCTATTTTTTTACCAATCACATTCACAACGGTGATATCGGTCACTTTAGGATCGAGTACATTCAGATAAATGAAGTTGCTTGCAGGGTTAGGATAAACTGATACGATATTGTTTACATCAAAATCTTTGGCAGCAGCGTTGATTGCTGTACAGAATTTGTAAACGATATTTTTTTTGCCAACCACACCGGGTTCAGAAAACTCAACGGTTACATAGCTGCATCCATTGGTTGCATTTGCAGCGATATTCATCATCACATCAATTTCGCCTTTTCCATTTGCCGGAATGGTAAAATTATGTTGTGCATTGTCATATTGAAAGCAAGTTCCGTCCTGACAAATACCTGTACCGGTCCAACCGGTGAGCAAATTATCGCTGGCTTTGTTCCAGGTGATTGTGATCGGGCTATTGGTATTGTTATATAAAGTGTCAAACAAGGGATACCCGGTCAAAGGTTTATTGAGGTTCAACACTTCAACCGTATCTTTCCATAATACGATCTGTGCAAATGACATGGTGCTGACAAGAGCAAACAAGGCTGATAAAAATATTTTTTTCATTCGACGTAATGTTTTGTGCCTGCAAATTACGATTTATTATATGAACAGCTTCATTTTTTTGTTAAATTTTTTAATAAATCAGGAATTGATTACATTTGTGATTCACAAAAAACATTAAGAAATGAAGAAAATACTACTTTCTTGCTTTATGGCCGGAGCTTTATTGTCTGCCCACGCGCAGGTACAAAGAATGGTACTAATGGAAGAATTTACCAATGCGAGCTGTCCGCCTTGCGCAGCACAAAACCCAACTTTTAATGCTTTACTTGGTCAAAATACCAGTAAAGTGATCCCCATCAAGTACCAGACGAATTGGCCCGGTGTTGATCCGATGAATGCTGCCAATCCAACTGATGTTGCTACACGTGTTGCTTTGTACGGTGTTTCCGGTGTTCCTTATGGGGTAATGGACGGCGATACCAGCAAAATGCCCGCTACACAAAATGCGTATGCCGGTGCACCTGCTGCGTTGACACAAGCGCAAATTGATGCTGAATATGCAATTCCTTCACCGGTGTCTATGAACCTGACCCATAGCTTTAACGCTGCGGCTGATTCAGTGATCGTTAACCTAACCATCACCGCTTCGCAGGCAATGTCAGGAAACCTGAAACTTCATTTAGCTTTGAGTGAAAGTTTAATCACTTTTGGTGCTGCACCCGGTACCAACGGCGAAACAAAATTTGAAAACGTTATGCGTAAGATGCATCCAGATGCGAATGGTATTACGTTGGCGAATATGACTGCCGGTCAGGTGGTGAATATGAACTGGACCATTGCAATTCCTGCCTATGTTTACGCAAAAACCCAATTGGGCGTAGTTGCCTTTATTCAGGATGCAACATCAAAAGTTGTACACCAGGCTGCCTTCAGCAAACCACCTTATGCTTCTGACCTTACCATCAATGGTTTGGGTAATATTAGCTGCGTGAACAATGCCAATCCAGCTATCGCGATTGAAAACCAAGGTTCGGTGAACCTGACTTCAGTGGTTGTAAATTACAGCCTCGATGGTGCCGCTTACCAAACGCAAAACTGGACCGGTACCTTGGCTCCGGGTTCTACCGCCAATGTTACTTTACCTGCTTTAACGGGTTTAAGCAATGGTGGCCACAAATACAGTGTTTATCTTTCAGCACCGAATGCGATTGCTGCGTTGACCAACGTATCGAACCCAACTGAAAAATTGTTTATCACCTATCCTACAGCAGTTGCCGTGCCAGTTACACAAGATTTTGCCTCAGCAACATTCCCACCAACTGGTTTTGGTACTATTGCTTCCGTAGGTTCGGCTGTGTGGAATCGAGCTAATACTTCTCAGGGAGGCGGCAGCGGTTCAGCAGAATCAATGTTTTACGAAATTACGGATGGAGCACTCGATCTGTATCTGCCAAAAACGGATATCAATCTTGCCGGACAAACTGCTGCATCATTAGATTTCTGGGAAGCCTATACGTATTATTCTTCAGGTGGAAACAGTCTGTATGATACTTTGCAAGTACTGGCGTCAACCAATTGTGGCAATTCATGGCAGCCGATTTGGGAAAGCAGTGGTGTTGCTTTAGCAACAGCTCCTGCCAGTGCCAATGCCTTTACACCATCAGCTGCACAATGGAGAGGTGTTTCCGTAAGCCTCAACAGCGTTTTGGGTCAAGCCAATGTATTGGTTAAATTTGTTGGTAAAAGCGGATATGGCAATAACCTGTATCTCGACAATATCAATCTGCGTTATGGTGTTGTGAATGCAGTAAAAGAATTTACAGATGCCAATGCGCTGATCATTTCTCCAAACCCTGCCAATGGACAAATCAACGTTAGCTATTCTGCCACTACAGATAACGAAGTTGAACTGTCGCTGACAGACTTGTTTGGCCGTACAATTTATGCAAAACGATTTGCAGCATCAGAAAAAATTGCTGATCAAATTCAATCTGCTGAATTGCCAAATGGAATTTATAATCTGAATCTGAAATCAGCGATTGGTAACCTTACGAAGAAAGTGGTGGTGAATCACTAAAATCGTTCAGAAACAAAATAAAAAAGTGACCGACGAAAAGCGGTCACTTTTTTTTATGTCCCCTTAAGAACAAAATTATTGTTTTGCATTCTTGACAAGGTATGCCGAAATGGTTAGATAGGCCGGTGTTTCGAGTTTGGCTTTTGGCCCCATCGATTTCATGATCTCCACCCATTCTGTCGCTGAACGACTGGCAGGGTTAAACAAGTCGTGACATTTTTTGCAATTGGTTTCATACATTTTTCCACCGGCCGCGAGACGTTGATCATTGGTGGTTGACAACGACTGCACCTGTTGTTCATTTGTACGATCGCCCTGCGCGGCTTTCACCACATCACCGCCAGTGGCAGGGCTTGGCTTGATGCCAACAGTGGGCGGTACCGGTGGCTTCACTTCTTCGGTTTTGTTTGCTGTTTTGGCTGTTTTCTTTGACACTTTAGGTGAACAATTGGCCAAAAGAACTATTACGCCGGCAATCAATGTAAAGGAAATGAGTTTTCTCATATAAAATATTTTTTCGCTAAAATAAGCAAATTCAAATAACACGACCCGTTAATTTAATACAGCAAGTGTTTAGTCAAAAAAAAGGAAATAGCTTTCGCAGAAAGCGGAGCGTATTAATATTATTTCACTTGTATGCGGATGCCTTCGCTGTGACTGCTGAAATCCGGGGCATACATACATTGAATCGTACAGACCCCGTTTGAATATTCACCTTTGTTGTTCACAAACATGGGATATTCAAATACATAGGTCCCCTTTGCCAACCAATTGAAAAAGAAGTTTGTTGCAGCATCTTTTGTTGCTTCGTAATAGCCCAGTCCACCCTGGTATTGATATTGACTCAACACATTGATTGGTTCGAAACAGGCAGCGCGCATATCTTTCATATGCACATACTCCATATCACGATCAACGCGCAATTCAATCCTCACTTTTACTTTATCACCAACCTGCAGCGGCGTTTTTTCATTGATCGACGTCAACACAGGTCCTCTATCGGATGCCCGCTCGATGAACAGTTGTTTCTTTATACTGAGGGGTGTTTCAGCGGATGCTATTTTATCAAGGTTTTCGAAATACTGCCAGTATACAGCTCCCCAGGTAGTACCGGTACCGCTTGATTTTACGCTCACCTGAATATTACCCATTGCCGGTACAATTTCGGCTGCGGGGATATTGACTTTAATATATTCGGTACCCGCTTCCTGTGATTGTTCTTTCGATAAAATGGTTGTAGCACCCAAATGTATGGTGGCTTCCGGTTGAATTGCCAGCCAGTCGGACCCTTGCAACATCAATGCATACACTGCATCAGCAGTTGCTTTGGTTGTTTTCCAGTTTTGGGTTTGTTTGTTTTTCAGCAACCAAATTTTCAGTTCGTCAATCTCTTGCCTGTCAGCACCGATTTCGGAAAATGCTTCAATCAATATACTTTGTGTTTCAACCGGCGCTTCGTACCACCAGTAGCTGTTTTGTACCTCTTTCCAGTACATTCCCATTTCTTCGCTACGGATGGCTTTTTCACGTAAGGATTTCAAAATTGCTTGGGCGGTGTTTTCGTCGTTGTATCGCTGTAAAGCCAGCGCGGTCATTCCCTGCGCAAAGCGATTCGTATTTAACCAGTATTGTGCGCACTGTTTTTTATAGTATTCAAAGGCTTTTGCTGAGCCCGGCGTAAGGGGGATATCCCGGAAGAAGCTGCGCATATACAAGTACTGGATCTGGGTATAATCAATATTTTTATTTTCCAGCTTTATTCGGTTTTTTATCAACAGGTCATAATCTTCTTTAATGCGGGCATCCAGATAGGGAATCGCTTTTTTTACAAGTTCTACTATACGTCTTTCACTTCCTGCTTCGGTGACACCGATATGCAACAGCCGTCCGATGCCGGTAATGATATATTGTGTTATAAAACGATCGTCGGGCATTCCTTTAAACCATGTAAACCCCCCATTGGGTGTTTGCATCAGCTCAAGCGCCCGCACTGTTCGTTCCAATTCGCGGCTCATGCGATTGAGATTGAAAAGTGTAGCGATGTTTTTTTTCTGTTGCCGTTCATTTTTAGCTTCCATCACCCAAGGTGTTTCCTGGAGCAACGCCGATTTGAGTTCCTGATTTTTTTCAAGGTTAGACAGTAACGCAGCAGTATCTTTTTCCTGCCATGTCGAAAATATTTCTTTGATTCGTGGCGATGCGTTGGCCAGGTGGGTCGCCAACACATTGGCATAGTAGCGATTGAATGTTTGTTCAGCACATTCATACGGATATTCAGTAAGGTAGGGGAGTGCCTGTACTGCATACCAGGCCGGATTGCCCGTGTACTCCAAACTGATTTGATAATGCCTGAGGGTATTAGACTGTTCGGCGTGTAAAAGATTTTGAAGGGTAAATGTTTTGCTGCTGTTTGCGCGTACCGGCAGGGGTAATGTTTCGGTGACCATCATTGAATTGAGTAATACCGGCACTACATTTTGTTCGCCATCACTTTGTTCTGCTGTTTTTACTGTAGTGATGATTTTCACGGGGTTGGTGAATCCCTCAGGTATCGTAATGGACCAGTTTACCGATGCGCTTTCTCCTTTGTTGATTTGAACCTGTTGGTCGGGATCATTGTTTTGGAAGGCAGCGTCAATCGATTTTTCTGTGATGGCATCTATAAGGTGTAAGGAGGCAACAGCATTCATATTGTTTGCCGTGAGGTTTGTCACTTTAGCGCTATAAACCATCTGATCGCCTTCGCGAATAAATCGGGGAGTGTTGGGAACGATCATGAGGTCTTTTTGGGTCAATGTAGCGGTTCGCAATAATCCATGCTGTAAATCCTTTGAATGCGCAAAAGCGAGTATATTCCAACGGGTTAGGGCATCGGGTGCTTTGAACGTGAAGATGATATTTCCGTCTTTATCTGTATGCAGTTGAGGAAAGAAAAATGCCGTTTCGGAAAAGTTTGATCGTAACGGAATGTCAATTGGTTTTGCGGGATTTTTTTCATCTTCTGCCGACCAGTTGAAAGTTGCTTTTTCGCTTTCTTTTCGCAAATTAGGAAAGGGCGGTGGCGTATTTGAAGGGCCGGAAGCGGCTTCGTCAAGCATTGCTATACCACCCTGTATCGATGGTTGGGCGTATGCTATTGATATTTCTCCTTCTTCTCGTGCTGCCGCGTAGTGCTTATTCATTCCGAAACGGCTGTAGTTATTTATTAGCCCCCACCAATTGAGTTCCGCGTATCGTTTTTCGTAAGGTGTCAATACTTTGTACGACTTGTAAGATATTGTTCGTCCGTGTTGAGCGATGAAGTTTGTGGATTCGCTCCATATCGACTTGCGGTAATGATTATTAAAAAGATGGAGATCGTTGAATGCATGAGGCCGAAAAGCATCGAGACTCGCGTCGTACAAGGTGGCTATTAACTCTGCAGCGACTTTTTCTTTTTTGCTTCCGCTAATTTTCAACTTCCATTCCTGTTCGCTCCCGGGTAATATTTTGTCTCTGAATGTTTCCAGTGTAATGTCAAGTATTTTATTTGACCAGGGTATATTGATAAATTCAGAACCCTGGTAGAAGCGATTGTCTTTTACATAGCATGCGGCAATAGTAAAGCCACCTCTGTCAGCTTCTGCGATTTTAAATACTTCGGCATGGAGGGATGCTAGTTCGAACCATTTTTCCGTTGATAGATTATGTCGTTCGATACTGTAGCGCAGTTTTATATTTTCATGTGGTACTGAGATGGAAACTTGAACAGATTCGCCTGGTTCGCTACCGGCATTATTATTGATTAGCAGCAAATGTTCACCGGGTTGAGCCACAGGTTTGTTGCCGGTGAAGAGCCGGATATATTTTTTATCGGTTACTTTCTCTCCATCTTTATCCAATGCTGTTGCTTCAATCACATACCATCCATCGTCATTGACGATTTTTTGTAAATACTGCAGTCCGTTTGGTGTGCTGTTGATTGTTTTGGTCCAGCAAGTTTTTTCTTCTTTCCAGTTCAAATAATTATTTTCATCGTTATACTCATCAAGTGGAAAATTTTTCCTGAATGCTGTTTCATCCATACTATTGATCTCACATTTTGTCCATAATCTTTCACGATATGTTTTGGCAGGGCTACGCAATTTTTTGCAAGTGAGGGTGAGTGGGGTAGCGATGTAGGTTCCGGCCAAATTCGTGCTATGTACATGCAAGGCATTAAAATCGTTAAAATCAGCTTTTGCGGGTATATCGATCCGGAGGATTAAACTTTGATAGGATACAGATACCGTACTCATTCCGCTTCTTGTTTCACCATTCAAATCGGTCACGTCGGCATATATTTTATAGTCGAATACCGGCATCGTGTTGCGATCGATCGATTCGTCAGGCACAGCAGAAAATACAATTTCAAAGCTACCATCACTCTTGGTTTCGAGTTGTCCGTTCGTGATTTCCATTTCGGCACTTGCAGGCTGTCCCCAGCGATAAAAGCTCCAATAGTAAGGAAAGCGTGCTTCCCGCACCACACGGTATTTTACCTTTGCCCCATCAATATTGTTCCCGGCATAAGCTTTTGCCAGACCGCGGATGCTGACTTTGTCAAAGAGTTTGTAAGTATCTTTCAGGGTGTCGAATGTTACTTCAAACTTCGGTCGTTTGTATTCTTCAATATTGAAATCTGTTGATCCACCTTCTGCTTCCAGAAAGAAGGTACCCGTAAGCAATCCCTCTGGCGCAACAAACGTGCCGGTAAAAGAGCCATAGTCATTGGTGATGAGTTCAATGCTTTTTACAACCTCAAAATTTGCATCTTTCAGGGTTATCGTTGTCTTTCGGTTTTGTAGTAATGCATGTTTATTTGAACCATCATTTTTTTTATTCATCATGATTCCTTTGAAATAGATGGTTTGTCCGGGACGATATATACTTCGATCGGTAAACATTACGGTAAGTACCTCATCTTTTTGCATGGGTGCTTGTTCTGCCGCATAAACGCTCGATTGTACAAAAAGATCGTCGGCACCTTTTGTGAGTTGCAGAGAATATGAATTTTCAGTTGCTTCAGTTTTTTGTATAACAAAGCTGCCGTCCTGATCACTGACATAAGATTTGCCTTCTTGGTATTCACTTTTTCTGCTGGTGTAATTATACCGGTAGTTCCAAGTTTTTACAGCAACATTGGCGATGGGTTGGCCGTTTTCTCTGTTTATGACATACACTTTTGTTCCACTTTTGTCCGAATTCGTTTCTGTGATATACGACAGTTCAGAAACGCTGAGTAAAGCAAATTGTGTAGACTCTTTGTCATTGAATTGTGCATTGTTTGAAACAACAAAAGCATATGCTCCTATCGGCAAAGATTCTATTTTAATTTCAGTACTATGGGGGAGATAGTCGTGTGGATCAGGTAAGGCAATTTGCCAGTTTTTGATTGTCGGTCTTGAATTGATGTCCGCATACTTTTCGCGGTAGGAAACAGAGAGATCGCGTAGTTCTCGCGGCGTTATTTTAATTATTTTGCAGTATAGCGTTGGAATATTTCTGTATTGAATCTTCGCGAGTGAAGCATTATTCGGAAGGACTATCGCTTCGGTTTCAAGGGTTAATGATTGGGTTTCTATTTGTTGTATCAGTAAAGTTGCTTTATAGGCTGCTTCTGTTTTTGGAAACTTCTCAAGAATAGTTTTGCATATGTTTTTTGCTTCGGGGAGATTCAGTTCTTTGACAGCGCTTTTATCTGCAACCTGAGTGGGGTTGAATGATCCTGTATAGGTTTCCGCGATATAATAATTCGCCAGGGCGGCTTGTTCGTTGTGCGGATAATTCTCGGCGATCTTTCTTAAGGCGTCACGGTAAAGTTGTTTTTTATTAGATAAGGTGCTGAACCGGTAAACATATCGGATACGGGCAATATCGGCATCGATCAATGCTGCCGGTTCATTATCGGCGAGATGGGTACTCAAGGTTTGCTGATACAATTTTAGTACACGATATTTTTGTGATGTGGTATCAGCCGTTTTAAAGGAGCTATTGATGAAGTTGGATGCGGAACTGAATGCACTTTCATCAGCAATCGTGAAGGCATAGGCCGGTTGGGTGATTTCGTTTTCTTCCATCGCAAAATAGCTGATGCTTCGCTGTATCAAAAAATCGAAAAGGCTTGGCCGTAACTTTTCTGTATTTTTCCCCGGAGCTAGAATTTCTGCCATATTGTTTACAGGAAATGCCTTTAATCGTTCTTTATCGGCGAGTGATGCTTGATAATGGTAAGCCGTTTTTTGGTAAAAGTCATTTGCTGACCAGGTGTCGATACCGGAAGTATCGGTGATATTTTTTTCTTCGTTGTCATCGATATCCGTGCGGTCGAGAATACGCCAGCGATTTTCCTGATAATAGGTCCAATATAATTCGCCCAGCATAGAATGCAGCAAATTCTTGCGTGGAAATTTTGCCCCCTGCATTTCTTTTTCAAATAAAATGATATCGTTTATTCTGGCTTTTTCATCCCTGTCGTGTAGACTTACTCGGTAGAGACAGATGGCTTTGATGATTTGTTCCGTATTGTTTTCGGCGCGTGCGAGTGTCAGAATATTTTCTATTTCAGCCTGAGCGGTTTGATCAAGACCTTTTTTAAAAGCCGCATCAACAACTTTCCATTTTGATTCATATTTACTATTCATATTGTGTTGAGCAAAAGCGGTTTGCATCCCTAACGCAAACAGGCAGGTGAGAAAAATATTACGCATATTTGTTTTATTTTACTTTCAGTAAAAACAGGGGGAACTTACCCCAATACAAAGATGCGTATTTTCTATTAGGAAACGACAGTTGCGGTTAGAATGTAGACATGCCCCGATCGCAACCAGGCTATTTACATATTTTTTATCACCGGGTCAATTCATGTTACTCTTTGATCAATCTTTCAACGATACTTTGATCTTTATTTTGAATTTTGAGCAAGTATATTCCGGAAGGAAAGTCTTTTATCGCAAGCAAAGTGATTTCGGCATGGCTTTGTGTTTGTAAAAGTAGGGTGCCATTCAAGCCATATACTAAAATGCTCAGGTCATCATTTCCCGCTTGCCGAATGGTGACATATTCATGGCCCGGGTTTGGATAAATTTGGTAGGCTTTTTTATCTGTGGCCGAAGCAAGTGCAGATGGGCCACCTCCACCACAGGTATAATTCACACTGCATACTTGGGTAGCGCTAACAGGTAATACAGTATAGGGCTGGTTGGTGAGGTAAGTATTGAATTGTCCATAGTTTGTTATGCTAAGGTTTAGCGGGCGGCTGTAGTGATTGGCAACCGTATAATAATTTTGGGTGAGTGCAACACTGCTGTCCATACAATAGGTAAAACTTTTATCGGCATGGCCGTAAAACCGGTAATTATTTTTAAACAGAAATCCACAGTTATGTTTGATAATTTCTTTTAGAGCGCCATATTGGGTGCCATCCAAATTATTTTTTTTGATGGCATGATTGCCGACGATCGTCAGTGTGCTATCCATTTCATAAACCGTATTTGTAAATGTATTGTCAGGTACTATAAAGAGATTCTCATCATACCCGCCACACATCGTGCTCATTTTTCCACTCAGTTTTTCCTTGATACGGATGATGTTGAATTGTTTGTCCATTTTAAACAGTGCATGTTCATTACCATAATTGAAGCCAACGAGATAGAAATATCCGGCGGGTGTTTGATAAAAATCTTTGAACTCATAATTGTCGATTCCGAGCATTGATGAATCGATGACATAATATTTACCGGATAAAAAATTTCCGGAAGTATCGAGTTTGGATACGGTTGGGCGATAGGGTTTTTGCCCGCCTACATAATTGGCCGGGTAAATATAACCGACAGTCACCAGGGTATCCCCTAACAGCATGGCTTTGTTGAAAAGGGTATGCGTTGCAATAGCCGGATTGTAGTTGTAAAGTTTATTCCACTGGTGTTTGCCCACCTCGTCTACTTTGACGATGAATGCTTTTGTGCTGTCCATAAATCCCGGGGTATAGGTATTGCCGATGAGGTAATAGCCGGTGGGGCCATTCAATATTTGATCAAATTTTACTTCGGTACTCACAAATTGATAATTCTGGTTCCAAAGCATATTGCCTGTTGAATCGAATTCAAACAGAGAGTGATTGATATCACCAAGCCGCAGATACAACACGAGATTATTTTTATTATTGACACAACAACTGATACTGCTAACACTGGCCAAGTATACCGGAGAAGTTCGTTTATACTTTTCTTCTCCGTCGCGGTTCATATAGCGTATCACAATATAGTCGTCGGGACAATTGGGTTGCCAGCTAACGGTATAGAATGCACCGTTTGAACAACCGGCCATTTTTTCGACATTTTCATTCAATTCGTAAATAAACGATTTTGTCTGTGCAGTACACACAATTGCCCAAAGGCAAACACACAGCGATAAGACAATTTTTTTCATGTCCTTAAGACGCGCAATCGGCGTGAGGGGTTTGTATGCCACACCATGATTTAAGCCAAACGACTTTGAATAATTTCATCAACTACGGCAGGGTCAAGGAGTGTGGACGTATCACCGAGGTTTGCGATATCGCCTTCTGCAATTTTTCGAAGGATACGCCTCATAATTTTGCCACTACGGGTTTTGGGCAATCCACTGACAAAATGTATTTTATCGGGTTTGGCTATAGCGCCGATGATAGATGATACGGTTTGGTGAATTTCCTGCGCAGTTGTTTCCGCATCAAGTATTGGTGTATTACAGATCACATATGCGTAGATTCCCTGCCCTTTGATATCGTGTGGATATCCTACAATCGCACTTTCAATGACAGCAGTATGCATATTAATGGCATTTTCAACTTCAGCGGTGCCGATACGGTGTCCGCTAACATTCAATACATCGTCTACCCGACCGGTAATGCGATAGTTACCCTCTGCATCGCGAAAACAACCGTCACCGGTAAAATAAAGATTTTGATAAGTAGAGAAATAAGCTTGCCGGCATCGTTCATGATCGCCATAAGTAGTACGTATCATTCCCGGCCAGGGAAAACGTATACATAAATTTCCACTCACGGTGTTGTTGGGCAGCGTACCGGATGCGGCATCACTTCCCGGTACCATATTTCCGTTTTCATCTACCAACAGCGGTTGTATACCCGGTAGGGGCAGTGTGGCATAGCCGGGTTTTTGCGGAGTTATACCCGCCAGGTTAGAGATCATTATGCCTCCAGTTTCTGTTTGCCACCAGGTATCTACAACGGGACAGTTTTCTTTTCCGATAAAGCTATGGTACCAATGCCAGGCCTCTTCATTGATGGGTTCACCTACACTGCCGAGTACTTTTAGGGAATCGAGTTTTTTACCTTTTAGCGGGTCGGTCCCAAAGCTCATTAGGCTGCGAATAGCTGTAGGCGCAGTATACAAAATATTCACCTGATGTTTATCGATGATATCCCAAAAGCGGCCGGCGTCTGGCCAGGTGGGAATACCTTCAAACATGAGCGTGGTTGCACCGGCGCTGAGGGGACCATACAAGATATAACTGTGACCGGTAATCCAGCCAATATCTGCTGTACAAAAATGAATATCACCGGGCTGATATTGAAAGACATTCACAAATGTATAGTGGGCATACACCATATAACCACCACAGGTATGAACTACGCCCTTGGGTTTGCCCGTGCTGCCTGATGTGTATAAGATAAACAATTCATCTTCAGCATCCATTGTTTCGGCAGATACAAAATATTTGTTTTCGACTTTCGCTTTGGCCATCTCTTGATGCCACCAATGGTCACGCGCGGGAATTAGGTTGATGGTAGAACCTGTTCGTTGCAAGACAATTACTTTTTTGATGGTTGTACAATTCCTGAGGGCCTCATCCATAATATCTTTTAAAGCAATTTCCTTATTGCCCCGTCTAACGCCATCAGCAGTGATCACAATATTGCATTTCGCATCGTTGATACGGTCTGCAATGCTATTGGCCGAAAAGCCTCCGAATACAACCGAATGAATGGCGCCAATACGGGCACATGCGAGCACCGCAATGGCGAGTTCAGGAACCATCGGCATATAGATGCAAATTCGATCACCTTTTTGTGCACCCATATTGTACAAGACTTGAGCAAAGAGACAAACCTCGTCGAGTAACTCTTTGTAGCTTAGGGTTCTGCCGGCTTCATTCGGGTCATTACTTTCCCAAACAATGGCGGGTGTATTGGGTTGTGTTTCGGCCCAACGGTCAAGACAATTTTCGGTGATGTTAAGTTTACCACCAATGAACCATTCAACTGATGGCTGGTGAAAATTCCATTTCAACACTTCCTTGTACTTTTCTTTCCAGCGAAAGTGTGAGGCAATGTTGTCCCAAAAATTTTCCGGATCTTGAACGCTTTGTTGATAGGTTTGATGATATTGCTCGAGTGATGTAATTTGATATGGCCAGCGCATAGACTTTTTTTGTAAAGATAAAAGTAGAATTTGCAATTAGTGAAGTGTGTATGCAAAATCTAATTTGACCAAATTTTTGTGCATTCGAAGCGGCATTATTTTCTCGAGGAAGAGCGAATATGCATGCGTCAATCCCTAAACTATCGAATCAAAACGGATCAACTTCAACAGAATAGTTGATGTTCAAAAGGTAAGGACATGCATTTGTTTTGTGAATTGCTTTTTTGGCATCAACAGAATGGTTTTTCGCGATGAAATTTCATTACGCATTTAGTCTAGTTAACATGAGGGTGCTTAACGGCTTGTAGAATTATTGTTTAATAATCTTAACAGTATTTGCATTATACTTCGTTTGTATAGCTATATAATATACACCCGCGGGCTGACTACTGATGTCAACATGCTGTATACCGGCTGGCAACTCAAATTGACGGATCTTTTGCCCATACACATTTGTAAAACTTACAAAAGCTGGTTGTGATAAGGAAACGTGATAGTACCCATTGCCGGGATTTGGAAATACCAAGGGGTCAATTTTCATTTTTTCGTCCGATACAAACAACGGTGTAGCTATGTATTTCATTATAAAAATCGATTGTTCATTTTCCTTGCAATATAGGGTTGCCAGTCCTGCATTTAAATTAATGTCTATGGTGTCGCTGAATTTCCCGGTTATATATATATCATCGTTTGTGCCAAGGGTTATCGCATTGCCGGATTGTGCACCGTTGTCGCCAATTACAGCAGTATAGACTTCGTTACCATTAGCATCCGCTTTACGCAAAAAAAGATCTTTTGTTTTATTGTATGAAATATGATAATCTGTCTGATTGTTGGAATCATAAAACAGGCTGTCTGCAAAACTACCCAACATGATCATCTCATTGTTTTGATCAACTTGTATACTTTTCACGATACACTCGTCTGAAGTACCGATGCTTTTTGACCACAGAAAATTGCCTGTTGAATCCCATTTGGCTACATATACATTCTTCCCCTGGTGCTGGCCGGCTAACGATATATAGTTGTTTGGTGCACCGAAAATAATAGTGTCTGTAAAAGCATCGGTCAAATAAATTGATTTTAAATTATCGATTGCCATGAGGGGTTGCTCCGATGTAGAATTATACGATTGCTTAAACCAAAGGAAATTACCTGAGCTGTCCATTTTAGCAATCAAAATAGCGGCATATTGAACATTGTTTGCTTGCTGAAAAGGTTTTGTATACAGGGTATCAGCACCTGTCGGCGTGTTCACGATAATACTGTCTTGAAACGTACTGACGAAGTAAATATTATTGTCCTGATCTATTACAGCATGGTGAACAAAATCCGGCCTATAGTCGCCTAGACTTTTAGCCCATACAAAATTACCAGCGGCATTGAGTTTCAAAATAAATATATCTGACATCGTTGCATTGTGTCCATTCAGGTTATATATCCCTGCACCTGGGTCTATATCGAGTGTATCGCCGAAGCCCCCCATGACATAAACATTATCATCTTTGTCGATCACCATTGTGGATGGCCACTCAAATTGATATGTACCCATCTGCCTGTACCAGATCAATTGACCTGCGGTGTTGAATTTTAATATAAGTATATCGCCAAGTCCGTCACTTGTTAAGGTTACCGGAACATTGGTCACTGTAGAATCAAGGGCTAAGGAGTTTAGTATTGTTCCTGCCAGAATCAGGTCTCTGTGACTATCGACTTTTGCGTCTGATAAAAGGAAATTTTCTCCAATTTTTTTTACATAGCCAAACAATCCCTGGGGGGTTATTTTCAGAATAAAGTTATCATTGCCAACGGCGACTAATTCATTTACCGCAGGCGTGAAATCAAAATCTGTTGTGCCACAGAAAGTCCCCAGGACATATAGACTACTATCAGGAGAATAAAGAATTTGGTTACCACTGTTACTGCATGAGCTATCGCCAATTGCGGCACCCCAAAACAGTATTGGATTTTGGGCCTTTATGTTTTAAACGAATGTCAAAAGACATATCAGGATAGAAAATATTTTTTTCATACCTTAAAGATAACAACCTTAATGCAATTGCGGTTTGCCTATCCTTTCTTCACTTCCTTTGCCCATGAATCTTTCAAGCCAACAGTTCTGTTGAATATGAGTTTATCAGCGCTTGATTGTTTATCCTTGCAGAAATAACCCAGTCGAAGAAACTGAAACTTATCATCCATTGATGCCTCGAGTAAAGCAGGTTCGATAAATGCGTGTTCAATAATTTGAAGACTTTCTGTATTGATAAAATCTTTAAAGTCTCCTTCGGCATTCGCGGGGTCTTCAACGGTAAACAAGCGATCGTACAATCTAACTTCTGCTTGTTTAGCTGTTTTTACATCCAACCAATGTATCACCCCTTTTACTTTGATACCGCTTGTATCGCTGCCGCTTTTACTTTCCGGAAAATAATGTGCATGAATCTCGGTGATATTTCCTTGAGCATCTTTTTCAAAATTTGTGCATTCAATAATGAAAGCGTGTTTTAAGCGAACCTTCAATCCGGGTGCCAGTCTGAAGTATTTTGGTGGAGGGGTTTCCATAAAATCATCCCGTTCGATCCAAAGTTCCTTACTGAAACTAATCTGTCGTTCGCCGGCGTTTTCCATTTCATGATTGTTTTCAGCAGCAAGAGAAATACTTTCACCTTCGGGAAAATTGTCAATGATCAGTTTGATAGGATCGAGTACCGCCATTCTTCGTAAGGCTGTTTTATTGAGTTCTTCCCTGATACAGAATTCTAGCAGTTGAATATCAATATTGTTGTCGCGTTTGGCCACACCTACATTTTCCCAAAAGGTGCGCAAGCTTGCGGCTGTATAGCCACGTCGTCTTAGGCCGCTAATGGTAGGCATACGTGGATCATCCCAGCCCTCAACAAACTTTTCGTTCACCAATTGTAATAATTTTCTTTTGCTGGTGACCATGTAATTTACATTTCCTCTTGCAAATTCATATTGATGCGAAGGAAAGATCCCCAGTTGCTCAATAAACCAATCGTAGAGTTCACGATGAGGAATAAATTCCATCGTACAAATGGAGTGCGTGATCTGTTCGATACTATCACTTTGGCCATGCGCAAAATCATACATGGGATAGATACACCACTTATCGCCGGTGCGATGATGATGAGCATGTTTGATACGATAGATCACGGGGTCGCGCATCAATAAATTCGCGTGGTGCATATCAATTTTTGCACGAAGAACCATTGCGCCGTCAGGATGCAAACCCGCCCGCATTTCTGCAAACAAAGTCTTATTTTCTTCAACAGGTCGATTGCGATAAGGGCTGTCGACACCGGGCGAAGTTGGTGTACCCTTCAGTGTGGCCATTTCCTCAGGCGAGGAGGGATCAACATAGGCGAGTCCTTTTTCGATGAGTTGTTGAGCATAACTGTACAGGGTATCAAAATAATCAGACGCATACAATTCTCTCGCCCAGGTAAAACCCAACCAACGAATATCTTCTTTTATACTGTCGACGTATTCCGTTTCTTCGGTACTGGGGTTGGTATCGTCGAAACGCAGATTGCATTCACCCTTATATTTTTCGGCAAGCCCAAAATTGACACAGATCGATTTTGCATGGCCAATATGAAGATAACCATTGGGTTCGGGAGGAAAACGGGTTTGTATGCGGCCCTGGTGGGTATTATTTTTAATATCGTTTTCGATTATTTCCTCCAGAAAATTCAATGACTTCTCTTCGCTCATGCTCCTTTTTTTTATATAACAAAAGTACTTGTTTTGAAAAATTATTTGCACTCTTGAATATAAATATTATTTTTAAAAAAAAATCAGGATGAGATCGATATTGACCTTGCTACTGTTGAGTGTTTTTGCTGTAAATACTATTTCGGCGCAAATCGTACAGAAGGGAACCAGTACCATTCAGTTAGGTTACGGTTTTCCGAGTGCTATGCAGATCATGGGTTCTATATTTAAATTTTCGCTGGAGACCGATGATGCGGAGGTTACGACAGCGTTTAAGTATAAAGGATTAGGGCCTTTCCATTTTCGTTACGACAAAATGTTGGGTGGCCGGGTAGGTTTAGGGTTAAGTTCTAATGCGGAATTCGGTAATTTTAAATTTACAGCTTCTTATCTCGACGATGATGATAATGAAGTTCAGTCGGAAACAAATCTCAATTATTCAAGTATCAATGCGATGTTGAGAATGAATCTTCATTTTATAAAGAACCCCGAAAAGGTGGACATCTATTATGGTTTAGGTGCCGGTTATGCGCGTACCCGCTTAAAGATCGATGTAAAGCTGGGGGGAAATGTACTTTCTGCTGAAGATCAGATGTATGTTGAGGACTTTCAGGATTATCTGAATGCTGCGTTTTCTGCCATTCCGATAGCTGTGGAAAGTGTGTTTGGGTTGAAAGCGCCCTTGGGCAACAATGCCGGCATTTATTTCGAGGTCGGGTATGCTAAAGCTCTTTGTCAGCTTGGCTTTTATGCTAAATTGGGTGGACCTAAGGGGTATAATAGCGATAGCTGGAAGTGGTATTAAAGAACCCTCTTTTTATGACTCGGCAAATTGCCTGATTCCTTTTACCAGTTTGTCAAGATTTTCAAGTGTCGTATAAACATTAGGGGTAATTCTCACCCCCTTAATTTTTTCCCAATTGATGGCAACCGTATGAATTTTGTGTTTCTCAAACAGGAAATTATCCAGGTCTTCGGGTTTTTTGTTTGCAAAGCCAATATTGCCGATGGCACAACTGAATCCTTTTTTCATGGGTGTATTGATCACAATATCAGGAAGATCTTTGACCTGTTCGATCCAGTAGTTTTTCAAATAAAATAGTCGGGCTTCTTTTCGCTCGGCGCCAATCATTTGGTAAAAATCGATCGCTTTTTCTATTGCTTGTTCAATAAAGAATGGGCGGGTTCCCAATGCTTCAAATTTTCGGATATCGTCTTTATGGGGATCATCAACACCAAAAAGCGGATACAGTGTTTTGATTTTTTCTTTTCTCACATACAAAAACCCCGTGCCGATACTGGCCCCCAACCATTTGTGTAAACTGGTACCAAAATAGTCACAGTTTAATTCGTCGATCTTGAAATTAAAGTGAGCAAATGAGTGAGCGCCGTCTACCAATACTTGTATATTTCTTTCTTTGGCAACATCCGCTATTTGTCGGACGGGTAAAATCTGCCCATTCCAGTTGATGATGTGGGTGATGTGTACAACTTTGGTTTTTTCGGTGAATTGTTCAATATAATTGTTTGCCAGATAGTTGTTGTCGGTTGAGGGTAACTCATGGTCGACCCATACCAGTTTGATGCCTTCTCTTTTTTCTCTTTGTTTCCAGGCATTGATCATGTTTGGGTAGT
>CAZFKA010000019.1:0-26371 GCA_964519155.1 uncultured Bifidobacterium sp. | reverse complement strand
AGCATGATCACCACTGCGCCTAAATCGAAATCGCAGCTTACTTTTGCGGTAAAAATAGGTAGGATGATGAATGAACAAATTTTTGCTGAAACAGATCAATATATTGCTGAAAGACTTGGGCAGGAATCAGAAGCGATGTTGTATGCCCGCAATATGCTAGCGGCGAACGGTATGCCAGATGCCAGTATTTCGGCGAATCAGGGAAAATTTTTGCAAATACTGGCGATGAGTTGTGGAGCAAAGCGCATTCTTGAATTGGGTACACTTGGCGCATACAGCACTTTATGGCTCGCTGCAGCCCTACCAGTCGACGGAAAATTAATTACAGTGGAAGCGGATTTGGATCATGCCGCTGTTGCGAGAAAGGTGATTGATTATGCCGGGCTAAATAAGGTTATAGAAATCAAAGAAGGTAATGCGTTGGATGTATTAGGTCATCTGGAAAAAGAAGATCCGGATCCTTTCGATTTTTTCTTTATTGATGCCGACAAGCCACCTTATCTCGAATATGTCGACTATGCGATAAGGTTGGCGCGCCCGGGCTCGGTCATTGTTGCCGATAATGTTATCCGGGGCGGCGCTGTATTGAATCAAGCAAGTACAGATGAAAAGGTAAAAGGGGTGCAACGATTGAATGATGCTTTGTCTGCATACGAAAATCTCACTTCAACCATCATACAAAACGTAGGTATAAAAGAACATGATGGTATGGTTGTGGCAATCGTGAGGAAAATTTGATTATCCGCAGGTGGTTTTTTACAACTAAGAAATTTTTCTTTTGCCGTGACCTTTTTTGTACCTTTTTTTGTCAAGAAAAAAAGTAAAAAGAGAATTTTATAAGCAGTATTGTGTTATACCCACCACCTTCCACTTTTTTCTTGATAAAAAAGTGGAGCAAAAAATCAAGCCTTTCGGAAAATAGCTAAAATGTGCTGAAAAAACTCGCCCGCGTGAGTCACACTGTGCCTCCGCAACCCTCCGTGTTCAAAACTTTTCAGCGAAAAAAAAATTAAACATTTTACAAGGCAATTGCTACCCGATCAAATCGATCATCGCTGAAAATTAAATGACAGGTAAGACCGCGCACCGGCCTGTCAAATCATGGTCTCATTTTTTTCATGGATTTTCGCAAATACAAATGCGACACTTAGCAACAACAAGAGTATATTCGAGATGATAAGGTAATCTTTTGGTAGAATATGTTGTAAAATCAACAAACGCAAAAAAAGGGTCGTGCTGATCCATAGCAACTTTATCCAGTCGATCAGGCTCCGTGAAGGTTTTAATCCAAAGCGCACAATGTAAACCAATATCAACCCTCCAAAAGATAATATCAGCATCGTGCCAGCTTGAGGCCAATGTTGTATTTTAAATAATACACTTATTATCACTAAGGCGAACAACATAAATATAATGCGTGTCGTCCAGTGTCTTTTGAATGTACTGGCCTGATACAATAAGTAAACCCATGTATATGTACACAACAGCACCGTTGCTTGGAGGAGTCGGTAAATTTCAGGATTAATCGTAGTGAACAATACAGTAACATTTGCTAGAATGGTGATGAGCAAGAATATGAGCATTAGCGTTTTATCTGATTTCATAGGAATATTTTTGTCTACACGCGACCACTCGCATTCTGCGGAAAGATATTGATGGAGGATTTATTTTTTTGAAAATTTTATTTCTTCTTTTCTAAGCCTGTTGGATTCGAATAATTATAATGTCTGCATCGGGAAGTTGAACATTTTTTTCTGACCCATCAATTAATGACTTTTTGAGGTTAACAAGTAGATAAATAATTGGAGATGAATGCTTTGAACATCGCAAAGCTTTAATCATTTGACGCTTAGACCTTCTTTTTACAATACACATATATTATATTTACATCATGAAAAGAAACTCTACCCTTTTAAGCCTGATACTGGCCATTTGTATCATTTCTTCTTGTAACTTGTTGAAACACGCGGGCACTGCTAATAAGTATGAAAAGCATGCCGGTCAGGAAAAAGAAGATGAAGAGGATGGTATGCAAGAAGCCTGGGCACTCGAGCGGGAAAAGACGATTGACCCGGCAACGAATACCGTTCCGGCGGAACGTTTACTCGCCGCATACCAATATGCGAATACGCTGCGAAACGATCATAAAAAGACAAGAGGTCCCGTATCGAACATTACCTGGACTGAAAGAGGCCCCAACAATGTTGGTGGGCGTACCCGTGCACTTATGTACGACAGAAACGATGCTACACTCAAAACCATTTGGGCAGGTAGTGTGGGAGGAGGGCTATGGAAATGCAACGATATTACGCTGACACCACCGGTGTGGGTGAAGCAAAATGATTTCTTCGATAATCTTGCCATCACCTCAATTGCACAACATCCGGTCAATTTTGATACGCTCTACTTTGCCACCGGCGAAGGTTGGGGTAATAGTGACGCTATCAGAGGACTGGGAATTTGGAAATCAACTGACGGAGGTACAACATGGAATCAACTTCCCTCAACAGCCAACAGTTCGTTTAATTATACACAAAAACTAGTAATCACCTCAACAGGTATTTTGTATGCTGCAACACGCGATGGTTTGCAAAAATCAACCAATCATGGCAGCACTTGGACGAAAGTCATCGGAAATGCTATCAGTGGGGCTAATTCCGATTTTGCCACCGACGTAGAATTGGGTAGTGACGGGGACGTTTATGTCGGTTTTAATAATTCTGTTTTTAAATCAGATCATGCTACATACGGGGCCAACACCGGCAATGTCGGTAACTGGACCAATATTTCGCCCACCGGGTCGTACAGCCGTACCGAGCTGTGTACTGCCCCTTCGGATACTAACCGTGTGTATGCCATATGTCATGACGGAGGAAGTCCGGGAATTTTCCGCTCTACAACCGGAGGAACAGCATGGGTCACCGCAACCTCACCCGGCTTTTGTGATCAGGGAAGCACCAACTCAGATTATACACGCGGACAAGCCTGGTACGATCTCATTGGAGGGGTAGACCCTAATGTGCCGGCTACTTTGTATATCGGTGGCGTCGATGGATTAAAGTCAACAGATGGAGGAACAACCTGGACACAAATCACTTCATGGACGGGTGGGGCGAATGGAGCTTGTGTTGCGCCCTCGGTATATGTACATGCCGATCATCATGCTATCGTATTTAAGCCGGGTAGTTCTACCGAAATTCTATGGGGTACCGATGGCGGAATTTTTCGCACGACCAATAGCGGAACTTCTTTTACTGAACGCAATACCGGCTACAATGTGACACAGTATTACGCTTGTGCCGCCCATCCAACGGACCCGAATTATTTTTTGGCCGGTGCACAAGATAACGGCACGCAGAAATTTACGCAACCCGGAGTCAATGCTACTACAAACGCAAGCGGTGGCGATGGAGCATTTTGTCATATCGATCAAACCAATGGCAATATTCAATTGACTTCGTATGTGTACAATGCTTACTATGTTTCCAATAACGGTGGTGCAGGATTCGGCAGTGTAACCGGGGGAAGTGGGGTTGGTCGCTTTATTAATCCAACCGACTATGATGATGTGAATGATATCCAATATGGCGCACACAACAATGGATTTTACGAAATGGTTTCAAGTGTTGGTGTGGCCAATACACGTTCTACCAGAGATGTATCAGCAGTGACCGGTGCCCGCAAAATATCGGCGGTTACCGTTGATCCCAATACTCCCTCAACCGTTTGGATGGGATTTCAGGCGAGCGGCTTATCACCAATGTTTGTAAAAGTAGTGAATGCGGCAGCAGCCGTTCCCACTGTTACGAATTTATCATCCGGATTGCCAACAAGCAATGGTTTGTATATCTCCAGTATCGATGTGGAAAAAGGAAATTCAAACCATATCATTCTTAGTTTTACGAATTACGGTACCAACAGTGTGTGGGAAACGACCAATGGGGGTACGTCATGGACTTCCGTAGAAGGGAATTTGCCCGATATGCCGATCCGTTGGGCAATGATACATCCCGACAGCAGCGATATGGCATTTGTGGCTACAGATCTTGGTGTTTGGAGTACAAATGACCTGAATGGCGGATCAACAAATTGGGCGCCGACCAATAATGGTTTTGCCAATGTACGTGTCGACATGTTGCAATTCAGAGAAACAGATAATACCCTCGTAGCCGCAACGCATGGCCGCGGGTTGTTTACTGCGATTTTACCGCATACACCTAAACTCAATTTTGAATATGCTGCTCAATCAGTAAAGGAAACACCGACTACCACGATAGGTTGCCGTAGTTTTAAAGATTATACGGTTAATGCCTTGGTTTCGTATGCACCTCCTTCGCCGGTTGTCGTAAATATAGACATCGCGCCCGGTGCTACGGCTACTGAATTTCTTGACTTCGAATACACCACTAACGGAAGTTTCGTAGCTCCCTCGCATCAGGCTGTGTACAATAACCTAACCAATCTTGTGCCGGTAACCGTGAGAATTTACGACGATCAAACGAACGAACTGTCGCCTGAATCATTCACGCTTGAATTCAATATTGTATCGGGTGTTGCTATCATCGGGGTAGTACCGAATGTTACTTTTACCCTTAATGATAACAGCGATAATCCTTTGTTGAAAAGAGTAACTTTCCTCACCGAAAATTTTGAAAGTGGTACCAATCCTCCGGCGGGATGGACTTTGATCGGTTCTAATTCAAACCGTTGGGGAAATAAGAATTATGCCGGCTGCGGATCAACCATCAACAATTACACCATGCAGGTTTATCGTTTTTCACTCAATACCTGCGGTTATAATGTAAACTCCACTTCAACCTGTATTGTGCACCGTCTGGTGAATGCAA
Organism: uncultured Bifidobacterium sp.; assembly: GCA_964519155.1. Lineage (GTDB taxonomy): Bacteria > Bacteroidota > Bacteroidia > Chitinophagales > Chitinophagaceae > OLB11. Next base: position 21,524 of record CAZFKA010000019.1, on the reverse strand, counting down.
GCGGTTATAGCAGTTTGCAGGCTAATTTTGATTGGAAAGGTGAGGGCGAACCCGGATACGATTATGCGGAACTTGTGTATTCAACCAATACAGTTACACCAACCTGGGTAACAGTACCGGGTACACCGGTAATGGGCAACAGTATTGCTACGGTAAATTCAACAGTCGATCTGCCGGCTTTGTTAGACAATACGACCTTCCTTCTAGGCTGGCGCTGGGTGAATGATAACAACACCGGCGATTCTCCCGTAGGATTCGACAATCTGACGATCAGTGGAGAGTCAACCCGCTTTATTGAAAATACGCTTACCAATGATAATGAGTGGTTGGGGCCAAATGCCGATATCTATTTATACAGTAGTAATGGAGATATCATGGCAAGAATTCAAAATCTCAGTAATCACAATTATGGCTGCACACAAGTAAATATCGATCGCATCGGAAACAGTGCTCAATTTATTACCGGCGAAACAGATCCATTGAAAAAGGTATTTGATAAAACCCTACTCATCACACCAACCGTCAATAATCCACTCGGCAATTACGCAATCACTTTGTACGTAACCAATGCTGAAAAGACCGGTTTCGAAACAGAAGGACGCACCTGGAACGCACAAGGTAAAATATTTAAAATGCCGATCGCCATTCAAAATGCAATTGTGAGCACACCACGCGATTTCGCAAGCAACCTCACCAAAAATACTTTCCTCAATGGATATTTCATCAGGGGTGAATTCAATACCGGTTTTTCCGGATTTGGTGTGGGAGATCCCGGGCCTCCAACAGGTTTTCCTTTATCGGTTAAGTTGTTGTCGTTTACCGGACGTCTGTCAGGCAATAATGCCCTGCTCGAATGGAAAACCAGCAACGAAGATGGAATGAAAAAATACGAGATCGAGCGCTCCGGCGACGGTCTGCAATTTCAACCCCTGGGCGAGCTTAACGCTAAAGGGATGGTACAAAATAGTTATTCATTTGAAGACCGCCATATGCTTGAAAACAAATACTATTATCGTTTGAAAGCCGTGGACAATGATGGTACCTATGAATACAGCAAATTGGTGCTGATCATGCGTGAAAACGCCGGCGAAATTGCGTTGTATCCTAATCCGGTGTCGGATCAGTGTACTGTGTTTGCCGGACAAAAATCTGAGTTAAAACTCATGAATACAGTAGGTAAAACACTCAAGGAATTTCAGGTCGACGGTAGTTACTTACTCGATATGAAAGAATATCCGGTTGGCATATATTACATTCTTGACGTTCGAAACCACAAAACGTACAAGCTGATCAAGAAATAAATCTTCAGGCACGACTGTCTGAAAAAGTCAACCGAACGCTAAGTTTATTGCTTTTCGATCGGTTGATTTTTTTTTTTGCTTGAATTTGACACTTAATCCTTTACAACTTTTGCGATCTTTCGATGCCCGGTTTGTTTGCTGTTTTATTTTTTTTGTTACGACGTCCCCACCACATCACAAATCCGGTGACGGGTAGGGTGGCAATCAGCAAACTGACGAAAAATGCCAGCACCTTACCGGGAATGCCACCGATACTGCCTACATGGATGTCGTAATTCATCCGCATAAGCCGATCGGCAAGTTGGCTGTTTTTGGCTCGTCCCCAAATATGTTCTACCGGATATTCGACCATTGTATACTGATCAAAAAAGCGATAGTCGGTTTGCCAATAGGTAGAGGGATCTGGATTAGCGTTAGCTGCGATTGATGCAACTGAATCTGGCGGCGGATGAATTTCTATGCTCCCGTCATCGCCATATTCTGAGTGCATCAGGTACCAGACTTTATCAATGGTGGCTGTATCAACTGTACCTGTTTTTTGTGGTACTGAGGAGGGAATGCTATAGGGAGCCATTGAGTTGCCGAAAGAAATGGTTCCATAATATAAGTGTTGAAACCATTCAAATCCCCAAACCAAACCGGTAATGACAAAGATGATCGCGAGCCATGAAACATAAAAGCCGGTTACCTGATGCATGTCGTAGTTGCGTCGTCTCCAACGGGCACTCCATTGAATAGTAAACCGCTGACGAATTCCTTTTTTGTTTCGTGGCCACCATAAAATAATCCCTGAAATAATCATCACCAGAAAAATAATTGTCGCACTACTCACTACCACGCGCCCGATGTCATGTGGTAACCAGAGATAATAATGACCATTAAGAATAAAGTGAAAGAATCCTGAATTTTCATCTGTTACCTGCAGGACTTCCGCACTATAAGGATCGAGATAAACAAAATGATAATATTCCGCCGTATCGTTATAAAATATGCATTTTGCCGCATGGTCTTTTCCCTGATACATAACTGCATGCAATGTTTTTCCGGGTAAGGTTTTCAGTTATTGCTGTGCTAATACCGATGGAGGCAGCATGCGCAAATTTCGTTCTTGCACAAAACGAAATGGCTGTGTGCAATTCTGTATTTCTTGTTGAAATGCATATATACAGCCGGTTAGGGCAATAATGAATATCAACACACCGGTGATGACTCCCATCAACAAATGCAGTTTGGCTAATATGCTTCGCATCAGAACGAATAGTGAACTGAAAATCTTAAATTACGACCAGGTTCCGTTTGCCAATTATAGGCTTTCAGCCAGGCATAATACGAACCACTATACAAGTAGGTGTCGGCCATATTAAACATGTTGATCGCCAATCGGATATTTTGCTTTTCCCAAAAAAAAACACCATCTAGTTTATAATAATCGGGAAGCGATTGTGTGGGATCAGGAGAAATATCCCAGTACATCACCCGCCCCAACAAGGCTGAACACCCAAACGAAAAGCCAATGCCGCGTAGTGACCCCTTCGGAATACGGTAGCTTAACCACGTATTGGCCGTATGACGTGCGAAATTAGGCACAGCATCTCCGGCTACGATACCCGTTACACCTTCGTTCACGCGATTTACACGCGAATCGGTAAACGCATAATTCGCAATAAGGTGCAGACCCGGCCAAATTTGTCCACGTAAATCCAATTCAATGCCTTTAGCTGTTTTTTGCCCCAGTTCAATACTTAATCCTGAGTTGGGCGGACTGAATGGATCAGCGGTCAACTCATTGTTTTTTACTATACGGTACAAAGCTAGGGTCGTATTCCATTTTCCTTTCATCCATTCTTTCTTGATGCCGATCTCCATGTTGTGCCCTGTGATGGGCTGCACTTTAGCACCCGAAGCGAGCTTGCCTGCTTGAGGCAAAAAAGCTTCATCGTATAAAGCATAAACAGCACAGGTGGGGTGGAGGTTGGCACTCAAGGCAAACCGCGGAGTCATCCGTTTAGCGCTGTAGGGCTCGCCTCCCCATTCTGCCTGCGTTACAAATGTATAGCGGGCGGCCATTGTCAATCTGAGGGTATTCTGAAAAAAACCTGCTTCATCCTGCACATAAAAAGCACTATATCTTTGTTCCATTTGTCCGCCTATCGCCTTCGCTCTTTGTTCAAGTGGTGTTTGATAATTGAATTGCGGATAGCCGTTTACCGGAACACCATAGTCGGGATCGTGACTATTGAACGCAGCATTCGCCGTATCGAGTAAATGATATTGCCCCCAATCGGCAAAATAGGCTTTGGTCGACAGATCAAGACCTGTAAGGAGGCGATGTGGTATGTTTGCTGTTTGAAATGAACCGGTGAGAAATGCCTGGGCCATAGTCATTTTACTTTTTTGCTTGCCAACTGCTTACCGCGCGGGTAATATACCCATTGCTGTCAACTGTTGATGGCCACATCGATGAGCCGTTTTGGTCGTATATAAAATGGGCAAGTTGGGTAGTCAGTTTCCAATTTGGATGATACTGATGTTCGAGAGTTGTATAAAAGCTGTGGTCATGAATGCGGGTAGCAGGCATTCCGGCAGGCAATGTTGTAAAGTTACGGGGAAGGCTTGCGAATCCCTTTGTTGAAAATACATAGAAAGATCCCACATCACTCATATGTGCTTGTTGGTAATTGTATTCAATACGCAATTTGGTTTTTTGATCAAGTTGGTAGCTGATCACCGGTGCAATAACATAACGATTATTAAACTCATTTGCGCGATGCGATCGTTTATTTTGCGCTGCGACATTGAATCGGTAAAGGAATTTTCCCTGTTTGTCCAATTTTCCGTCAAGGTCGAGAGCGGCACGATAAAGGTCAAAGCTGCCCAACGTAAAAGTGGCTTCACCTTTGGGTACACCACTTGGTTTTCTGGTCACCACATTATACAATCCAGCGGGGTCGCCGGTTGACAACATAAAGCCTGCCGGTCCTTTTACGATTTCGATCTGTTCAACAAAACTCATATCTTCTGTTAGTGGCCCCCAATAAGAATTGGCCACTTGGAATCTATTTCTGAATGCCTGCACCTGACTGCCTCTCGATGTGATATTGGTATACATGTCAGCCCAGTGTTCGAGCCGTGCGGCGCCACTGACATTTCGAATAACGCCATCACTCATACTGATGATTTGCTGATCTTTCAGTACTTCCTTTGTAACCACCTGAATATTTTGTGGAAGTTCAATCAGCGCTTGTTGCAAACGTAAGCTTGGTGATCCTGCATTTTTTTTATAACGGTCTGTGTATGCAGTGATCAGAATTTCATCAATCGTTTTGGCATTTTCTTTCAACACGATATTGTTTATCGCCAAGAGCTCATTTTTTTTTGATACTCACGCGCGATTCATAATTTAGCCTACCCAATAATTTGCATTGCAATATGTAATGTCCTTCCGCTACTTTGTCAATTTCAAAAAAACCGTTGGTATCGGTTTGCGTACCCTGTGTGGTGCCTAACAGTAAAACGACAACACCGGCCAGTGGCTCACCTGTTGCAGTCACTGTACGACCTTTAATTGCGCCCGTTTGCGCAGTGACATGCAGTGTACTCAAACATAACAAAAGCCATAATATTTTTTTCATAGATTGATTTTTTTTGCATGCAAATTTGCCGGCAAATCTGTACCCTGCTATTATGCAATGAGGAAAAAAAGTAATGCAAAAGGAAATAGTTGTATTTGCATTGTGAGATGTTCTGTTTCGAAAGCCGATAAATGAATGCACATTTCCAACAAAGACATACAATTGATTTTGGTTTGGCCTTCCATGTCGCGGGGGCCTGCAATAGCTGGGCATTGGTATAAAAATACGCCTTCGTGAGCGAGCAGCTTTTGTGTTGGTTTTCATTGATCTGTTTTTTTTGTGGCTACGATTCAATTTCAGTATTGTTTGGCTATGCTGATTGTTCGCAATCTTCCTGTTTAAGCATTTCATACCGACTTATTGCTTTATGGAAATTTTCTCCTGCGGAACTTCTTTAATGATGGATCTGCTTGTCAGTCGGGAGCCATCATGAAGTCTGTTTTTTTGTTCGTAAAAAAGTAGTAGTTTCTGCAAGACGTAAATTTATTCCACGGTCATGCCAGAGCTATAATTTTTGAGGATAGGGTACCTGTTGATGAGTAATTGGCTCATATCCATCGACATTTGGCTTTGAGCAGATGAGAAATTCATCCAACAATGTTTGTATGGATAATTGAAAGAGATCAAACCAAAATTCACTTTACAGCTTATGGGTTGTTGATGCGAACCAAAATCCGGCTGAAAAGGGAAAAAAAAAACCGTGTGTTTTGGGCACACGGTTTTAACGTAAATCATTGAAAATCTATAAGGAATAAAAAAGGACTGATTAGCGATTCATTGTTGAAGCTTTTGATGATACATTTCTGTTTTCATTTTTTGGCGCTGCTTCGGGAGCTACTTTTCTTTTGCTCTGTACCGCTTTTCTTTCCTCTTCAGCGCGTTTCTCCATGGCTTTGATGTCTGTTGGTTTGCTCATCATGTCAGGAGTAACTTCTTGTCCTTCTCTGTGTGTGATCGCATAGTCGATACCTTTATTTTCAGGTAAACCGTATGCAGTTGGGTGAAGGTATTTACCTTTAAACTGAGATTCTTTTTCCACTTCAGCTACTACCCGGTTTTGGTCAGCAAATTTATCATGACGAACGCCGGTTACCTGCCAACTGATTTTTACATTGGGTTGACTTGTTTTGATTTTGAAAGTGTTGCCGGAAATTTCCTCCGAAATCATAGCTTGCGCAAATGATCCGATAGTAGTCAGTTGGTAACGGAATTCTTTGTTTAAAGCTTCAAAATAATCAGGCATAGTTACGGTGGCATCGCCATTTGCATCGGTAGTAATATTGCCGTTGTAAATATTCATCATATCAGGGCTTTCCACGAAACTGTGGTAGAGATATTTATTTTCTGGATCGAGTGGGTGATCGATTTTGAACGTACCACCGCCTTTGGCGATCGTTCCGGTGATGGTTACATTTCCTGCGAAATAACCGGCATAGGTTGCTCCGTTGGCCGCGCCATAAAGCGCAGAGAAACCACCTGTGAAGCCATCGCCCCTAACGCCCATATAGTTTCCTAAGCCCCTCACACCATAACCATAATTGGTAGTTGGTTGTGAAATGCCAAATACACCCGGCACATCATTGGTGCCCACTCCGGTATACTGACCCCGTAAAACACCGTTCGCGATCAATGCAGCATTACCGTAGAACCCATCAGAATGGAAATAGCCTGCTGACATTGAGTCACTGTTGGCTTCGACACCATAGCTTTTTGATGAGTTTGAGTAAACACCCGCTCCGGCATTGGCTGACGAATAAAGTCCCATACCGCCCGAACTGATAAATGATCCATAGGCATTTGGTGAAATTGAATTTACAGACAAGGTTGGGGTAGAAGTACTGGCATTTGTTTTTGACAAATAAATCGCGTCGAACAAACCGGTTTTTTGCGCATATAATGAATATTCGTCTAGGGCATCGCCCACATTAATACCGCCAATAAACGCAGGTCCATCAGGTTGTACGGTCAGTTTGTAGCTTGCACTCGGGGTAGTCGTGTTGATACCAATTGCCCCGGTATTGGTGATTGCCAAACGTGAGGTCATGGTTGCAGCAGTTCCACCGGTACCAGAAGGCGCAGTCATAATATTAATTCCGCCTGCCAATTCCTGGTTAAATGTTTGTACAGCAGCATAGGTGGACGTGCCATAGGTATAGGTAAACAGATTTTGGTCCCATCGAGTGTTAAATCCTACCATAGGATTATTTGCAACAAGATATAGAGGAACATTTGATCCGAATTTAGCTTGGGTTGCATTTGATGCATTGGTTACAGAAAATAATGCTTCCAATGATGGTGCCACACCCACACCGGTATAACCTGCTCCATCGATTGACATTCTGCCAACTCCATTTGTTCCGAAATCTAAGGAGCTATTTTCTCTGTTCATTACCCATGCTGCATTTCCTGAATTGCCAATTTCAAGACCATCTGTATTTAAATGACCGGTGGTTGCATTGGTAATACGAAGGGTATCGCCGGTGCTGGTATGGCCGATATGCACGTTCGCTGCAGGGATAAAACTGCTTCCTAAACCGAGGTAACCGGTAGATTGCTGCGCATTGAAATAGAGTTTAGTTGTGCCTGCGGTTACTATACCAATACCCACATTGCCGTTATTGGCAAGCATAAATGGCCCGACGTTATTTCCAAATGCCAGCATGTTGGCATAAGGGAACAAGGATGCTACACCGGGATATCCGCCAGGGTAGGCACTGCCGTATTTGGTAAAGGTGGCATAGTTACTGGCAATATCATTATACAACATGAATTTTCCAAAGCCGGTAGCGTTGGTATTTTGCATACGGATATGCTCGATATTGCCGGTTGTGGTGAGCATGTGTAATGTGGTACCGGCTGCCGGGGCTGCTGTACCAATACCGAGACGTGTACCATTATCATAGATCAGCGATTTGCCGATCGTGTTCAGTGCAGTAAATTTAGTGAGGTAGTTTACATCACCGGCAACATGCGCTGCATTTGAGTTAACCGCACCGGTACGGGTTTTGTCATGACCTGCGTTGGCTGCTGTACCGGCTTTGTCGGCATAGATCGCATATGGAACTGATAATAATTGATTGGTTCCCGCATCAGTAAAGTTGTTGCCTCCCTTCGGATCAATGGCCACTTTAATATATTTGTTACCTGTTTCCCATTTCACGGTTTTCATTTCGCCGGTCATTACAGTGCCATTACCGATTTGGAGCGTGTATAACCCGAATTCGTTGGTGGTAACCGTTTGTGTTTCTTCATATTCAGGTACCGTTGCATCAGCAGCAGGCAATACTGCCAGTTTGATGGTCATACGCTGGTTACTTAAAGGGTTACCTTTAGCATCTCTAGCAATGCCTTGATAATTAAATAATTGTGGAACTTGTGCTTTTGCCGACTCAGTCATAATGAGCATCATAAAAGCAAGGATCAGTAGTTTGAATGTTTGTTTCATATATGATAATTTAGTTTGTAAGGATTAATTGGTTTTTTGAATTTTATAGGAAAAATTGTCCGTTTGACCTGCTTGATTTGGTTTGCGTATCATTAAATAATAGGCACCCGCAGCATAATTCCGCAAATCAAGTGATAATTTGTTTGGTCCCGATGTCCACGTTACTTTTTCACTCATGACGATTTTTCCACTTGCATCAAACAATTGATAGTTGATGCCGGTATCCGTATTTTCAATAGATTCAACAAACAAAATGTTCTCTGTTGGATTTGGATAAACTTTGATAAGGTCGCTTAAAGCATTGGTGACGTGTTCCGTTGGGGTGTTGGCTCCGCTGCCCGAGCTGGTAGGCTGTAACAAACCTTGTGTTACGATCAGTCCAGCATTTCTTTCTGTTGAGACTAAGGTCATTTCCCCGATCGAATAATCGAACCGCATGCCATTAATGGTAGCCGAGCGGCTACTGACATTGATCGTTTGTTGGGAAAATCCACCAATACTCATCAAAGAAAAAAATGCCACTGTGGCAATTTTAAACTTGACTTTTCTGTACATACAATACATAATTTAGTGAAATGTAAAATTATACTGTTGTTACAACTGCTTCTGTTTTATTGAGTATATGGTCGTTTCTGATGAGTATTTGGTTCATATGGGATGAAATTTGGTTTTACGGCATAAAAAAATCCGCCGTGGTTTTTTCCCACGACGGATGTTTTTTGTGAAACCTCGTTATTAAAAAAGAAATTACTTACTTGTGAATATCTCCTTTAGATTTAGGTTTAGCAGGGTTTGTCAATGCAGGTGTTGTTGCGGTCGGTGGAAACATTTTCTGCCGTTCTGCATCGTTTATACCTGGATTTTTGCCCTTTGTTGCTTGAATACTGCTCAATTGTTTTTGTTGGCCCAGTTTCATGCGTTCCGCATCTGAAACAGTTTGTTTCTGCACGCCGGACATTGAGGTTTGCTTTGTCTCAAGAGACTGGCTCTTTTTTGCTTCAGCAATATCGGCAGCCTGCCTTTTGTAATTGTATTGGCCTTCCTTCGCCGGATAAATCGACTGCTCATTGGCATTGCGCACGAAGGTTTCGTTATACTTGTTTACATAAGGCTTAATGCTTTCGGCTTCTGTCCTTGTGATCTGATTTTGTGGTTGCTCTACTACCGTTTCAGGTTTCTGCTGAGCAGCAATCCATTGTTGCGCTCGCGCCTCTGTTTGGGTTTTGGTTTCAGTATTCTCTTCTCCAACAACAGTATGATTCTGTGGTTGCCTGATTTGTTCCTGATTGGGTGTGCCAACCAACCTTTCGGAAACAGGTTCTCTGTTTTGTGCAAAGGCAGTGGCAGACAACAATGTCAGTGAAATTATAATTAGTCTTTTCATTTTTATTGTTTTTGTGTGCAGCATCCGAATGATACAGCACGTCGTGATGAGAGATTTATCTGATTAAGTTGCCTGAAAATTGCGCCCAAGTGCTGGTTCCTGTCATGGGGAGATTTGCATTGGTTGAATTGGAAATGTTGGGTATCACCTGATCGCCGGCTGTGAGTTGCACAATCGTTGTGTGGGTATAGGTCCAAAATGAACTGATGGCCGGTGGTACCATTTCTGAGTAAGTAGCAGCCAGCAAACTGCCATTCACTCTCAATGACAATTGGGTATAGCCGCTTGTTGCGCCGCCATTGCCTGAAAATTCAGTTGTTACAATAAATTGGTACAATCCGGTAGCAGGAGCTGTAAATATGCCGGTAGCGGGATTATAAGCGCCTCCCAGATCGAACAGCTCTGTTCCATAGATTCGGTCAACATTTGTACCTGTATTTAACGTTGCAGAAGTTGTACCTGTTGCTTTGAAAGCAACGGCTCCACTCCATGTTGCCGTACCGGTTGCATCAGATACCAGCGTTTTTTGTGCGCCCTCTGTGCCGTCTACTACTTTTAATCGGCCTTGTGAGTAAACACCAAAACCTGTAGCATTACTGGCCGAACCGTATACTCCAATGTCTACTGAAGTTGGCATGGCAGTACCACCAAATCCGATACCTACTACACCCGCACCAAATCCGAGATTAGGCTGACGGCCAAAAATAGCCATTTGATGATTTGATCCTGAATTGCTTTGCGCATAGATAGTTGTATCACCTGCTGCTTCACCTTCAACATGCAGTCGAGCCAAAGGTGCCACTGTTCCGATTCCGGTACGTCCGGCAACAGTTGCATTGCCTCCTACAGTCAGACCTTGAGCGACTGTTGCACCACCACCATCATCATCTAAAGTGAATACCACACTACTTGAGCCAAGATTTGAAGCATTAGCACCAAATTGCAATTGACCGTCGAAATTAACTGACATGTTGAACAAATCGAAATTGTTACTTAATCCCAAACCCACTGTGTCGGCAGCGCCACCGGAATTCAAATTGAGCGTATTGTCTGGCAATTGGCCAACACCAACCATATTTTTTACATTGTTTGAAATGTAAACTTTGTCGGTATTGTTAGTTCCTATGGTCAGAAAAGCATCTTCTTTGTTTACAATACTGGCTGTATTGCCGGTATTACGAATTTCCAATCCATCGGTCGCCAGATGTCCCGTAGTAGCATTGGTAATACGAAGGGTATCGCCGGTGCTGGTATGGCCGATATGCACGTTCGCTGCAGGGATAAAACTGCTTCCTAAACCGAGGTAACCGGTAGATTGCTGCGCATTGAAATAGAGTTTAGTTGTGCCTGCGGTTACTATACCAATACCCACATTGCCGTTATTGGCAAGCATAAATGGCCCGACGTTATTTCCAAATGCCAGCATGTTGGCATAAGGGAACAAGGATGCTACACCGGGATATCCGCCAGGGTAGGCACTGCCGTATTTGGTAAAGGTGGCATAGTTACTGGCAATATCATTATACAACATGAATTTTCCAAAGCCGGTAGCGTTGGTATTTTGCATACGGATATGCTCGATATTGCCGGTTGTGGTGAGCATGTGTAATGTGGTACCGGCTGCCGGGGCTGCTGTACCAATACCGAGACGTGTACCATTATCATAGATCAGCGATTTGCCGATCGTGTTCAGTGCAGTAAATTTAGTGAGGTAGTTTACATCACCGGCAACATGCGCTGCATTTGAGTTAACCGCACCGGTACGGGTTTTGTCGTGACCTCCGTTTGCTGCCTCGCCAGCTTTGTCTGCATAGATGGCATAAGGGACAGACAATAACTGATTAGTGCCGGCATCGACAAAATTGTTTCCTCCTTTTGGATCGATGGCCACTTTGATGTATTTATTTCCGGTTTCCCATTTAACGGTCTGCATTTGACCGTTTACAGCCTGACCGTTACCGATCTGCAGGGTATACAAACCAAACTCATTTGTGGTGACAGTTTGCGTTTCTTCATACTCAGCAGCCGTTGCATCGGCAGCAGGGAGTACGGAAAGTTTAAGAGTCATTTTTTGATTGCTTAAAGGATTTCCTTTAACATCACGGGCAATGCCTTGATAATTAAACATTTGTGGTACTTTCGATTGTGCGTGCATGGCCTCCGTAGCAACCAGCATCGAAAATGCGAATAAAAGGGATTTTAATGTTCGTTTCATTTTTTATGATTTTTTTTGAGTTGTTTTAAGTTGTTTTAAATTCGTTTAAGTTGGTTTAATTCGTTTTTTGGATTTTATAAGAGAAGTTTTCCAGTTCACCTTGTGTGTTTGGTTTGCGTAGCATCAGGTAATAAGCACCGGCGGCATAATGGCGAAGGTCTAAACTAAGTTTATTGACCCCGGCTTGCCAGTTGGTCTTTTCATTGAGGATCGTGCGACCGGCCGCGTCGAAAAGCTGATAGCTGATTTCGTGATCAGCATTTTCAATCGATTCTACGAAGAGAATGTTCTCAGTGGGGTTGGGATACACTTTGACTTGATCGTTCAGTGACATCGCTCCCTGGGCAACTGTAGGAGTATTGCCATTGTTTACGGTGCCTGGTTGTAATAAGCCCTGCGTAACAATCAGGTGGGCATTTCTTTCTGTTGATACAAGGGTCATTTCACCGATCGAATAGTCGAACGTCATTCCGTTGATCTTTGCAGTATGACTGCTCACATTAATGGTTTGCTGTGAAAAAGCCGCTGTACCCATCAGGCAAAAAAAGGCTGTCGAAGCCATTTTCAATTTGATTTTTAAGTACATATTCTTTTGATTTAGGATGCAAAAGTATCCGGAGGCTATCAAATAAAAATTCACAATTGAGCAAGTGGCGGAAATGAATGAGTATTTGGCAGCTATGGCAAGAAAGTGGTGGAAGGCCCTAATTGAAATCGAGTATTAGAACAAAATACTTCATGATGGAGATATGTTTGGTTCCCTAGCATTGAGCCGATATCCAAATGATCTGTCTCGGAGAATGCAATAGCAATTCGCTAATATCTAATATCTCCGCATGGAAATGATAACGAAGCAATAAATTAAATTAAAAGTATATCAAATATCTTTAATATATTGATAATCAATAATTTAACGTCATTTTTTTAAATTAAAAATCCGTTAGTTTTTTACAAACTCACTCGGATAACGACCTGTATATTTTTTGAAAGCGTTGCTGAAATTGCTGGTATTTGAATACCCGATTTCTTCAGCAATCTGCGAAACTGACTGATTGTTTAATGAAAGCAGAAGCGTCGCCCTTTGCATGCGTTGTTCGATCACAAATTCATAAATGGTCGATTTAAACATCTCTTTAAATCCTTTTTTCAAATAGCATTGATTAATACCGATCATTCGGGCTAACTCGGGTATGGTCGGTGGTTGATGAATATTTCGTAAGATGATTTCTCTCGCCTGCATGATTTTTTCTTTTTCGAGAGGCTGGTTCAAAAATTTACAATTTTCGCAAGGAGCTTTGATCTCTTCGAGGGTATACAGGGTGCATAACAGAAGTTCAACTGATTTACTTTCAATAAATGCCTCTTTGTATTGTCCCTCATACTTTGTACTCACCACTTGATGCAAAATCATTTGTGTGTTACAGCAAATATTGAATTCACGTTGGTCAGTTACCGATAAAATACTGTCCATGTCAAAACCTTTGGCTTTTAACTCCGTCTGCTCAAATTCAAATTGTACATGAAAAGTTTGTGTCGGCTGCGAAAAAGTCAATCCACACTCTGCTCCCTGAAACCAGAAATGTAATGCCAGCGAATCCCCATATTGCACGATGCACAGTTTATTATCTGTAACGGTCTGGCTATGGTCAATTTGATATCGCAACGCTATAAAAAATTTTGGAGCAAATGTAAGCAAATTATGTCTTCTGCGGCTTCTTTTTCGCAGCCGGAAAAAGCACATTATTGAGAATCAGCCGATAACCGGGCGAGTTGGGGTGCAGACTCAGGTCCGTGGGTGGATCCTCTACCTGATGCTGGTAATCTTCAGGATCATGACCTCCATAGAAAGTCCAGGTACCTTTACCCATTTCACCATGTATATATCTGGCTTCACCCGCCGCTTTGTTTTCGCCCATCACGAGGGTACTGCTCTTCAATACCCGGCTTTTGAATGCAGTGGTTTGCCCCATAAAACCTTTGATGGTTGTTGTGTGATTTTGACAAAGCATTGACGGCACCGGGTCAAATTTAGCGGAAAAGGTAAAGAGGGTAAAATAATCGCTATTGAAGGGAACCTGTCTGCTGTTGGTCGCATCAATATCAGAATATTCATATTCATAGGGATTGCTGACCAATCTGAAATCTTTAAACGCCATACACTGATTATAATCCAGTTTCGACTGAGCATCGGGTGCTTGACGGTCACCATCATACATCACATCGCATATGTCCGTTCCCTCTGCAGCAAGTGCGATATCGTAACTGTCGGTTGCACTGCACATCGCAAAGAGATATCCTCCGCCGATCACAAAATTCTTGATCTTTTTTGAAATGGCGAGTTTCAATTGCGATACTTTGGTGAAACCATGTTTTTTTGCCATAGCCTCATTTTTTTGCACATCATTGATATACCAAGGTGCATTGTGGTAAGCGGCGTAAAACTTTCCATATTGTCCGGTAAAATCTTCATGATGTAAATGCAGCCAGTCGTACTTCACCAGTTTATCGTCTAATAATTCATCATCGTATACCTTGTCGAAGGGAATTTCTGCATAGGTGAGTACCATGGTCACCGCATCATCCCAGGGCAACTTGCTATCGGGTGTGTAAACAGCTATCCGGGGCGCTTTTTCCAATTGCACGATATCCATATTGGCATCAGGGTCAGAGATCTCAGTGAGTATCGCGGTGTATTTCGCATCGGCTATCACCTCATAACTCACATCCCGGATCTTACACTCATTTTCCAGTTCCAGAAATTGATCGAATACAAAACTCCCTCCCCGGTAATTGAGCAACCAATCGATCTTTTGATTCTTTGTTAAAACAAAATAGGCTACTCCGTAGGCTTTCAGGTGGTTCTTTTGCGAAACATCATCCATCGGGATCAGTAAAAATAAAAACGAGATTTTCTGCATCTGCTTTTTGTGGCTAAATTAAACAGGTTTCTTGCGATGCGCTGTTAAACTAATTGTAATAATGACCGTTATAAAACATTTTAAAAGCGTTAAGTCCGACCTTGTACTGCAACACATCGTAGTCGAGACGCATATCCATCAAGCTCATGGTGGTGATATCATAAACCTTGCCTTTGCTAAACATTCGAAGGGTATTGGCCTTATTGGTATATACCACTGAGTTGTATCCCGCTTTGATTTTTTCGGGGAAATAATTGTCGAGCGTGGTTTGCTCACCCTCATAAAATACTTTAAAATTACCATTCGGATCTGCAATAGCCACCACCCGGTCGGCTACCTGATAACGGGGTTCGTAATATCCGACCGTGATTAAATTGCCTTTGTAAAATATTTTAAAATATCCGTCATTGCCATGAAAGGCAACCACATCATCGCCGGCCATAAAGCTTTTTGGCGCAAAAGGATCAATGGTAAAACTTTGCCCTTTGTAATAAATTTTAAAAATATTATTGATATCCACATAAGCAACAATATTACGACCCACTTGAAACTGCTTCACCGGTTGATTTTCAAGTACAACAGATTCATTATTGTAAAACACTTTGAACTGCTCGTTGTAATTGATATACGCACCAATATTATCTGAAACTTTTACCGTACTGTCGAATGTAAAGTCGTTGTCGCGTAAATTCAAAAAAGTTTCCAACTCGGTGATCTTCCCGTTATAATACGCATTGAAGCTCGAGCGGTTGATATCATAAAACAATACCACGCTATCGCCCATGGCATAGCGGTTGCATAATTTCGACAGCAGTACCACGTCGCTGCCATCAATGATCGAAACCATATTCGCACTTTTGTATAAGATCAGATTATCTGATACTTCAAAATTGGTCGTATACATATCGTTCACCGTAGTCACCAGTCCATCTTTATACAACTTAAAAATGCGTTGATTATCCAAATATGCGACTGCACTTCGTCCTACTTTGTACTCGATCGGTAAAATATGTTCCAATTGATTGATGGCCCCATTGTCAAACACATAAAACTGTTGTCGTAGGTCGTTATAAGCTGAAAATGGTTGCGCAACAGCCGTAAAAAAATTCAACAGAACAATCAATAAAAAAAGTACTCTCATGAATAGGGTTCAGGGTATGATTCTGTAAATATCGTATATCCTGCTCAATTATTTGTTATTGAGGGGTTAGAAATTTCGTTATCAACTCCGCAAAATTATTCTCCGCCGAACCCCAACATCGTTCCGGCAAAACTGTATCTTTGTAGTTCAAAACCATAAACCATGAAAAAGTTTTATCTCTTCGTTTTACTCAGCATTCCTATTTTCTGCTCTGCCCAGCCAGCCAACTTCAGTCCGCGGGGTGTGGGTGGGGGCGGTGCATTATT
Organism: uncultured Bifidobacterium sp.; assembly: GCA_964519155.1. Classification (GTDB taxonomy): domain Bacteria; phylum Bacteroidota; class Bacteroidia; order Chitinophagales; family Chitinophagaceae; genus OLB11. The sequence goes on along the minus strand of CAZFKA010000019.1, from coordinate 5,222 downwards.
TTTCCCCAAAATCAATCCGGCAAACGATAATGAGTTTTATATCGCGTGCGATATGAGTCAAATGTTTCATTCAACCGATTTTGGCAATTCATATTCCCAGATCCATTTTTCAAAACTATCGTCATTGAATGTGTCAACTTATGAATACACAAATAACCCGATGATCGCCTACTGCAACTATAACGACGGCAATGAAGGTTATCCGGTAAAAACGACTGACGGTGGAAATACCTGGACACAATTACCCGGTTTTGATGTAAACCTTGGTGGTGTATACCGAATGTATGCGAATTACAATAATCCATCCCAACTCATCATGAATTATTATGGTGATATTGTTTTTAGTAACGATGGGGGAACCACATTTTCGTTGGTGAAGCACTGTGCCAATAATGGAGCCGGTATTATTGCCGGAGGTGTTTGGTACGATGGCAACAGTATTTATATCGGCACCAATGAGGGTATTTTTTATTCAACAAACGGTGGGAATTCCTTTTCATTGTTGGCGACCAGCGGAATTCCTGCCGGTCAGGATATCTGGCATTTCTCGGCGGCGAAGAGCGGAGCTACAACCCGTTTTCTTTGTATTACTGCCGACAATGGAGATGTGTATAATGGTTTGATGCCTTATGATTACTGGGGTTTTGCCAAAGGAGTCTATACGATGGATAATGCAAACGGCACATGGGTGGCCAAATCAAATGGGATTAATTTTTCAAACGATTTTGTCATGTATACCGGTATGGCACTCAATGATATCAATACGATGTATCTCGGCGGAAATGATGATGCACTGGGAGCCCCACTCATTTTCAAAAGCACAGATGCGGGAAACACCTGGAACAAAGTTTTTTTAAGCAACAATAACCAGAACATTTCGACGGGTTGGAGCGGTTATCAAGGCGATAAAGCATGGAGTTGGGGAGAAACAACTTTCGGAATCGCTGTTGCCCCTTCAAATGCCAACAAGATCATGTATGGAGATTTTGGGTTTGTACACGTCAGTGCTGACGGTGGGGCAAATTGGAAACAAGCCTATGTCAGCAATGCCGATCAGCATCCCGCCGGTAGCGCTACCCCAACGAAACAAAGCTACCACAGCATCGGGCTCGAAAACACAACCTGTTGGCAGGTCTTTTGGAAAGATGCAAATCATATGTTTGCCTGTTATAGCGATATTGGTGGCATTCGGAGTAAGGATGCCGGTACTACCTGGAGTTTCGATTACAATGGATTTAGTGTAAACTCTTTGTATCGCATGGTGACCACACCGAATGGAAATCTGTACGGAGCCTGCTCCAATATCCATGATATGTATCAAAGTACACGACTCGCCGATGCGCAACTTGATGCCAATGATGCCAATGGAAAAATTGTGTTCAGTACCGACAACGGCGACAACTGGTCGACTCTGCATTCTTTCAACCATCCGGTGTTTTGGCTTGCCACCGATCCAAACAATGTAAACCGGATGTATGCCTCTGTGATTCACTATGGCGGAGGCGCCGGTCAGGGTGGTATTTGGATGACAAATGATCTGAACAACGGTGCCGCAAGTGTGTGGACCCAATTAGCAGCACCACCACGTACCGAAGGCCATCCCGCATGCATACAAGTACTGAATGATGGTAAAGTTGTGTGTACTTTTTCAGGTCGTCGTAACGGCGGCGGGACATTTACAGCCAGTAGTGGTGTGTTTTTATACGACCCGGTAGCGCAAAGCTGGACTGATGTCAGTCATGCAGATATGTATTACTGGACCAAAGATCTAGTGATTGATCCTGCTGATGCAACACAAAGTACCTGGTATGCTGCAGTATTCAGCGGTTGGGGTGGTGCACCGAACGGCTTAGGTGGATTATTTAAAACAACCAATCGAGGCGTGAATTGGACTAAACTGACCGCTACACAGTTCGACCGAGTAACATCGCTTACATTTAATCCGCAAAATGCTGATCAGGCTTTCCTGACCACGGAAACACAAGGTCTGTGGGTCAGCAATAATATGCATGCTGCGGTTCCGGTTTGGAATCTCGTAGATGCCTATCCATTTCGCCAACCCGAACGCGTTTTTTTTAATCCCTTCAATCAAAATGAAATGTGGGTGAGCAGTTTTGGCAATGGTATGAAAGTGGGCTTAATGAGTGGGGGTAGTTCTTTGTCAACAAGCAACGATCCGGCTACAGATATTATTGCTTATCCTAACCCGGTGCACGACAAAGTATATGTGCAACTGAGTAGTGACATGGTGGGAAAAGAACTGATCGTGCGCGATATTGCGGGGAATGTGATTCGTAAACTCCCAACCGGCAGTTCGCCGCAAACGATAGCGATTGATACCCGCAACTGGTCGAAAGGTATCTATCACTTGCAATGCGGCACAAGGCATTTACCAATAGCAATACAATGAGATTTTTGTACTTTGGCGCAATGAAAATGCGTGTTATGCCGAAGCTTTCCCCCTTTTTACTTTTTGCAAGCCTATTCTTTTCCGCTTGCTCTCTTACCCGTTTACCCAGAAATGAAGCCAGGGTATATCAACAGGCAATTGAAAAGGCGATGTATCCGACTGCAGAAAAAATTTCACATGAATTGGTCAACATTGGTCCAGACAATAAAAAGCTGATCAGGAAAACGATCGAAGGGGAAGAGTACATTTTGATGCTGACCTGGAAAGCTAAAAATTATTATCCGGATAGTGGACCTTATAACACCGGGGGATACGAAATTTGGGTAACAACCGCGCCCGAGGTTTATGAACGTATGCAAGGCGTACGACCCGAAAAGCAGGCGATGCGACTGAAACAATTGCTGGGTTTACCACCCAATGCGCAGAATGCGATTTTTATTGAGTTTTGGGTAAAACCTGCGGATTTGTTCAGACCTTGTCCGGACAAAGAGATTGATGACAAAAGTTGCAATCTTTGTTTCACCAAAGCCGATTCTGCCGACAGCGATTATATACATTGGATCAATACCGGACGAATTGATCGTTATTATGCTTGTGGATTGTATAACCAATATCCATGGACACAACTGGGCTATACCTACGATTGGAATCCGCGTAATGCAAGCCATGTTGGTGTATCAGAATTTGTGATCAGGAAAAACAGCAATATCATCGTAAAAAAGGCATACGCAACTAACGACTATCTTTCTGCTGAACATACCGACATGTACCAGTGGCTGGAAGACAAATGACCTGTAAATTAGCATGGTGATGTACCAACTTAAAAAGATGCTGTTATGTTTTTCCTTGATTTTCATCGGGCAGCTATCGCCTTGTTTGGCCGGGCGCAAACACTTGATGCAAGTGAGCGGTACAGTCACAGACAGCGTAGGATGTTTGATCAGCGGAGCACAAATTACGCTGGTCACCCAAAAAGGCCGCCTTCGGTATTTGAGTACAACTGATCAGAATGGTCATTTCCGTTTTTCCATTCATGCTAGACTCTTTACAAAACTAATGATCAATTGTAACAGTCATTATACATACACAGAACCCATGCGATTGCAAGATTTACAAAATATAAGAAAAATTATTTTGCGAGGAGATATATTGAATATTTCCCGTCATTATACTATGGTCGTACAATGCTATAGCCAGAAAGCTGAAGATCTGTTGCTGAAAAACAAATTGAATAACATGCGTCAACAATTGGAACGAAGTTTACTCCATCCAGCCGAACTTCAATCCGATGGGAGCTTACGGATACCTCTAGCGGAATAAGCGAAAATGCAGGACAAAGGCTAAACCCCGCGCAGACTAAAACGTCATTTCTTTCACATCTTCCGCAATTCGTAGTCTTCCGGCCGTTTTTTGCTTGATTTCCTCAAGGCTGACGCCCGGTGCATACTCAATACATTCAAATCCATCCTGGGTAATGTTGAATACGCCCAAATCCGAAACGATTTTTTTTACACATCGGAGACCCGTGATGGGTAGCGTGCATTTTGACAATAATTTTGAGTTACCGGCTTTATCAGTATGCTGCATTGCCACAATAATATTTTTGGCACTGGCTACCAGATCCATCGCCCCACCCATGCCTTTAACCATTTTACCCGGTACTTTCCAGTTGGCAATATCTCCATTGTCTGCAACCTCCATCGCGCCCAGCACCGTCAGATCCACTTTGCCGGCCCGTATCATACCAAAACTCATTGCGCTATCAAAAAATGCTGATCCCGGTACGGTGGTAATCGTTTGTTTGCCGGCATTGATTAAGTCAGCATCTTCTTCCCCCTCCATAGGAAATGGCCCCATGCCCAGTAAACCGTTTTCGCTTTGCAAAACCACTTCAATACCTTCGGGAATAAAATTCGCCACCAGGGTAGGAATGCCAATGCCCAGATTTACATAAAAGCCATCCTGAAGTTCCCGGGAAATACGATGCGCAATTTGATTTTTATCGAGTGCCATGCCTAAAGATTAATTGTGTTTGAAAACGATGCAAGTTAATCCCTTTGATCAAAATAAAGAAAAACAAATCTTAAAAAACATCCCTTCTGATCTACGTATGCGCATCTGCCTACGTGTAAAGCCGTTCGATTTATGCTGAATGATAACAGGCCCGGCAACGAGGCTCATACACATCTTTTTCGCCGAGCAAAACGGTAGCATCAGAAACCGTTTTCCGATAACTGAAATTAGCGATATCACCGCAAGCCATGCAAATCGCATGCAGTTTAGTTACATAATCGGCCATCGCCAATACTTGCGGCATAGGTCCAAATGGTCGGCCAAGAAAATCCATATCCAAACCCGCTACGATCACCCTTACACCACGCGAAGCCAGTGTTTCGGCTACCTGGGGCATTTCATTGTCAAAAAACTGTGCTTCGTCAATTCCCACAACTTCAACATCCTGCGCCAATAAAAGAATTTGTTGCGAATTGTCGACCGGTATACTCGGGATCCGTGTCTCATTGTGCGAAACAATATCGTTTTCGTCATAACGCACATCAATACTGGGTTTGTAAATTTCCACCTTCAAGTTGGCGATCTGTGCCCGCCGCAGCCTCCTGATCAGTTCTTCGGTTTTACCACTAAACATCGAACCGCAAACCACTTCTATCCACCCCTTACGGGATTGTGGGTCGGAAAAACGACTGTTTCTGATATTTGGTTCGATAAACATTGGTAAATCTAGGTTCTTCAATTATTTTTGGGTGAACGAAAATAACGTTATCATGAAAGTAAAACTATTTTTTGTGCTTCT
>CAZFKA010000018.1:0-26385 GCA_964519155.1 uncultured Bifidobacterium sp. | reverse complement strand
CACGAAACTTTGCTTTGGATATAATTCAGCGCCAAACTCAATATCGATATTCTGTTCAGGCTGTTCATTGACAGTCAACACGACAAAATTTTTATTGAGTTGCTGTACTTCTGTTCCGTTTTGCCATACACGACAGGGGATAGACTTGATCAGCTCGATATAGATATAGGACGACTGCGCGTAAAGCCCTTTAGGCAACCCAATGCCCAACAAGAGCACGAACAATACAATCGGTTTACACTTTGTCATGTTTATTTATTCAAAGGCAATAAGTTCTTCCCCTTTGTCAACAGCCTGTCTTTCGGTTACCCGCAAGGCTTTGATCTTTACGTCACTGGCGGCTTTAAAAACGTTTTCCATTTTCATGGCTTCCAAAATCAGCAGGGGTTCGCCTTGCTTAACTTCATCGCCTTCGCTAACCAGCAATTTGGTTACCAGTCCCGGCATAGGAGCTTTGAGATTATTGACTTTTTTTGCTTTTTTGATATTGACACCTAACTGTTCGATCATCAGGTCGATGGGTTCCTGAATGTTAACCGTATACCGTTTATTCTTGATCCGCAACACTACCTGCTTTTGTTCAACATCGATTCGAACAATATCAGCGATCAGTTCTTCGTTCGCGATCATTACCTTGAAAGCACCATGTCCTATGGGTATCAGGCTTATCGGAAACGCTTCGTTGTCGAGAAACAACTGTCCGTTTTGGGAATCGATCTCGAAATTTTTATCTTTAATGCGGGCTTTGTACACAGTCTTCAGTGATCGTTTTATTGTCGGGGTTGTCGCGGCATTAATGCAGCGTACGTATTGATTTTATCGCTCATCGGCTTACCGATATCCGTCATACCATTATTGTTCGCTTCATTGGCCAGGAAATTCATGGCAGTGAGTTCAAACTGAATATCGTCCATTTTGAAATCTCTTTTATCGGACGGTAATGAATTCATGTAATTGATATCGTCTTCAAGAAACTTCATTAAACGATCGGTGAGTAATTTGGCTTGCGATTTACCCCCGGCTTTAATATACACATCGGTCATCAGAATCATGGTGCGGTCTTCTTGACTCAAGCCTGTAGGGAACGATTTTTCGTTAATACTTTTCACCACGTGGTCGGCTACTTTCAAGGCTTCATCTTTACGATTGAGCCGCAATAAATGCTCAGCCAATTGAAAGGCAAGCACGCGTGGTGTATTGAGCATGCGACGGTTGGTTTGATCGTAATATACATTGGGGTTTTCAGCACCGCCAAACTGGAATTTGTTCATGATCAGATCCATACATTTGTCAACATTCACCCGCAAAGGCGCATTGGCAGTAGAACCGGGTGTGCGCACCGGAACGAGTTTAAAGGCAAGCCCTTCAAGTTGAAGATATTCACTCAAACCCTCGTAATGATCAGGGTCGATTGAATTTGCAAAATAGATTGGGCGTTTCCATGCATTGGCAGCCAGGATGTTTAAGATAGCGAGGTCATTTTTATAGGCAACATTTTGCGGCATGGTAAAACGCACCTGATCTTCGATAACTGACGTATCATTTGGCGCCAGCACATTGTTCTTTTTCACCAGTTCTTTATCTACAGGCAGATAGAAATTTTTAACGGGGAAATAATTGAGTCCACGGCCGCCCACGGTGTTCTGCATGTTGCGGTCGTCGCCAACCCATTGCAGTATTTCAGCGAGATTGACATATTTATCCTGTGCCACAGCCTTGCTATCGAAATACTGAATATAATTTCTTTTTTCGCCACGGTATTGTTCCGACTTCCACACCAATGCAACGGGAGCGGCTTTATTTACCGCGTATCGCAATTGATCGATATACCAGTCGATACCCAACAAACTGATATTGATCAAACGCACATCCGGGCGTATACCTTCCACCTCTTGGGCATACCACAGCGGATAGGTGTCGTTGTCGCCCTCCGTAAAAAGAATTGCATTGGGCTCGCATGATTCAAGGAAGTTGATGGCCGTAGCCCTGGGAAGGGTTTTGTGTGAACGATCATGATCGTCCCATTCTTTGCTGGCCATCAATACAGGTACGGCCAATAAACAAAGTACAGTGGCAATGGCCGGTGACATAGCACCCAGTTTCATCCGGCGGAACAATTCTGCCACCATCATCACCCCCAAGCCGATCCAAATCGCAAAGGCATAGGTTGCACCCGCATAAGCGTAATCTCTTTCCCTTGGCTGCATCGGCGTATTATTCAAATAGATCACTATGGCCAAACCGGTAAAGAAAAACAATAGGGTTACGATAAAGGTATTTTGTTTGTCGTGTTGATAATGGAAAAACAATCCCAATAATCCTAAAATGAAGGGAAGGAAATACAATTCGTTTCGTGCGCGGCTGTTTTTAAGCGGAACAGGCATTTTGTCGATATCACCTATACGCATTTTATCTAAAAACTTGATCCCCGACATCCAGTTGCCATTTTGGGGTTCTCCCTGAATATTCTGCACATCATTTTGTCGGCCGATATAGTTCCAGCAGAAATAACGCCACCACATCTGGTTGACCTGGTATCCCATAAAAAACTTAAGGTTATCGCTACCGGAGGCCCGATCATTTTCACCTAGACCAAGGTAATTTTGATAAAACTGTGCGTGTCCGGGTCCATTACCATCCCATATCCTTGGAAACACACGCAGTTGATCACCGTCGTATTCGTATTCGTCCTGCTTTTCACCAAGCTCTTCGTATTTTTTCTCGCCCTTCCAATATTGCATGGTACCGTCTTTCATGCCGGTAGGCCGTGAATTATAATCGGGACCTATAAGCAAGGGCACTTTACCGTATTGCTCGCGTTGTAAATATTTGATAAGTGAAATGGCATTGTCCGGATTAGTCATATCAATGGGCACATCCGCGTTCGACCGGATAATTGTTTGAAAGAAAGCAGAATTGCCGATCATGATAAAAATGAAACACAGGGTGCCGAGATGCAGGAAATAATAATTTGCTTTTTTCGACCACTTCAATAAAAAGTAGCAGGCTGCAGCGATCATGATCAGGGTAAAAAACACCCCACTGTTAAAGGGCAAGCCGAATGAGTTGACAAAGAGAATATCCATTTGAGAGGCCAGCATTGGCACCGATTGAATGACACCGATTTGCACAACACCGGTAATTATACAACCGATCAGAAAGGCGAAAATGGTTCCTTTGGTGCTGACCGTGTATTTTTTGAAATAGTATACCATCACAATAGCCGGTATCGTGAGCAAATTCAACAAGTGGACACCGATAGACAGCCCTAAAATAAAGGCGATGAGAATGATCCAGCGATCGGCGTATCCTCCTTCAAGGGTCAAACGGTCTTCCCATTTCAAAATGGCCCAAAACACCAAAGCGGTCAAAAATGAAGAAAGAGAGTAAACTTCACCTTCAACAGCTGAAAACCAAAAAGTATCAGAGAAGGTATAGGCCAGGGCGCCAACAATACCGGCTCCCATAATGGCCAGCAGATTATTTTGGTTTAGTTCTTCATTTCGCTTTGCCACGATTCGTTTAGCAAAGTGAGTAATGGTCCAGAATAAAAACAAGATGGTAAAGCCACTACTGAGTGCAGATAGGGAGTTGATGGCTGTAGCGGCATTCTTAATGCCTCCGAATAAAACCACAAAAAATCGACCGATCATCAAAAACAAGGGAGCTCCGGGAGAATGCACCACTTCCAGTTTGGCAGCACCGGCAATAAATTCGCCACAATCCCAGAAGCTGACCGTAGCTTCTTTGGTGATCATGTACACGGTACAGGCGATGGCACAAACAACCCATCCAACGATATTGTTTATCTTGTTGTAGTTCATAATTCGAGAAGTATAAGGGAGCAAATATAAAAAAATGAATCATAGTTCTGTGATTTGTTTTGCGTTAAAATAAAAATAAATGAAGCCCTCAATTCAGCGTGGGAATTGATTAATCGCGTAATTGCAGTCATCATTCATACCCCCAAAAGTGAAGGCATGGCGTTTATTCAAGGGCTTTATTCCTCTTGCTGTCCACATCATCGGTCTCCTGCAGCCCAGTGTGCGGGGCATACCTACTGCCCAAAAAGCTACCGGGTACTTATCCGTTAAAAATACAATACCTTTGTATTTCATCGAAATCAACCCATGGTGAAAAGTTATTTCCTCCTATTCATGCTGCTCTTGTCGTACAGCGTGTGTATAGCCCAGGCAGACTGGGTGCCCCATCAATCTGATCGCTATACAATTTTGTTTCCCAAAAAAGTAACGACCAGGGTAGACACTGTGCCTTCAGAATTGGGTCAGCTCCGATTAAGTATTACCCTATACGATGCTTCGGCTGATAAAGACGACAATGTTGTGTATGCGTTTTACGAAACCGCTTACCCCGATTCAATCGTGCATTCAGATAAAACCGAGTTGCTTCCGCGCTTTTTCCGGGGCGCTATAGATGGTGCCGTAAAAAAAGTCAATGGCAAACTGTTGACCGAAAAAGAAATTATGATCGGTAGGTTTCCGGGTCGTGAGATCAAGGTGAGTTACAATGAAGGCGAAGCGATGATTAAGATGCGGTGTTATTTGGTTCACAATATCATGTACATACAGCAATTGATAACAATGGCCGCAAAAGATGGAAATGCTGCTGCGAATCAGTTTATGGAATCATTCCATCTGAAATAGCCTATTGCGCATCGACACCTTATTCATCGTCGTATATTTTCATTTTATACACAAAAAGGCAACCTACTAATGCCGGTATAATGAGATTGATCATCCAGAGCAACAATGAAGAGGATACAATGCCCACAGGATTATCGCAAAGAGGCTTCAAAAAATACACTGCTGTTTCACTACGCACGCCGATCTCAGCTATCGCAATCGTTGGTACGATGGCCATAGCCCAATAAATAAGACAAATGGTAAACACCAGATCAGGCATTGAAGCTTTGACTTGCATCACATGGAGCAAAATCACAAATTGTATTGTATACACACTATACCGCAGCAAAGAAAACAGAAGGATTTTCAACAGACGGGGTTTGTCAAAGCGTTTGACCACTTCAAGATAAACCCTGATCTTTTTTAAAAAACTGATTCCATTTGTCCATTCGATCACTTTGTACAAATGAAAGTAAAAATAAGTGAGCCCGATACAAAGTAGCACACTGCTGATGAGTAGCACATTAAGCCAGGGGGCATAATTCACTCGGGTGATATAGTAAATCAGTCCGGTAAGCCCTAAAAAACCGGTAACGATCAATTGGGCGAAACTTCCGACTATGGTTACCGTCACCCCTTGAATTTTGTTGATATTTTTCAGATATAAAATACGCCCCATGTATTCGCCAATGCGGTTGGGTGTGATCATGGACACTGCCTGTCCGGTCAGTACCGACTGCAAAGAACGTAAAAGGGAAAATTGTTCAGTATCCTGTAAAAGGGTTCTCCATTTTGCGGCTTCTATCGTCCAGTTGACGATCATCAGTAAAAATACCACCGATAACAAGATGATTTTTTCGGTATGCCAGTGGGTGAAAAGATCATCCAGTGTGGCCTGCAGATTCTGTTGATGATTGATCTGGTGATACAAGGCGTAGGCCATCCAAACAAACAAACTAATACCAAGAACACTCTTGAAAATTAATTTTATACTTTTGTTCTTTAGCATCCTGTAAAAGTAATACGCTTGCATCGCAAAACTGAAATAATTTTGGGTATTGACCCGGGTACAATCGTGATGGGATATGGCATAGTGAAGATTGAACAGAACAAGCCGGCATTGTTGGAAATGGGTGTTTTAAAACTGAGTAAATACAAGGATACCAATCAACGGCTGCAGATCATTTACAATAAGATAGCGGAACTACACCGTGCATTTTCGCCAACCCAATTTGCCATCGAAGCACCGTTCTTTGGCAAAAATGTACAAAGTATGCTTAAGCTGGGCCGTGCACAGGGTGTGGCCATAGCGTCGGCCATGCAATATGGTTTAAGTGCCGATGAATATTCGCCAAAAAAAATTAAACAATCGATTACGGGAAATGGAAATGCCAGTAAAGAACAGGTGTGGAAAATGCTACAACAAATTCTATCCTTCGACGACCGGCCCGAATTTCTCGATGCGACCGATGCGGTTGCGGTAGCGCTTTGCCACTACTATCAATCGATGCAGTTGGGCAGCTTGAAGCAGGACAATAGCTGGGAGAGTTTTCTAAAGAATAACATACATCGTATTAAAAAGTAATTACTTTTATAACACATATTTTCGTTGAATGAGTAATCAAACACTACGGGTCATCTTTATCCTCTCGGTATTATGCACGATCCTGACCATTTCAATACAGTTCTATCTGATTAAAAAGGCCTACAAAAAGGAAAAGGACATTTTCAATAAGAATGTATCTGCTGCACTGCGCGATGTTGCTGTCACTGTACTGAAAATGAACAACAACGTTAGCCCGGTCGACAATATTGTCACACAGGTTGAAGATGACTATTATACAGTAAGGATCAATGACAAAATAGATACTACCGCACTCGAAATCTTATTGAAACGCGAATTCAATTCAAAAAATAATATCAAAACCGATTTCATCATGGAAGTGTATGATTGCGGAAGTGATGAGGTTATTTTTCGGAAGTATATCAGTATGAACAATGACGACAAGGATGACAAAGTGATTCCGAAGAAATTTCCCAAAAATCTGGAACACAATAATTACTTCGCAGTTCATTTTCAAAATCTGGATACCCTGCTCACACGCGAAATGATTTATTGGGGCGTATCGAGCGTGGTATTGTTTCTCTTTTTGCTGATTTTAGCTTTTGTGATCTTTTCAATTTTTAAGCAAAAACGGCTGAGTGAGATCCAGAAAGATTTCGTCAACAATATGACACATGAATTTAAAACGCCTTTGGCTACCATCAAGATATCGTCAGAAGTCTTAAAAAATCCAAATATCATCAATAATCCTGAGCGCTTATTGAATTACGCCACCATCATCAATAACGAAACGATACATCTTACCAATCAGGTTGAACGGGTGTTACAGATGGCCAAAAGTGGTAAAGATGTTATTGCGTTGAATATCGAAAATGTCGAGCTTGAGCCCTTGCTGGAGGATATAATTGACAAAACCTATAAGCCTTTGCTTCGTTCACGCGGCGGGGATATCCGGGTGGAAATGGCAACCCCAAATATCTGGCTGGATGTCGATAAATTGCATTTTAAAAACGTAATTGGCAACATACTCGACAATGCGATCAAATATTGCAAAGCGAAACCATCAATTCAGATCATTTGCAAAGAAGAGAAAGACACCGTGTCCATTCGAATTAAAGATAATGGTATTGGTATATCAAAAGAAAACCTGCCTCATGTGTTCGACAAGTTTTACCGCATTCCTACCGGAAACCTCCACGATGTTAAAGGCTTCGGCTTAGGATTGAATTATGTAAAGCTCATCTGCAGACAGCATGGAGGCGATATAAAAGTTTTCAGTGAACTAGAAAAAGGTTCAGAATTTTGTATATTTATACCGAAAAAATTTAAACGTTAATTCTATATGCCACAAAAAACAAGAATTCTGCTGGTTGAGGATGATGCCTCTTTAGGATATGTAATCAAAGACAGCCTTGAGGAAAGAGGTTTTGAAGTGACCCATGCAACTGATGGAAATGCAGGCTGGCAACAGTTTTCAAAAAATTTTTACGACCTGTGTCTGTTGGATGTGATGATGCCACAGAAAGACGGCTTCACGCTTGCATCGCAGATCAGGCGAAAAAATACGCATATTCCCATCCTTTTCATTACCGCAAAAAGTTTGCAGGAAGATAAACTGGCCGGCTTTAAAGCGGGAGGCGACGACTATATTACCAAGCCTTTCAGCATGGAAGAATTAATGTTTCGGATTGAGGTATTTTTAAAACGCACCAAGGGACCTGACGCCGATGAACTAATTTTTCAGATCGGCCAAACAACCTTTGATTTCCCGAATCTCACCGTAAAAGGACCGAACACCGACCTCCGGCTGACGCAAAAAGAAGCCGACCTCTTGCGTTTCTTTTGTCTGAATCCTAATCGTGTAGTGAAGCGCGACGAAGTGCTAACCAAAGTGTGGGGCAAAGATGATTATTTCCTGGGTAGGAGTATGGATGTGTTTATCACAAAAATCAGAAAATACCTGAAAGAAGAACAGGACATTGAAATTCAAACCATACATGGTGTGGGCTTCCGCTTTATTAATCCCTCAGCTAAAATGCACGAAGAATAGTTTCCTGTATTTCTTTCAGTTCTTCCATAGTCAGCGTCATTTTTGGCCGGGTGAAATTTAGATCATCAGCCGTATTGATCGGTAACAAATGAATATGCGCATGCGGAACTTCGAGACCGATCACGCTTATTCCGCATCGTTTGCAATCGAAAGATTTCTCTAATGCATGGGCAATAGGCTTGGCAAAAATAAGTGCCTGTGAAAGAAAATCCTCGGATAAATCGTATAATTTATCGGTCTCAGACTTGGGTACGACCAAAACATGTCCTCGAGTCAATGGTTGTATATCCAAGAATGCAATAAAATAATCGTCTTCCTGTATTTTAAAACACGGAATTTCTCCTGCAATAATTTTTGAAAAAAGGGAAGCCATTGTTAAACTGAAATATGTTCAACTTTAAATTTCATCAGTCCGCCGGGCGTAACCACTTCAGCCACTTCACCGACTTTCTTCCCCAATAAGCCTTTACCGATCGGCGAAGACACTGATATTTTTCCTAATTTGATATCCGCTTCGTTTTCAGATACAATTTGGTATTCGATCGTCTTTTTCGTATTCATGTTCAACATCTTGACACGACTCAGAATCGTCACCTTACTGGTGTCAATATCATTTACATCAATGACCCGCGCATTTACCACTGCATTTTCCAAAACTGAAATTCGAGCTTCATGATGGCCTTGTGCCTCTTTAGCCGCATCGTATTCAGCATTCTCTTTCAGGTCACCTTTTTCACGGGCTTCAGCAATCGCCTTGGCAATTTCTGACCGTCCAACAGATTTCAACTGATTCAATTCTGCGATCATCTGGTCGAGAGTCTCTTTAGTCACATAGGTTATCTTACTCATGATGTATAATTTAAGGTTTGTGTTTAAAAAAATAATCAACGCTTTCCGTTGAGAAAGCGTTGATTGTACAAAAGTATAAAAAATCAGGATTAAATCCTATTCCGATTTGCCTTTGCCCATGGTCAAACGAAGACCAATTACGTGTACTCCACTGGCAATACGGGTAGGTTTGTATGCATAATCGAAAGCTAGTGCCGGTGCCGTTTCTTTATCAGACAATTTTGTTTGGAAAGTAACTCCCGCACTCAAACCGGTATACATTGTGGTAGTAGCTTCTTTATCGCCAATATTTGATTCGTATCGGTAGGCTGCGCGTAACATAAATTTCTCTTTGTAGGCATACTCAGCACCCAAACCAAGCCAATCGTTATTGTAAGCATTAGAAATAAAACTAAACATACCGGTTAAGCGATGCTTTGGCATTTTTTCACTAGCTGGTTCGCCCGGCGCTGTTTTTGTTTCATCAAGATAAAAATCGTACGAAGTAGCAATATTCAACTGAGATGGTAAAGAAAACTTATCTGAGCGGGATTGCGTTGTGATCTCCTTGGCAAAATCAGGACTGGTGCCATTGAAACTGAAACCGTCGCCACTGAAGCGAAGGTTAGTACCTACATTGCGTAAACTAATTCCAATATGAAAATTATCGCGTTTGCCTGCTTTATACTGAACGCCTGCATCAAACCCAACGGCACTGGCTCTGATATTGCTGATTGCCTCATTCACATAGGTCACACTGATACCGGCACACATACTATTTGAAAACGTATGCCCCATGCCGATAGAAAAATTGAGAAAACTGGGTCTGTATTCGCCAATGCCCCCTTCAGGAGAGTCTTCAGTTGTGATGGGGATTTCACCGAAACCGAAGCTCATGATGTTGACACCGATAACATTATCATTTCCGATATTTTGTGCAAGCCCAACATTGCTGATGCTCATTCCGGTACCGGCCAGGTAACGGGTATGAGAAATACCCACTTCTGTTTTAGCTGTATTTGACAATCCTGCAGCATTACATTTCATGGCTTCCAAACCGGACACATTTGCGCAATTGAGCCCAAACAAACCACTTGACCGCGCCCAGGGGTTCAGCAACAGTTCACCTGCTCCGGCCTGCCCGGTTCTATCCTTATTGCCAGCTATTGCTGAAACAGCCAGCATGGTGAACAGTGTCGTAAATTTTATTTTCTTCAGTAACATAATTTATGTATTCAGGTTGTTATATTATTATTTCGTTTAAAAGCTGATCAGGTCCACCGGACGCATAGCACCAAACCATTTCAGCACTGTTTCGCCTACATCCGGAATATTAACATGAACGAGGTACATTCCGCTTGCTACCGGTATTCCTTTTTCATTTTTGATATCCCAATCAACGAAGTTTGTTTTCTCATCATTTTTGAAAATGGTTTTCACCAAAGATCCGTCCAGGGTATATATCTTGATAGTAGCTTTCACCGGCAAGTTGATCACTTTCACTCTATTTTCCACGCGGCTTACTTCGTATTGGCTGTAGGCATAATACGGATTGGGTACTACGTGAATGCGTTTAAAGATCTCGTCTTTATTACTGGTATAGTAATTTTTCGCATCCCCTAGTTTTGCCGGTGCGATATCTTTTGTAGAGAAACTATACAGCGGCCAACCGCCATTACGTAAATTACCGATTTGACTTGAGTCAGGAATATACTGTGTATAAGGACGAGTTACCCGTAAACGAATTCTTGTTTTGGTTGGCACTATACCGTCTTTAATGCTGGCCAGTTGCAAACCATTGCGCAACAACGGTATGCCCACCCACATCATTGTACGGTAAGCAGCGCGCAGATCGGGATCTGTGGTAAGGCTTGAGTTTTTTCTGATCAGGGCGGCAAAAGCAGCGCCCTGGTCGTATTTGGTTTTCGCGATATAGATGATATGTTTACCTCCCCATTTCACCTTATCGAATCCTACAATATTGGTAGATGTTGGATTCCAGATCATATCACGGCCATTGTCTTGGGTATTGAATGATTCTTCGCCGAAATAAATATTAAGTCTTTCGCCGGTTTCAACATTCACCGCATATCCGGGGAAATAACTCATTCCGGAGTCAGCAACCGCATTTGAATAAATTGGATTTCCGTTTGCGTCTACTTCTTTGTTCCAACCCAAATGTTTTCGGATATTGAATTTGAAAGCTGCATTTTCTGATTTAGGGAAGTTGATCCCTGCGCCTTTACTTTCAGTCATTTCTATTACCGGACAACGTGTCCACAAACTCTTATCAGGCGTAAACACCAGATCTACCCCACTGATTGCATACAAATTATTCGCTTTGCGGTCAGCCCCTGTGCCGTATTGCAGACCAAACCCACACAATTCGTCGTTTACATTGCTGGCAAGATTGTAGGGAGCAAAGGTTCCACCCAAAACTTTTTCATAGGAATCAAGCTGATCGAGGTTATACAAGAATGCCTTTCCGCTATCCGCATTGAATGTATTATCGTAATCGATCATACTGCAGTTATTGTAGTTGGCATCAGTATTCGCGTCAAATTCACTTCCTGATCTGATCCAGTTATTGAATGATTTACCTTCTTCATCAGCTACGCCACTTAACCATTTATTATTTACATCTTCGAAAGTGATATCTGAAGAAATCAATCCATTTTCGGTACTGCGTGGGTTATCACCCGGACGTTTTTGTTGTACAGCGCTTAATGCAAGTCCCCAATCAAATGGCTGTTGCCCAAAGAGATTGTATTTTCTCAAATATTTTTCATTATAATCCGTGATCGCTTTGTCGGAGAAAATAGTTTCATTGGTTCCAACACGATTCACCGACCAGGTTGTGTATTGCGCCAAGGCTCCGCGAGACGAATCCATTGTAGGCATCGCATAGCTACTGTCTACCTTAAACCAAACTTCATAATCGCCTGCTTTTATACTATCAGGATTAACCACTTGCAGGAACAAGGGACCCGCACCTGCTTTATACACCGGTTGGAAAGATTGATATCTAGGTCCGGTGATCGCTTCCATCTCTGACTCTTCTGTCAGATCCATGGCAATACCGCTGTTTCCTTTCCCTTCAATACGTTTGATTTGGATACCGGTACCGTAGCTGGCATAATTTTGTACATACAAATTATCAGATGCCGGATGAGGAGTTGCTTTGATGATTTTGATCGGTTGTTCGCTACCGTCGGTACGGCTTTCAACATACTGAATCAGTTGAGTCGAATCCGCTTTATTTACATCGAAGTTTTTAAAGTTATTGTACCCATAAGCGATCACTACGTAATAATATGTTTTGTAGTTCACCAGATTTTTTGCGGTACCTGCGGCAAACAAGTCTTGGGTAAGTTGGAAGGAATGTTTGATACCATTATCGGTACCGGTAACCATCAATTTAGGGATGTACTGATCCGGAGAAATTGAAGGATCGATTTCGTAATTCAGAATTTCCTTAACCCCATTCTTCAAATCGCATTGAAAAGCCAGTCTCGCTTTTTCAGTATTCACCGATCCATCTTTCGATTTGATATCAGACAAGGCAACACTTTCATTTTTCAATTGATACACAAGATATCCTTCAAATTTATATAAACTGTCGGCATAGCCCAATTTTACAGCACGTTTCGACACATCCCGACGAGGGAGGTTCAGATCGCGGCCATAACCCTCACCATAGTTATTAGAATTGATTACATTATCGTTGTCAATATCAAACACCAGCTTTCTATCGAGTGGTTGTACGGCCACTTTAGGTGCTTCTGGGCCTGAAGGTAATTTAAATGAATTGTCGAAAAGATCTTGCGCCTTATCGTCACAAACTTGTATTTTAGTGAAACAAGCTGACTTTCCTCCACCGACATTGGGCACCCAAACAGCACCAATAATGATATTGTTTGGTTCAGCACCGGGTTTTAGCGGGAAAGGACCAGCCGAGTGAATAAATCGTCGGTCGGCAGGCGTATTGTTGCAAGAAGCTTCGTTCCAACCGCCTTTACACGGATCACCGGTAAAGATGAAGCGGGTTGATGGTCCGGCTGCTCTCGCATTACATGCAGTGGTAAAAGGTTGATTATCTTTCCAGGTTCCTGTAATATAACCATAATAGTCATCCTTTGCATCCGGATTACCCGTGGACGTTCCATCGTTGTTGAAATACGTAAATACTGTCATTTTCAACTCAGTGTCTACGCCGGGAGCGACTTGATACTTTGGTCCCTGAAAATAATCGACCGCAACCATAGGAATTTCAAATCCATAACCTGTGGCGCCCTCATCGTAGCTATCCCCATTATATAAAATTCCTAAACCCCTTGATGTATCGCATCCTACATAATCGTCGAAGGCATACCCCAGATCGGCATCGCACCAGGTAGCCATATAGGTTGAGTCTATTTGAGACGTACTGTAATTGTGTATTTTGTAGTTATAGAAGGTCGCTTCATTCAAGCAATCATTCGTTGAAAATGCGAACGCTGCCGCATGAATTTCCAAACCGATCGCTTCTGATTGTGTTTCAGTCTTGGTATTACCCTTATCGTTGAATACCCACCAAATATACTGATCACCTAAAATATTAGGGTAATCCCCTTTTCTCCATTCGTACAAACCATTTTTATTTCCATTTTTATCAGGCATATCTACGAAAGGGGCCATGTCTCTTTGTGGAGTTGTTATCACATTCCCACTTGATCCGAGAATTTCAGTATTCCCTTTTGCAGGCCACTCTCTAATGATTTGCGGTACCTGATCAGCTTTGGCAACCAGGGTGGCTTCGATCTGGTCGGGATCCGTCAGGCCGGCTGTCAACGCTTTAAATTTATTGATATCCGTCGCATTGATCTTCCAAAATCTGTCCCAGTCAGCACATGTTTGTTGGGTCACATTTCCACTGGGTAATTCCAACGGACCGGTCCAATAATCATTACCGCTTTGACGATAGGTTTGGCCGGCTACTTTCAATTCGTTAGATGAAACGTCGATACCACCAATCCATACCGAACCGGCAAAAAGGGCGTTTTTATTACTGTTTTTTGGAACTTCATAAGCCGCACTCCCGGAGGGACGGTCCCACCACATATCACCACCGGTCATTAAATGAGCTCTTACATTGTTGATATCCAAATCAATTACTGCGGCTGTATTATCACAACCGGATGCTGTCTTGTTCAGCCCCCTGCTCGGCTTTTGATTGACATTTGGTGCTGCCGTCACCTGCGCAAATAATGCGGTCAAGAATGCCAGGGATAAGAGTTGTTTTTTCATAAAAAAATCTGTTTAGTAATTTTAATAATTGATCGTAAATCCAATATAAATTCTGCGAGGGTTGTTATAATTGTTAGGATTTATCAACCTGTACCGATACAAATCTGTATAGGACTGTTGAAATTGAATGTTCGTTAGCGCTTGTTGCCCCTGAGGCGAATTTAAGTACCCATCATCGTTCCCCACCCCGGTATATTTGTATACACCCAGTGTATTACGGGTATTCAGGAGATTGGTGATATAGGTATACACATTCAGGGTCATCATGTGACCGCTTTTGGCAATTTTCTTACCGTCTTTGTCTTTTGCTTTACCGGTATACAATTGGAAATCTTTGTCGATACGCGCACTCAATTCATACTGCCATGGCAAACGAGATCCGTTGATGGTTCCCACGATAGGTGTACTTTGGAAGTCGCCACCCACCAGTGAAGTTGCAATAGATGAACGTGTATACGGCTCACCACTTCTGGCACGGGTCAAGAGGTTGATCCCTGCATTATTGAATGGATATTTACCATTGATTTCCGGACCAGGAGAATTGTCGTTGAAACGGTAATCGATTGTGTAATTCAGGATATGACGTGAATCGAAATCGAGTGGGAATACATTACGCAGATTAGGTTGTCCGGTTGCCAGCAAGGAAGACTGTGAATTGGTATTTGACCCTGTACCTTCAGCAAACTGGAGGGTATAACTCAGTTGCATTCTCAATGGTCCATTTCTTCGGTAATCAAGATTTAATTTCAGCCCTTTTGTGGAGGAGAAGTCGCGGTTACCATACGAAGTATATTGAATCGGGTAAGCCAAAATAAAGTTCTGAATTTGAATTTGGTTTCTTCTTTCACGATAATACGCTTCCAAAGTGATTGCTGCATTTTTGGCGATCTTTTGTTGATAACCCAAGGTATAGTTGATCGCTTTCTCCATTTTCAGATTCGCATTGTTGATCGTCGCTTGTCGCTCAGCCAGGAAGTAATAGTCGTCGGGCGTTACAAAGTTGTTCGAACTTGGTGTTTGTGTGATCACATCGTAGTTGCCATAAAAGGAAGAACTTTGCGAAATCGGGAATAAAAACTGGATACGGGGTGATAGGGTAACCTGAGGCTTAAAATCTTCGAATGAATTGTTCGGGTTAAATGCAGATCCTTTGATACTGTCATTTTTATTGATCAACCAAGGTTGAATCGGTAAACCTCCACCATATAATCCGGATAATACAGTCGGATCAGCGATTTCTTTGCCATAAGGATCGTACCACACGTCTCCTTTTCGGTATCCAACGATAGTTGGTTTTGAGGCTTGGTTATTATCGATATACGGCACATACTCTGCGTCAAAGGAAGTTGGCAAGGGTGCATTTCCATTTTCCGCTGTAATATATGTGCCTGCCTTCAAATCACCGGCTTTACGAACACCATATAATGAATACGGATCTTTCAGCACTTTTTGGTTCGCATCATAACGGTCAACACGCAAACCAATATTGAAGCTAAGGTCTTTATAACTGAACTTGTCTAAAATATATCCAAATAAATAAATCGGACGGAAAGCTCCAATTGGACGAGCATTGTCTCCTCTTTCGTCTTTCTTGGTCCAGAAGTCGTTAAAGCTCGGTTGACTTTTTACTTTTTTACCCAAATAATCGTATCCGAAATAACTTACGTAATCGTTTCCGCGATTAAAGAGATCATCAGGTGAAAACATTTCTAAAGAAAACGTTTTAGGATCGTAGCGATCGATGTCAATCAGTTGACGATAACTAACATCGGCACCTTCACCATACAATTTCTTCCGTAACTCTTTGTCGAAACGCGCTTGATCAGACGCTACATACAAGCGATTATATTTTATGGTATCGAAAGGAGAAAAAGGAACGGTACCATTCAATACTCCCTGGGTTTGGTCTACACCATCTACCCAGAACCTGGGATCGTTGAGATCAAGATTTTGGATATGCCGGTTGGTCAACAAACGCATCAGGGTCCATAAACCACCTGCAGCCAGTGAGTAACCGCGGCTGGTACGCTGATCGTATCCTAAACCGAATTGGATATTGTGTTTGATCGGATCTTGCCGCTTGGTATTTTTCATACCCTGGTAGATATCCAATGACGCGTCCAGATTCAAAGAGATCTGATCGGCGTCACTATATGTATAGTTGGAAATTTGTGCACCGACGCCTGTCCAAAGACTGTATGCTGAACGGGGACCGTCGCCATTACGGAGACCGCCATACGCTTGCAGTTGACCTAAGTTAGGTACTTCAAAACGAGGGTCTGCATAAATCTGTTTGGTATAGTTTTCCAATAGTGGATTAATACCACCGCCATAAAATGTTACTGAATCGCTTCTGTCTCCGGCATATTTGATACCAAAATACCCTCCTTTCGCTGTATCTAAAATATATACGGGGGTTCTATGGGTGGTAAAAACACCTACATAACCATAATCGAAGGTATTTCGCTTATGATCGGGGTTGCCACCATCAGAATAGTCCTTTTGATAGGTAAACTGAATAGAATAGAACGCATTTTGTATCGCTGATTTCTTTGCGCCTTCTTTTTCCTGACTAGCCGTTTTCCCTAATCTTTGGGTCAAACGCAGGAATCCGCGTGCTGAATAGTTTTTTGAAATAGAATTGGCTTCCGGTGCAAATAATGAGTTGGTAAACGAGTAGCCTCTACCATAGTTGTAAGAGAAGTAGGTTCCTAACGTTACGTTGATATTATCTGTAGCCTGAAAATCTAATTTACCTAAATAGTTAAGACCATAGGTTTCACCTTGTTCGCGTGCTTTGATTTTTTCAAAATCCGCCATTGTCACTTGCTCCTGTGCCGATACAAAGTTTCCGGTACCATTTGGATTCGGAACAAGCGGTGTTTCTTGCAATTGTTGCAGCTTTGACGGTTTCAGACGATAGTATTTATATATATACGGATTATTGTCTTTATCATAGGTACCCGAAGCGTTCAATACATATCCTATTATAGGAACCTTTCTTCCGTCTCTCATTTTACTCAACAAAGGTCCTGACAGATCGAAAGAGACGAGATTATTATTATATCCCTCCACAGAATGTTGTGCTTGCAAGCTTCCTGAGGTATTTTTCTGTATCCCCCGGGTTGTAATACCCACAACACCCCCCGTGGCATTACCATATTTTGCGCTCATCCCATTACTCATCAATTCCAATTGGTCGATCGCTGTTGGCGGGAAATTGACATTCCCTCCTCTTACCCGCATACCATCGATAATATATTGCGTACCTGAAGTACGATCGCCTCCGATACTGATACCCGCATCACCCGATTTTCGTTGATAGGTACCACCACTCATTGCAGCAAAGTCACCCGTGGCAATAGTTGGCGCACGTTTCATTTGTTCTTTAGTGATCACGCTTTTATTGGGTTCATCACTGATCAACGGCTGAACATAGCGCTTTTCAACGATGATGATTTTCTTATTTGTATCGAGACCAACCTGCTTTTTCTTCTCCATGGTCACGTCCACTTTCTTTTGACCATCGTTCGATAAAGGAATACCGCTGATACGCTGCTCGGCCATCCCCAGATACGATACCCTGATTTCATAAGTACCCGGCGCCAGCGGTTTGATCGAATAGTTACCATTCAGATCCGTTTTTGCCCCTCCTTTGAGGATCCCCCCTTCAAAAGCCTGTACACTGGCAAAATCAACGGGTTGTTTTTTCTCATCTACAACCTTACCATAGATCTCACCGTTGATGGATTGCCCAAAACTGTTGCTGCAAATCAATACAAGGATAAGTGAGGCTAATAATCGTAATGTCTTCATCATTTTTAAAAAATTAAATTGGCTTGTAAATATATGTTAAAGATACTTATTCTGTTAATCTTAATCTAAAAAAAATTTTCAATTTTTCTCATAATGTTACTAAATCAACAATTTTGCGGTTTAAAAGCAGGATAAGCGGTAAAAATAGCGGAAATTCGCTTTTATTTGTCGGTGAAACGAGGTTTTAGCGAGCCACATTTACGGCTCTTTTTTCACGAATAACCGTCACCTTGATCTGCCCGGGATATTGCATCTCTTTTTGAATCTTGTCGGCGATTTCAAACGACAATTTATCGCTTTCACCATCGCTGACTTTATCGGCTTCCACGATCACACGCAATTCGCGACCCGCCTGTATGGCATAAGCCTTTTCCACACCGGTATAAGACATGGCCAGCGTTTCCAGATCTTTGATCCTTTCGAGATAACTTTGCATAATCTCTCGACGGGCACCGGGGCGCGCGCCACTCATGGCATCGCAAGCCTGAATGATGGGCGCGAGAATATATTTCATTTCCATCTCATCGTGGTGCGCACCAATCGCATTCACCACTGAGGGATGTTCTCCGTACTTTTCAGCCAGTTTGGCTCCCAATAAGGCGTGTGACAATTCGGTTTCTTCATCAGGTACTTTACCGATATCGTGTAAGAGGCCCGCACGTTTGGCCAATTTCGGATTGAGACCCAATTCGGCCGCCATAATGCCACACAAATTCGCGGTTTCACGTGAGTGCATGAGCAAATTTTGCCCGTACGAAGAACGGAAACGCATCCGACCTACCATTCTGATCAGTTCTTTGTGTAAACCATGTACCCCCAGTTCAATCACCGTACGTTCACCAATTTCCATCACCTGTTCTTCGATCTGCTTTTTTGTTTTTTCCACCACCTCTTCGATCCGTGCGGGGTGCATACGACCATCTTGTACCAATCGTTGCAGCGACAGACGGGCAATTTCACGACGAAGCGGATCGAAACTGCTAAGGATGATGGCTTCGGGGGTATCATCTACCACCAGATCTACACCGGTAGCCGCTTCGAGGGCCCTGATATTTCGGCCTTCCCGACCGATGATCTGCCCTTTGATATCATCGCTTTCCAGGTTAAAAACAGTAATTGAGTTTTCAATGGCTGTTTCAGCCGCAGTGCGCTGTATGGTTTGAATAATGATTTTTTTGGCTTCCTTATTCGCTTTGAGTTTGGCCTCTTCCATGATTTCCTGTACATGGGCCATGGCATCTGTTTTAGCTTCGTTGCGAATAGCTTCTATCAGCTCGGCCTTAGCATCTTCTGCTTTCAGGTTCGACACTTTTTCCAGTCGCTTAATATGTTCGTCGTGCTGCTTGTTCAAGTCTTCTTGCTTCTTGCTCACCACTTCAAGCTGCCGATCGAGGGTCGACTTTTTCAACTCATAGTCTTGTATTTGTTTTTGGGCAAGCTGCGATTTGTCGTTCAATTCCTTCTCTTTCTGTTTGATCCGGTTTTCGCCATCACTGATCTTTTGATTGCGTTGCAAAACCGTCTTTTCGTGTTCCGACTTTAATTGCAAAAAATGCTCTTTCGCCTCCAGTATTTTCTTTTCCCGGATGGTTTCAGCCTGGCTTTGGGCATCTTTCAATAAACGGTCGGCATTTGCTTGTGCTTCTTCTACTAGTTTTTGGGTGTTTTTGTTAAAAATGACTTTTCCGATGAATAAGCCAATGAGTAGGGCAGCCACTGCTGCTATAACAGTTAGAATAATTGGGTCCATTGTGTTTTTTTAAATTGATCATTGCATAAATTTCTATCAAGCTGCTCCCCTGACCTGCAGCTTCAACAAATTGTTATCGAATTGCGAAGGTACTGTTTTTTTTATTTTGGTCTTAAAAATTTTCAAAAACCGCAATTCTGAACCGACTATATTTGCTGTTCGGACCCAAGCGGCTGATTTTTTACATGAAGAAATCGCAACCCATCGGCATTTTTGATTCCGGTATTGGCGGATTAACGGTTGCCAGAACATTGGGTGAACTTTTACCCGACGAACAACTCATTTATTTCGGCGATACGGCCCATATGCCCTATGGAGATAAATCTGCTGAAGAGATTGTGACTTATTGTCGCAAAATTGTTGAATTTCTGCTGAGCAAGCAGGTGAAATTAATAGTGATTGCTTGTAATTCGGCTTCTTCAGTAGCAGCCGGCATACTTCGTCGTGAATATTGGCAACAAATTGAGATCATGGGGGTTATCAGACCGGTTATTCGGGCTGTTTTAGCGAAAAAAATCACCCGATTAGGTATCATCGGTACGCGGGCAACGGTGGAAAGCAATATTTATCCGGGCATCTTTGCCGAATATGGTGAACCGGTACAAATATACCAAAAGGCGACCCCCCTGCTTGCCCCGATGATTGAATCAGGCCAACAGGAGTCCAAGGCAATGACGAAAGTGCTGAACGAATACCTGAGTGATGCGCGTTTTGCAGACGATGAGGCAATTTTGCTTGCCTGCACCCATTATCCACTGATCAAAGAACAGGTTGATCGCTTTTTTGAAGGCAAAAAAATGATACTCGATAATGCAACACCGTTGGCAGAAGCGCTCAAAGACTATCTGCGTGAAAAAAACTTACTGGCGAGCAGCCGACAGGCAGAAAATGAGTTTTATGTCAGCCGCTTCAGTCCGCATTTTGACAGTACCATTAATGCTTTTTATGGACGTCCGATCGAGGTAAAGGAAGTATCGATTTAGGAATTGAGGTTTTTTATTCGCTATATTTGTCGCCTAGTGATAAAAAATGAGTACAACAGCTTTTAAACCCAAAATCGGCATTACCACGGGCGACATCAATGGAATCGGTATCGAATTGATCTTAAAATCGCTTAGCGAGCATCGTTTGCTGGAAATATGCACTCCGGTCGTGTTTGGTTGCCATAAAGTTATAAATTTTTATAAAAATATTTTAGGTGTGCAAAATATAAAATATTCCGGCACCAAGGATATCAATGCCTTACAACCCAAGGTGATCAATGTATTTAATTGCTGGGACGAAGAAGTAGCGATGACCCCCGGTCAATTAACAGAAACGGGTGGTAAATATGCCGTGCGTTCCTTAATGGTTGCAACCCAGTGCCTCAAGGACGGGGAACTTGACGGGCTGATCACGAATCCCATCCACAAAAAGAATGCTCAGACCAACGATTTTAACTATACCGGTCATACCCCCTTTCTGAAAGATAAATTTGGCGCGAAAGATGTGGCCATGATGTTGTGTAGCGAAGAACTGAAGGTGTCATTGCTAACCGAGCACGTACCGATCGCCGAGGTATCGAAATATATTACGATCGACAATATCGTGTCGAAAACAAGGATCATCAATGAAAGCCTGATTAAAGATTTTGGTGCCGATAAGCCAAAAATAGCCGTTTTGTCGCTTAACCCGCATGCCAGCGATAATGGTTTGGTGGGAAATGAAGAGCAAAATGTGATTTTGCCCGCCATTGAAAAGCTCAAAGGTGAAGGAATACTTGTTTATGGTCCTTACGCAGCAGACAGTTTCTTTGCGCGTCAGCACGACAAACAATTTGATTGTGTACTGGCCATGTATCATGACCAGGGTCTGATTCCGTTTAAAAGTTTCGACAAAGGACTAGGGGTGAATTATACGGCAGGGCTGCCCGTTGTACGCACTTCGCCCGATCATGGCACAGCTTTTGACATTGCCGGCAAAAACAAAGCCGACAATTCATCGTTTGTTGAGGCTTTATATATGTGTATCGACATATTGAATCAGCGAAGGGGCTACGCCGAAAACACCAAAAACAAATTACAAAAAGGCATCAGCAAAAATATGTTGAAGAAAACGAAGGAAGACATTGAAGAGTAATGGCTGTTACTCCCTCGATCACTTTTTTTTGCTAAGGCCTGCTAACACAAACTGATCATTTTACCCGGTACCACGCGTACCAGATCTTTCATTTCGAGATTGAGCAGTCCCATTGCGATTTGCGAACTATTGAGACCGGTAAGCGAGAGCAGTTCATCAACATGCATCGTGGCTTTCTCGCGTAAAGCAGCCACGATATGTTGTTCTTCGGAATTTAATTCCATAAAAAGTTCCTTTTGTACAGGCTTTGGTCGCGTGATCTGCTTCCACCCGAGTTCCATGGCAATATCCTCAGCTGAAGTAACCAGTTGTGCGCGTAGCTTTTTTATGAGCAGGTTACAACCGGCACTTTTGGGATCAATACTTCGTCCGGGAAAACAAAATACGTCACGGTTGTACGAAAAAGCGAGGTCGGCAGTAATCATCGATCCACCCCGAATATCCGTTTCAATCACAACCGTGGCGTCCGCCATACCGGCAACGATACGGTTCCGGCTGGGAAAATTTCCCCGATCGGGTTTACTTTTCGAAAAATATTCGCTCAACAATCCACCTTGCTGCAACATATCTGCAGCGATCGTTTTATGGGCATAAGGATAGACCGTGTGCAGTCCATGGGCCAAAACGCCTACGGTAGCCATATTGTTTTTCAGACAGGCTTTATGGGCAATCACATCAATGCCGTAAGCCAAACCGCTTACCACCAATACCCCAAAAGGTTTGAGTTGCTCAATGAGTTCTTCACAGATTTTACGCCCATAGTCAGAAAAGCTCCTTGTACCGATCACGGAAAGGATACGGGGCGGATTGATGTCTGCCTGTCCTTTAAAAAAGAGCAATAAGGGGCTGTCGACACAGGCTTTTAATCGTTGAGGGTAAAACTCGTCGTCGTAGTCGAGAATGCGAATGCCGTTTTTGTCGCAATACTGTAGTTCCTGGTCTATTGAACCAAAATCGTTGAAGGTAGATATGGCAGCGGCATCAATATCGGTGCAAAGCCCGGATTTTCGCAGAGCACGTTGCTTGTGAGCGAATATTTCCTTGGCCGAGCCGAAGAAACCAATGAGCTTTTTCGATTTTATGGGGCCGATACCGTTGACACGGCATAACGCCAGCCGATAGTAGAGTTCCTGCGTTGTCATGTAGGTTATTGAGTAGGTGAACTTTTCAAAAAAATAGCCACTACAAACTTAAGGATTTGCAGAAGGAAACATAAAAAAAGCGATGTATTTTTAATGAACATTGTTTGCATTACTCAGTTTTTGATTATATTTGAGATTCTAAAATAATTTGAATGAATTTTTTTACTAAAATCCTGGTGTTGGTCGTGGTGATCGCGGCGGTGGTGTCGACTTCGTGCAGAAGATCAAACAACAGTAAATATTTTTACGATTCCAAGAAAGATACTTCAGCGCCTATAATCAATGTCAGTGTACCCGTTAAAAACGATACCTATAATTACGGTGATGATATTCATATTGTAGGGACGGTGACTGATTTACAAACAAAAGATTTTGCTGGTAAATTGTCAACGTTGAGTATCAAAGTAGACGAGTTAGATAATATTGATAGCGTGTTTATTACCACAATGTTGCAAAAAAATCCGGATGTTGATTCTAAAGCCGGTTACACTTTTAACGAAAAAATGCTGATCTTTTCGGGTGCAAATCCTACCTTCTGTCGGCTTGAAATTGCCGCATTAGATTATTCGGGCAAAACCACACGCGACACGGTTTATTTTCACATCCAGTAGGTTTCTGTGGCAATATGCAGTACCCTGCCAAGGCCTGAATTTGCAATTTCAATACCTTTTAGTGTAGCCAATTATTTTCCTCAGAAAAGAAATTCCTTTTAGGGTTTATTGCTTTTTGTTCAACGCTGAGAACCAGATCATAGCTGCACCTATTTTTTACTCACGGTCCGTTGCTCTATTCGCTTTTCGTATTGTGTACCCTGGAATATCTTATGTACAAAAATACCGGGTGTATGAATACTATCTGGGTCTAATTCTCCTGTTTCCACCAGTATCTCTACCTCGGCGATCGTGATACGTCCGGCCATCGCCATCATTGGATTAAAATTTCTTGCGGTTTCGCGATAGATCAGATTCCCCTGCCGATCGCCTTTCCAGGCTTTTACAATGGCATAATCAGATTCAAACGCTCGTTCCATCAGATATTCCTTTTCTTCGCCATACATGGTAAAAGAACGGGTTTCTTTCCCTTCAGCAACTTCAGTACCTACCCCGGCCGGCGTATAGATCACCGGCATACCATAACCGGTAGCCATACATCTTGTGGCCAGCGTACCCTGCGGTATGAGTTCTACTTCAAGTTCACCGCTAAGCAACTGTCGTTCAAACTCTGCATTTTCACCCACATAAGAGGAGATCATTTTCTTTACTTGTTTTTGCTGCAACATCAATCCGATACCAAAATCGTCGACACCTGCGTTATTGGAAATACAGGTCAAATTTTTTACGCCTTTTCTGACCAGCGCAGCGATGCAATTTTCCGGAATACCGCATAAGCCAAATCCGCCCAGCATGATGGTCATTCCATCTTGTATATCTTTTACCGCTTCATCGGCATTGCCAACTACTTTATTCAGGCCCATAATATTTTTTCAGTTTTTTTGAAAAACAAATGTAATGCATTCTGTTGCCTCCTGCATAACCCGTGGCAGAAAAATTTCTCACCTGTAAAAGCCCTACGCGTCAGTGCTCTAACAAAAAAAAATTATTCGGTTACCTGCACTTTTAACTGATCGCCTTTGCTGATGAGGGTCACATAATTATATAATTCACCATTGCTGTAATATCCATGGTGAAAGTCAACGGCACCCCCCGTTTGTGCATTCTCGATGCTGAATAACCATTCGCCGTCTTTTTTTTCCAGCAGGGTCCAATCATAGATTCCGGTAAATTGCTCTGCAGGCTTGATTCCGGAAAAAGTTTGCGTCACATTGCCCGTACTCACCTTAACGTTGATTGGATAATTGTTTTCGTTGGTGATGCGAAATTCAGTCACCTTTTTGGTGGAGCAGGAAACACAAAACAGGAAAATCAAACAGCTGAATACAATACGCATAGATTATTTTTTGCTAAGATAATTATTTTTTTAGCGGGGTGAACGATAAAAATCTCTGCTTAATCGCACATCAAGCGATTTTACCTGTCGACAGTGATATGCCTTTATTTTAAATGTATCTTTATCATCATAAAAACATTTATTTGATGAAATTAGTTTCTCTTGCTTTTCTGCTGACCATCCTTTCACTTGCCTGTAAAAAAAAGGAAACCGGCGACCCGATTGATTGTACCGGAACTGCGCCTTTATATACCGGAACTGTAAAAACCATTTTGGATACCCATTGTGCAACAAGTGGATGTCATAATACCGCTACAAAGGCTGAAGGTTATGACATGAGCACTTATGCCGGCGCAAAATCAGCCGCAGGCCATGATGCCTTTATCGGCAGTGTACGACATTTGAGCGGGTATACGGCCATGCCTCAGGGGGCTGCGAAACTAAGCGATGATGATATCAAAACCCTGTACTGCTGGGTACAAAATGCCATGCCGCAGTAATACAATTTAGCTTCTGGGTACGATCTGTGCCATAAGGTCGGCTTCACAAACAATTTTATTGCCCACATAAGCCCTGCCTTTCATTTCGCAAATACCCCGACGAATGGGTTGTGTGAGTTCCATTTTCATAACGAGCGTATCACCGGGCATTACTTTTTGTTTGAAACGTGCGTTGTCGATCTTTAAAAAATATGTATCAAATTTTTTATCAGGACCGCCTTGGTTATTGAGCACCAATACGCCACCGGTCTGTGCAAGGGCTTCGAGTTGTAATACGCCCGGAAATACCGGATTGTCGGGGAAATGTCCGGTAAAACAAGGCTCATTGAACGTTACATTTTTGATTCCTACGATATGGTTATCGCTCAATTCAATGATTTTATCGACCAATAAAAAGGGATATCGGTGCGGTAACAGTTTTGATATATAATTGATATCGTAAATGGCAGGTAAGGATGGATCGTATACCGGCACATCCAACATGTTTTTATTTTTCTTGATATACTCCTTGATTTTTTTTGCAAAAGCAATATTGGTTTTATGGCCCGGCCGATAAGCAATAATATTGGCTTTGATCGGATAGCCCACAAGGGTAAGATCGCCGACGATATCGAGTAACTTATGCCGCGCCGGTTCGTTGGTAAAATGAAGATTAATATTGTTCAGAATGCCTTCCTGTACCACTTAGATATTTTGCTTGTTAAACATTTTCGCCAGTTTATCCAATTCATCCTTACCCAA
>CAZFKA010000017.1:0-26424 GCA_964519155.1 uncultured Bifidobacterium sp. | reverse complement strand
TCTTCAATGGTCAAACACTCACCAACAGCGGTACATATTATGACACTTTGGTAAATATGAATGGATGCGATAGTTTAATCACATTAAATCTTTCAATCAATCAACCTGATACTGTGACGACAAACCAAACAGCATGCAATTCCTACTTCTTCAATGGGCAGACCCTTACCAACAGCGGAACTTATTATGACACGTTGGTAAACATGAATGGATGCGATAGTTTGGTTACATTGAATCTCACAATCAATCAAGCAACAGCAGATACCATCAACCAATCCGCCTGCAATTCTTTCTTCTTCAATGGACAAACCATCACCAACAGCGGTACATATTATGACACGTTGGTAAACATGAATGGATGCGATAGTTTGATTACACTTCATCTTTCAATAAATCAAAATGCAGATACCATCAACCAATCCGCTTGCAATTCCTATTTCTTCAATGGTCAAACACTCACCAACAGCGGTACATATTATGACACTTTGGTAAATATGAATGGATGCGATAGTTTAATCACACTCAATCTTACGATCAATCTGCCCAACGCTGATACATTCAATCAAACTGTGTGCAACTCCTATATCTTCAATGGGCAAACACTCACAAATAGTGGCACGTACTATGATACTTTAATAAATATAAATGGATGTGATAGTATAATAACTCTAAATCTAACAATTTATCAATCAACAACAGATACAGTAAATCAAACAGCATGCAATTCCTATATCTTCAATGGTCAAACACTCACCAACAGCGGTACATATTATGACACTTTGGTAAATATGAATGGATGTGATAGTTTGGTTACCTTGAATCTCACGATCAATCAAGCAACAGCAGATACCATCAACCAATCCGCTTGCAATTCCTTCTTCTTCAATGGACAGACCCTTACCAATAGCGGAACTTATTATGATACCTTGGTAAATATGAATGGCTGCGATAGTTTGGTTACCTTGAATCTGACAATCAATACTGTTAATAGTACGCTTACACAAAGTGCTGCCAACCTCTCTGCCAACGCCACAGGCGCCACCTACCAATGGCTTAGCTGCAACCCTTATCAGGAAATTATCGGTGAAATCAATCAAACATTTACCGCTACCGCTAACGGAGATTATGCTGTGGTGGTAACAGAAAACGGATGTACCGATACTTCGGCTTGTTACACCGTAATTGGAATTGGGATCAATGATGTTGATTTGTCAGCGCATATCGAACTCTATCCAAATCCTGTTCATGATCAACTGCAGCTGCAATCGCCAACGAGTTTACAAAACGCAGAAATTAACGTATTGAATATGATGGGTCAAACGCTGCTGTCGGAGAAAAATATTTCAGGAAAAAATTATGTACTTGATTTATCGGCATTGGCAGCGGGGAATTATTTGATACAGGTTAGGGATGCGAGGAATAGTTTTGTGAGGAAAGTGGTGAAGGAATAAATTTCGATCAGCTTCAGGAAAAAATTTTACTGAATCCGTTTTTCTTTTTCTACTTTTAACGCAACATGATTTGTTCACGCCGCATATTCCATTTCGGTCTTTTTGCTATTACTCTATTCCTGTTTGCCTGCGGTGAAAAAAAATCCGATAAAAAAATATTCCGTTTCAATCAGGTACAGAATGTAGAATCGCTCGACCCTGCGTTTGCCAAAAATCAAAATATCATGTGGCATGTGCATATCACCTATAACCGCCTCATCGAGTATAACGAAAACATGGAAGTGATTCCGTCCCTTGCCAAATCATGGACAATATCCGACGACCGACTGACCTATACCTTCATCCTCCGCAACGATGTCTATTTTCAGGACAATGAAGTATTCGAAAATGGCAAAGGAAGAAAAATGATCGCTGCAGATGTGGTATACAGTTTCAACCGCATCATTGATCCGCAAACAGCCTCACCGGGTGCATGGATCTTCAACGACCGGATAGATACTACTCAAGCTTTTACTGCCATCGACGATACTACCTTTCAACTTAAACTGTGCAAACCGTTCAACCCGATGCTGGGTATTTTAAGTATGCAATATTGCTCGGTGGTACCCCATGAAGTGGTCGATAAATGGGGAAAAGATTTTCGCTCGCATCCCTGTGGTACCGGTGCTTTCAGGATGCAGGACTGGGAGGAAGGCGTTGTCGTGACCTATCGAAAAAACGAACATTATTGGGAAAAAGACAGTGCAGGAAATCAGCTTCCTTATATTGATGGCATTAAAGTGACACAAGTCGACAGCAAAGCCACCGAGTTTCTCTTATTCATGCAAGGTGATATCGATTTCATGAATGGCATTGACGCAAGTTTTAAAGATCAGGTATTGAGCAAACAGGGCAAACTTAAAGACGAATATGCCGGTAAGATTTTTCTACAAAAACATGCCTATTTGAATGTTGAATATCTCGGATTTCTGCTGGATGAAAATAAAAATCCGGAAAAACTTTTGCTCAACAAGAAAATAAGACAAGCCATTAATTTTGGTTTCGACCGGAAAAAACTGGTGACCTATTTACGAAACAATATTGGAATGGCTGCCGAAGCGGGTATGATTCCGATCAGCCTGCAAGGTTACGATAGCTCTATGGTGAGGGGATTCAGCTATCAGCCTGACCGTGCGAAAAAACTCATCGAAGAGGTAATTGCCGAAACCGGGACCAAACC
The DNA here is from genome assembly GCA_964519155.1 of uncultured Bifidobacterium sp. Classification (GTDB taxonomy): domain Bacteria; phylum Bacteroidota; class Bacteroidia; order Chitinophagales; family Chitinophagaceae; genus OLB11. Next base: position 23,754 of record CAZFKA010000017.1, on the reverse strand, counting down.
CGTTGTGACCCTCATGTCGAATGACAATTACGCTGATCGTTGCAATTTCATTGCTTCACAGTTGAGTAACCTAGGGCTTGAGATAAAAATTGAAATTTTTCAACCGGCTCTCTTGCGTGAACAAATGAGCAATTCGAGTGCACCGTTTTTTTGGGCCACCTGGATTGCCGATTATCCTGATGCCGATAGTTATCTCACCATGTTTTATGGTAAAAATACAGCCCCGCCGAATTATACACGATTCAAAAACGAAACCTACGACAAGCTATACGAGCAAAGTCTGACCGAAGCCAATGATTCCATAAAGATCAGACTCTTTCAGCAAATGGATCAAATCATCATTGACGAAGCGCCCTGTGTGCCTTTGTTTTATGATGAGGTCATGCACTTTCTGCACAAACGGGTAAGCAACTGGAAGACCAATAGTTTGAACTTACTCGAGATCAAAGAAGTAAAGATCAATTGAGTCGTAAGGATTGTTGCTCACCTCATCCTGAGGAATCACCCGTCATCACAAGGAACAACCCGTCATCGCGAGGAACGAAGCGATCTCCTGACGGCATTACTTTTTACGCAGAAACCTTACTTATACCCCAATATCTTCAGCATACTCTGAAAACTCTGTTCCTTAGCGTACAGCCAGTCGACCAGCTTGCCATTTTTATCATATTCCACCACCACATGTTTAGGCGAAGGTATCATACAATGTTTGATACCACCATATCCGCTGAGTTGATCCTGATAGGCGCCGGTATGGAAAAAGCCGATATACAAAGGCTCGGGCTTAGCTTTGGGATCTTCATTCGGGGTATCGCTCTTGGGTAAAAAAACCGCATTGATATGTTCTTCAGATGTATAAAAATCGTGACTGTCGCAAGTAAGCCCGCCTAAATGCACTTCCTGATATTCGTTTTGCCATTTATTGACCGGCAGCATCAAAAATTTTTCGCCAATGCCCCAGGTGTCGGGTAAGGTTGTGATAAATGAACTGTCGATCATATACCAGATTTCCCGATCGTTCTGCATTTTTTCGTGCAGCACACTGTAAATCACAGCACCCGATTCGCCAACAGTAAACGAGCCAAACTCGGTATATATATTCGGAACGGGTACCTTGTTTTTTTTGCACACTTTCTTGATCGTACTAACAATTTCATTCGCCATATAATTGTAGTCGTATTCAAAACCCAAGGAATGTTTGATGGGGAAGCCTCCACCAATATTCAGACTATCAAGTTCCGGCGCGATCTTTTTTAACTGACAGTACAAATTCAACACTTTATTCAGTTCGCTCCAATAATAAATATCATCTTTAATGCCTTTATTCATAAAGAAATGAAGCATCTTGAGCTGAAAACGATCATTGCCTTTCAGCTTATCTACATAAAACTCCAGTACATCACGGTTGCGTATTCCCAGTCTGGAAGTATAAAAATCAAAAGTCGGTTCCTCTTCGGCTGCAATTCTGATACCGATCTTCACCGGATTCTTTGTACGGATCGATCTTTTGTAATCTTCAAATTCCAGTTTATTGTCGAGCACCGGTATCACATTTGTAAAACCGGCATTGATCAGTTGTGCTATGTTGCGGGTATAGGCTTTGGTTTTAAACCCATTACAAATCACAAAAGTATCTTTTGAAATTTTTTTTCGTTGATACAAATTGCGGATGATCTCGATATCATAGGCAAATGAAGTTTCAAGATGTACGTTCTGCTTCATGGTTTCTTCTACAATGAAACTGAAATGCGAACTTTTGGTACAATAACAATAAAAATATTGCCCGTCATACTTCTGCTTGCGTATGGCATCATTAAACATCTTTTTAGCCTTGGCTACCTGCATGCCGATCTTGGGTAGAAAGGTCAGTTTGAAAGGCGTGCCGTATTTGTCGATCAGCTTCTTTAAGTCTACGCCATTAAATTGCAGGTAATTGTCTTTGACCAAAAATCCATCCTGCGGAAAATCAAAGGTTTGATTTACCAGATCAGTGTATGTATTGCTCATTGCCTTCTCGAAAAAAATTTTTACAAATGTAAAGATGTATTTTATTTTTTTTTGGAAAGAATTTTCAATGCAGTCGTGTGCTGTCAAAGGTTTGCAGTAACGACAAACCCCGCAACCGGTCCACACCATTTTTTCTGATGTTTGAAGGCAGATACCGCACTATGACACTGCGCTTTGCTGCAGCAATGTTGTTGCCCGGTGACCACAACTGAATAGCATATCGAGCATACTCAGGTTGCTCAAAAACCCATGTCTTTCTTCAAAATTCTGCATATAAGCCGGCAGATCTTCTACCCGGGATAAAGGCGTAAATCGTTGACGCCAATCCACTGTTTCGTCAGGCTGTTTTGTGTAGCTTGTTGTCAAGGCATGCTGCTTGTCGGTTTTGAGTAAGGTTTGTAGCAAAGCCAGACTCTCGTGGTTGACATCGAGAAGAAAGGTAAAAGGGGTTTCAAAAAAACGGATAAAATGTTCTTCATAATATTCGAAATAGGGTGCACGGCGGTAACTCGCGCACAGCGTCTTCCAATGCAGGCTTTGCCATTTTTCGCGGTTGCACACCCTGATATCTTTCATTACTGTTCGCTGGTTGCGACCACGTTCAAGGGGAACACTCAATACGATCTTGCCGTTAGGACCACTCACTTCGCAGCGATTGCGAAAAGTAGTGCGCTCGTAATGTTCGTATTGTTCAATACACACTGACGCAGCTTGTAAAAAGACACGGTACCACGCAATACAAGGAAAATATTCACTATCCAGTAAGGTAATTTCTGATTTGCTCATAGTAATTTTACCAAATGTATATAAAAATCATGATTGTATTTCTTTGGACCCTGGGCATGTTTAAGCAAGCCTTTGCCCAAACAACAGCGTCTCTTCCGGCAAACAGAGATACGATTAATGAAGTCATTATATCAAATAAAATGTCGGCGACCGGTGTCGAAAAAATGGAATATCCTTTCTTTGATACCGATGCCAACCGGATCTATTATCAGTTCAGCCTATCCGGCACACAACAACTTAAACCTTCATCATTTTTGTATCTGGAGATCAAGAAAAAAACCAATATCCAGTATAAACTCAAACCTCTTTACGCAAAAAAGATCCTGCTCGACTCCCTGCATCACCTGGTGTACCGCGACAGCTTCCTGCTACAGGATGTTCGACTGGCCTCCGGGAATTTCGACCTGATCATCAACCTGATGAATGATTCGAGCAAAGTGCTTGATCTGAAAAAAACCGGCTTCCAGCTACTGCGTTTGCCCGGTGAAAAAATCATTGATGAATATTATGAATTAGAAACCAATATCAAGGGCAATATTGTTGATCTCGAAAAAACTTTTGTAGCCAAATACGATATCGAGACACTCAAACGAAACATAAATTCACTTCGCCCCATTGCTATCGGTATAGAACTCAAAGTGATCAGGGATATTACTGATCTTGACGACATGAAATTTCTGCGCCAGTTCTTTTATAATTTCTGGTACAACCGCAATGCATCTGCTCCTGAAGAGGAGTGGAAAAAATATGTTGAGAAATTAAATTATGTGGCCAAACAATACGGCTCTGCTGCGCAACCGGGTTATGAAACCGACCGGGGCAGAATCTATATCCAGTACGGAGAACCGCAAAAGATCGAACGAGTACCGAGCGAAAAGGATGCTTTACCCTATGAGGTATGGTTTTATAAATTTATCGGCAATAAAAGCAATATTAGCTTTTTGTTTTTTCAACCGGGTATGGTGGGTTCGCAAATGTTTTTGCTGCATTCCAATTACGATGAAGAGATCAGAAATCCCTATTGGAAAGAATCATTGCTACTCGACCCGACCAATTCGGATAATAAACTGACCCATCGCGTATTTGAATATTTTAAATAAATCACTGATATGTATAAAAGTCTATTGCGTTTTATTGTTTCGGTCATTATTGTCGTCATGTTGCAAAGTGCCGGTTGCCGTCAAGTGAAGGAACTGGAATATAAAGGCATCAGTAAAACCTCGCTGCAAACCCTAAACATCAGCAACGCCGAACTATTGATTGCTCTTGATTATTTCAACCCAAATTCGTTTGGCCTTGATGTAAAGGAAACAAATCTCCAAGTTTACCTCAACGATAAATTCATTGCACTCGCCGATCAACCGACTAAAACACAGATTCCGAAAAACGCTTTGTTTACCTTTCCGGTTGTGGCACACTTCGATCCTATTAAAGTGTTGGGATTTGCATTTGCCAATATGTTTTCGCGTCAGGTGAAGCTGACCTTGCAGGGCTCAGCAAAAATTGGCAAACAAGGTGTTTATATCAAGGTACCACTCGATATTACCGAAAATATTGATATCCGTTTGTAAGCGCTTATGCCCAATTTCCCTTACAGTATTTCCATCGGCGAACACCGGATTTTATGGCATACCCTTGCTGAAATGCTGGGTATGTTTGTCGGATTTCGTTTTTACCTGTACTTGCGCAAAAAACAAGGCGATGTCTTGCCTGCACAAAACCGACTCATTGTATTGATCGCTGCCATTTTGGGTGCCTTAGCCGGAAGTCGAATTGTTGGGGCGCTCGAGGATATTGATCAGTTGCTGCAGGCCAAATCGATATGGTTGTACATCTTTTCTAACAAAAGTATTGCCGGTGGTTTATTGGGTGGTTTGTTTGCTGTTGAGTTCGTTAAATACTGTATCGGCGAAAAAAGGAAGAGTGGTGATCTCTTTGTATTTCCTTTGCTATTGGCCATGGTCATTGGCCGGCTCGGCTGCTTTAGCATGGGCATACATGAGGCCACGTTTGGTAAAGCCACACCGAGTATTTTCGGTATGGATCTGGGCGATCATGTGCTGCGGCATCCGGTGATGTTGTACGAAGTGTTCTTCTTGCTTTGCCTGTGGATCATTTTAAGGCTTCTCCAAAAATATTGCCCGCTGAAGCCGGGGGCTTTATTTCAAATGTTTATGATTGCCTATCTCCTTTTCCGGTTTTTTGTTGAATTTCTGAAACCAAACAAAATTTATTTTTTACATTTAGGAACAATTCAGATTGCCTGTATGGTAGGGTGTTGCTATTACGGTCTTTATTTTCTCACCCGGTCACGTCGTTCGCAAATATCGGTCGCAAACAGGAAAGCGGATTAAAAAAACACCTCAATGCCTGCAAAAAACTATACTTATTACGACTTCACTTTATCGTTATGCCCGGAGTGCCTGAAACGTATTGATGCTAAAATCATATTTGAAGACGGGCAGGTGTTTATGACCAAATCATGCGCCGAACATGGCTTTTTTAAAGTACTGATCGCCACAGACATTGAGTATTACAAAAATATCCGCAATTATAATAAGGCCGGAGAAGCACCCCTGAAAGTGAATAGCCATACCCATTATGGCTGTCCTTACGATTGTGGTTTATGTGCCGATCACGAACAGCATAGTTGTCTTACCATCATTGAGATCACCGATCGCTGCAACCTAACTTGTCCTACCTGTTATGCCATGAGTAGCCCACACTATGGCCGTCACCGAACGCTTGAAGAAGTAGAACGCATGTTTGATATCATGGTCGACAATGAAGGAGAACCCGATGTCATTCAGATCAGTGGTGGTGAGCCTACCCTGCATCCACAGTTTTTTGAGATACTGGATATTGCCAAAACCAAACCGTTTAAGCATATCATGCTCAATACCAACGGGATCCGTATTGCGAAGGATAAAGAATTTGCAAAACGGCTCGCGAGTTATATGCCCGACTTTGAAATCTATCTTCAGTTTGATAGTTTTAAACCGGAAGCACTGGAAGTCTTGCGTGGAAAAGATCTGACCGATATCCGGCAAAAAGCGCTGGCCCATCTCAACGAATTCAATCTTTCGACGACGCTGGTGGTGACCTTGCAGAAAGGATTGAACGACGACGAAATCGGAGCCATTATCGATTATGCTTTGCAACAAACCTGTGTGAGAGGCGTTACTTTTCAACCGACCCAGATCGCCGGCCGCACCGAACAGTTTGACCCGCAACAACACCGCATAACCCTCACTGATGTGCGCAATGAAATTCTCAAACAAAGCCCTGTATTCAACGAAAATGATATCATACCCGTTCCCTGCAATCCGGATGCACTTGCCATGGCCTATGCCTTGAAACTGAACGGACAAGTGCTGCCCATGACACGCTTTATCGATCCGAAAATGTTGCTCGACAATACATCCAAAAATACTATAGTGTACGAACAAGACAAAGGTTTACATACCCAATTGCTTGATATTTTCAGCACGGGTATATCGGTTGATAAGGTAAAAGACAATATCAATCAGTTGTTATGTTGTCTACCCCAACTCAATGCGCCCGGTTTGAGTTACAACAATCTTTTTCGTATCATTATCATGCGCTTTATCGATGCTTACGATTTTGATGTAAGAGCTATTAAAAAAAGCTGTGTGCATATTGTTCATAAAGACGGTCGGGTAATTCCTTTCGAAACCATGAACCTTCTTTACAGAGATGAACAGGAAAAAAAACTACAAACCCTCATCAATCACTGATATATGAAAATCCGCCCCGTACATTATTTTCTGGCACTTCCGCTATTGTGTTTGATTTTGTTATTGATCAATAATGGCAATGAGGCTTTCATTGTCTGGGGATTGCTGTATATCGCCTTACTGCCGATTTATGCTTTGGTGTCGCTGGTATTGATCGCAATTGAAAAATACCGCAAAGACGGTTTGCATTTGTTGTTGGGAACCGGCATACTCGCCTTGTTGGGTTTTACCATTTGTTCAAGCGGAATGTTTTAGTGGCATATGGCTTCCTGCTGTTGACGACCATAGGCTGGATCAATTGTGTAGCGACCAGGTGGTGCGATACAAGATTTTTTGCTGTTGTATTAGGTGTACGGTATACAAACCGGATGGCAGACCCTTTACATCGATCCAGGGGTTTCGTCCGTTCAGATCAGACAGCTCATACACTTTTTGGCCAAAGAGATCATAGACGATCAAACGGGCATGCTGTAAATCGATATCAGCATGCAGTTGTGTTTGTGTGGAAAAAGGATTGGGTGAAAATTGAAAATCATGTTGAGAGAAATAAGTCTCCACTAAGGAAGGTGCTGCATCATAACGCAGTGTAATAAAGGGTACAAAAATATTCGGGCTGGCGGGATAAGTATTTACGTTGCCGCCATGCGCACTGTTTACCTGAACTTTATTTCCGGCATCATTGTATGGAAAGGTCGGTTGATACATAAACCCACTTCCGCTATTGTGGTTATTGCCGTATCCGTAACAGGAAAAACTCAACCGATAGTGCTGACCCGCATTCAGCATAAAATAGACGGGTATGGCCACCGAGTCGTCGTACAGGGGATGCACTACTGTATCATGATTAAACAACAGGGACTGATTTGAAGGATCGTAAATTCGGATACTCACATATCCTGAATCGTTGACACCACCGGTACAGAATCGATGCAAGGTAGCAGTATTTAATAATAGAGGGTTTGCCAGCACAGTAATATCCACACCGCGGGTTTCATTAAAACTTTGTGGCACTGCTGTGGTTGTACCCGCCCCGCCTGAGGTAAGATCGACCACCTGTGCAGACAAGGCATGGTGACAACATATCATCGCCAGCAATACTTGTATTTTTTTCATCTGTATAATTTTGGTTGTACAACAAAAATAGGATCTGGCCCGCAAGATACTGAGCGAATTCGCAAAAAAAGGTACTGGTGTAATAAGGGGATCTAACCAAACTTAATTTTGAATAATTGATGAACAAGGTTAGACCGTATGGGTCCGGCGGGTTCGGTGTTGAGCTTAATTTCGATTTCAATAAATACGTTCACCTTGTCGAGAAAATTTTGCTTGCTTTTCTGTTAACCTGAAAAGTCTGCTTAAAAAAGTCTTACCCCTACCTTTGTTAGCAAACACCCCCTTTGTTAAAGAACTTGATTTGATTTCTCTTGTCAAGTTTTCAATCGATGCAATATTTTGGCACTTTATAATTGTTGCTCTTTTTTCGTCTGCCATAGTGTATGGGGTGTGCCGCTTTTAGCCTTGCCACCAACTCCTAAATATACAAATTCCCTTTCTCTATTCATTACATCTTCATCTATTTGCTTACTCCTGTCGATAATGTTCTCGTTCATTTTGGCCGGAGAAAGGGTTCGGGTTTGTTGGCTATCCGTTTCAATGAGGTGATCGGGGTAAAATCGTTCGGAAGGCTTGTGATGCCTTATGAAATAGGGTGTTATTTCTACGGGCTAAATCTACTGCGGCCTGTGGGACAGTTTCCTCAATAGAAAAACGTAGATTTTTAGCGGATAAAAAATAAAAAGCAAATAGGTCTGCTGTTTGGGTAAACCCTGAGCGCTTTTATTCTGTTTCGCGCAAGATCTCTCTACTGGCGGTACCCCGCTTGCGTCTCTCGCGGTTGATCAGCATATTGTTTTTTTGTTCTGCGCAGGTATTGAGACCGATCATTGCTCTGCGTTGTTCAATTATCGGTAAATGCGTTGAATCATGATCGCGATGGCGGACATTGTACCAATCGCTGCCAAATTTGCCCTTGCCCCAACGTGCAACAAAATCATAGAGGGTTCCACACTGTTCGGGGGGCATATACCCTTCAGCCACTGCTTGTTTGAATGCGGGCAATACCCCTTCTCTCGGATGACTATAATAATGTTGCAGCATTGTAAACAACCGGGTATTGATCAGACAGGGGCCGTAAAACAATATCTGTTTCGCATTGCTGCTTGAATCGTTGTAATATTCAGGCAAGCCGATCAGTCGTTCTCCCGGAAACCCGTATTGCCTCGTCCATGCGCAGATCAATCGATATTGCTTGCGGCTATTGCGTTTCCAGCGAACAAATCGGGGATAACGGGTTAACAGTGAACTGCTGTTCAAACGGTCGGTATGATACTGATCGAGCTGTATCAGACTGTCCACTTTTTTAACCAAATCCTGATTCAGCCGGCTTTTGTACACCGCTACCAGACTGTCGTGCAATAAAAGCGTGGCCTTGCATTGCGGATAGCCTAAGGAGGGGGCTGTGAGCAGATTTGTACGAAGTACCCATAGCGGAACACCCTGCAAAAAGCACTGACGTAGAAATTTTTCGGCACGCAGGCTATCGTTGAGCGAACAACAGATCTGCAATCCTTTGATGCAATGTCGGGCATAAATAAACTCATATTGCTGCAATACCGTATCCAGACGGGGCAAAGACGCATGGGGGTTTTTCGCATCGATATCTCTGTCGATCCGATTAAAAAGTTGATGATAACGAATATAATCCTGTGCGGTTACACCAACGATGCCGCAGCCGAAAACGAGTAATAATACGATTCGCAGAAAACGATAGAACATTGCAGACAGATTCGCTCGCCAAAGGTAAACGTGTTTTGTATTTTATCCACTACTTTGCAAGACGGCTATTAAGCGGTCGATATCACGAATGAGTGCATCACATATACTTTGTTCGCATGCCGGGCGTGCATTCTTTTGTTCACATGCTTCAAATTCCTTATGTATGTCGGGCAGGGCATTGAGTGCCGCTTCCACTAATAATAACACCTCGTTAGAAGAATCACCGGCAATTTGCAAGGTACCCAATATGGTTCGGTATTCTTCTGATAATGCAGATAGATATAATAAACTTCCGGGTCTAATGTGGCCAAGGGCTTGACGAATGAAAGTTAATTTAGTGAGGGCTTTCTGCGGATAGTCCGGTGGGGTAGTGTTTATTCCAAAATGCATGTATGGGTATTAGTGAAAGCCGTGTACGCAGCGAACAGTTTTTCCATAACAAATATATTTGATTTACAAACCGGCAGAATTACATAATTTGCAGCATTCGTTACACTTTAAAAAGATATGAATCAGCAGCGGCTTATAAAAATCTACATAGGATCTTCCATCAGCGTAGCCGTGCTAACCCTGCTAGCCTTTTTAGTGCGTAAAAGCGCCGGTTTGCTACTCACTTATTGCAGTATATACGTAGGGTTGCTTGTAGTGGCTTTGGTGCTGGCTTTTAACCCAATGTATCGAAAATCTTCGCTGATCGTGATTGTCGTTGTATTGCTATTGAGTTTTATCGCAGGCATTGTCACCAGTATGCAATGGATGCGCTGAGCGGCTATTTCATGCTATCGTCCAAATCAGGTTCATGCAGTTGTACCGGCGTCGACGATTTTTTGCGCAATTGCAAATTGAGTAATTCCACTGCAAATGAAAACGCCATAGCGAAATAGACATAATTTTTCAAATGCAGATCATGGGCTTTATCGGCATCCCATCCTTCGATAAGCAATACCACACCGATCATCACCAAAAACGATAATGCCAGCATTTTTACCGTAGGATGCTTTTCGATAAAAGCTGCGATTTTGCCCGAAAAAACAAACATCACGATCATGGCCACGATAACGGCTAAGATCATTACTTCTACATGCTGTGCCATACCCACGGCCGTTATGATACTGTCGAATGAAAATACCATATCCACCAACATCATTTGTAAAACCACTTTCAACATAGTAGCCGATTTTTTATCTCCGGCTTTTACCCCATGTTCCTCTCCTTCAAGTTTCTGGTGAATTTCGCCAACGGTCTTCACCAGTAAAAACATCCCTCCCGATAACATAATGAGTCCACGCAGGTTAAACGATTTTCCAAACAAAGAAAATAATTCACTATTGCCATGTTTCACTAACCAAGTCAAGCTCAGTAAAAGAATGATTCTAACGGCGATACCGGTCAGCATCCAGATTCGTCGGGCTGATTTTTGACGAGCGGCATCGAGACGCCCCATGATAATGGATACAAAAATAACATTGTCTACTCCCAATACAATTTCGAGAACGGTAAGGGTAATCAGGCTGATCAGCGCATCGGCCGTTAATAGATATTCCATGAATGTTTATGATTGAATAAGTGATTTACAAATATTTTTGGCAATAGCCGGACCCTGATAAATAAACCCGGTATACAGTTGCACCAACGACGCTCCTGCATCTAATTTTTCGCGGGCATCCTCGGCTGTAAATATCCCGCCCACAGCAATGATGGGCAGTTGACCCGCTGTTTTTTGGGCTATGTATTTTACGATCTCTGTGCTGCGTTGTTTCAAGGGCTTGCCGCTCACCCCGCCGGCACCGGTACGTTCAATCAATTGTCTGTCGCTCAGCCCTTGCCTTTCGATGGTGGTATTGGTCGCGACGATACCACTCAAGCGGGTTTCGTTTACGATATCGATCACATCATCGAGTTGGGTGTCGGTCAAGTCGGGGGCTATTTTCAGCAAAATGGGCTTGGGCTTCGGATAAGCGAGGTTGATATTCTGTATCCGCAACAGCAGATCGCGGAGAGGTTCTTTTTCCTGTAACTCGCGCAGGTTGGGCGTATTCGGACTGCTCACATTCACCACAAAATAATCGACCACATCAAAGAGTTTGGTAAAACAATAAGCGTAATCGTCGAACGCCTTTTCGTTGGGTGTACTTTTGTTTTTACCGATATTGCCGCCAATTACCACATTAGCCTTTCGTTGGCGCAATCGATGTACGGCTGCATCCACTCCTTCATTGTTAAACCCCATACGATTGATAATCGCCGCATCGATGGGGAAGCGAAACAGACGTGGCTTTTCGTTTCCTTCCTGTGCACGAGGCGTAAGCGTACCGATCTCGATAAAACCGAATCCCAGACAAGCCAATTCATCAACGAATTTTGCATCCTTATCGAAGCCCGCTGCGAGCCCCACCGGATTTTTAAATTTGATACCGAAAACTTCTCTTTCCAACGAAGCGTGACGGATACAAAAATTGCTTTCGAGATATTTTTTGCCGATGCCCAGATTGTAGGCTTTGGTCAGCCATTTCATCACCTTGTAATGAACTTCTTCCGGATCGTATTTGAACAGAATTTTTTTGACTATATTATACATGTCGTGGGTAAAAGAAAAAGTTGAGTGAAGGGTCTTGCAGATGGCCTTGCAAAATAGTTGCAAGCGGTCATTTCAAGGTCACATTTAAGATCTGTGCCATAGCCTCGGTACTGGCTTCTTTGGCAACGATATTGCCTTGCGGGTCGATGAGAAAAAACTGCGGTATACCGGATACCTGATAATTTCTGGAGATTGTTCCGGCCCAACCTTTGAGTTCGCTGATATGGGTCCAACTCAGTTTATCTTTCGCGATGGCATCCTGCCAGTTTTGGCTGCTGCTATCGAGCGAAATGCCGAGTATGGTAAAATTGCGATCCTTGTGGGTATTATAGAGATTCACCAGATTACTGCTTTCCTTTCGACAGGGAGCGCACCAACTGGCCCAGAAATCGAGCAGCACATATTTGCCTTTAAAGTCGGACAACGAAACGGTTTTCCCATCGGGCGTGGTCCCTGAAAATGAGGGCGCCGGACTTTTTTGCGTCGTGTCGGCAACGGCTTTCCCTTTTACACTGGCAAGAAAACGATCGGCAAATGTTTTTGCATTTTTCGACTGTGGAAAACGTTTAGTTACCTGCTGGTAAAACGAAGTGATATAAGGTGTTTCGTAGGCCGGGTTAATGATATTTACGGCAAATAAAGCGCTGGCTACGCTTTGCGTGGTGTCGGCAAACTTTTTAACATAAGTGACAAAACCGGCATTGATACTTTTGAGATCTTCGAGCGCTGCTGTTTTGAGTGAATCACTTTGTGGCTTTACACTGATCGAATCGAGTATCACCTGCATCGTTTGTATATCGCGGATATTTTCCCTGAGGTTGACCAAAAAACTTTTGAGAGCCATACTCCCTGTAGAACCTTCTACCGTATAATTTTCGAGTTGATTCCAGTCACCTTGTATCTTCGCGCGATCGCCATTTTTTAACGCGAGCAGAATATACTTGCCTTGTTCAAATTTTATTCTGAATAATGACTCTTCGGCTGTTTGCGCACCGATACTAAAAGTCCCGTCATCGCTGGTTTTTCCACTGTCTACCGGAATATTATTGTCGGTACCCAATTCTTCGATCCTGAACTTTTGCGATGGCATATGGTCGATTTTTCCTTTTACTGAAAATCCGCTGTTGCAGGCTTGCATAACGATTAGCAGCAAAATCAACGGGATAAAAGATCTGTTCATATTCAATAAATTAGTGCGAAAGTACGATAAAAAAAAATATTGCCTGTTTTGATGAGCGGACATCTTTGCCGATCGATTCCAAAATGCAGCGCACGGGCGAAATACACGGATATCCATGGTTTTCCGTACAATAAAAAATTATAGCCCCACACTTCCCGCCAAGGTCTCATGGCCGGTAGTTCAACCGAAACATAGTCGGCTTTTTGTCCTGCCCTTCATTCGTGATCAACATATCTCCATTGTCAAAAAAAGCAATCCCTTCCGATTTATTAAACCGCGAGGGGCCAAGAGCTTCGATATGTGTCAGTTTACCGTTGCTGTGGAATACAAACAATAAATGATCGGCAGCCGAAAGCAGATACAATTCTTTCGTGACAGGATGTATGCAGATGGCAGAGGTGGCAAAACGAATAAAGGGCTCGGCTGTCTCTGTCTTCTTTTTGCTTTTCGTGGCGGTGACGATCTGCTGGTCAACAACGAATTGTTTGATCTGCTGCACATCAAACTGCAATACCGGTTCGTCCCCCAGCGTTTTTTTCCTTAAGTCGAACCCATAGATGGCACGCTTGTCTTTATAAGCAGGGCCTTTGCCGAGTTTGCCTTTACAAGCGATCAGCAAACGGTGATGAACAGCATCATAACAGAGTCCTTCATTGTTGTCGGCCGGAATACCGGTGGTATACGAGTGCACTGATGCTGAAGATTGCCGGTAATTTTCGATCTCAAACAACTCCCCGTCACTTCGCAGGATAAACAGGGTATTTCCCACGCGGGTGATTCCTTCATAATCGCCATCAGGTTCAAAGCGAAATTGATCGGTGAGACGCTTAGCACCGACATCGTAAATAAAGACGATCCCGTTTTCGTCCTGTATACAGGCAAAGGCATCGCCCTCGAGATGGGTAATACCGGAGATTTCCCGTAAAGTATCGGGCAACTCCCAGACGGCATCAGGTTTTGAAAAGTTGTAAGGCAATGAATGTTGTGCTTGGGTAACAGAAATTGCGCTGCCACACACGAGCAGTAGCACCATAATTTTGTACACGATCGACCGGGTCATATCATCAAAAATACGAAATGCGGAGGCCATTTGCCCTTGAAAAATGTTAAACCTGTTAGCGGCACCTGAAAAAAAAAAACAACGCCAAAAGCCCTGTCAATGCAATAGGGAATTTAGGCCGATGCCATAACACAAACTTCTTTATATTTGCCCAGCATATGGCGGAAAATTATGTTGTTTCGGCGCTCAAATACCGGCCACAGTTATTCAATACTGTGATCGGGCAGTCGCATATCACCACAACGCTAAAGAATGCGATCAGAAACGATCAGTTGGCTCACTCTTTTTTATTTTGCGGACCAAGGGGAGTGGGTAAAACCACCTGCGCGCGTATACTGGCTAAAACCATCAATTGCACAAACCGCACCGAAGATACCGAAGCTTGTGATGTATGTGCTTCCTGTGTGTCGTACAAAGACAACCAGTCTTTTAATGTATATGAAATGGATGCGGCATCAAACAGTGGTGTCGACGATATTCGTGAACTGATCGAACAGGTCCGATTTGTGCCACAGGGCGGTAGCCGATATAAAGTGTATATTATTGACGAGGTGCATATGCTGAGTCCCAGTGCATTCAATGCCTTTTTGAAAACGCTGGAGGAACCTCCCCACTATGCAATCTTTATTTTGGCAACAACCGAAAAACACAAGATCATTCCGACGATTCTTTCGCGTTGCCAGATCTTTGATTTCAACCGAATTACGTCGCAGGATACCATCAGCCATTTGAGCGATATCTGTACCCGCGAACATATCCAATATGAAAAAGAAGCTTTGCATCTTATTGCGCAAAAAAGTGAAGGCTGTATGCGCGATGCCTTGTCCATCATGGATAAGATCGCAAGCTTCAGTCAAAACCAAATCACTTATGCCTCTACAGTCGAACATTTAAACATACTCGATTACGATTATTATTTCAAACTGATGGAAGCCATCATGATGCAGGATATGAGTGGAGTGATGTTGTTGTATAATGATATTTTCAATAAGGGATTTGAAGGGGATATGTTTTTGAACGGATTTACTGAACATTTCCGCAATCTGCTTATCAGTAAAGATGCACGGGTAGCCAAATTGCTTGATCTGCCCGACAACGTGAAAGTAAAGTATTTTCAACAGGCTAACCAACTGAGTAGCGCCTATATTATCAATGCCCTTTCGGTATTGAATCATGCTGAAATGAATTACAAACTGGCACGAAATAAACGTTTGCATGTTGAACTGGCGCTTGTAAAACTCAACTACCTGTCGAACGCCATTGAGATCATCAGCGACGAAAACGGTCAGGTTGTAAAAAAAAAATCCTGAGCGGTAACCCTACCGTGTTGTATGCAAAACACCCTCGCGAGGTTGCACTGCCTGCGCCACCGGTAAAGCCGATTTCGCTCCCCCCAAAAGACACGCCTCAAGTGAAACCGGTAGCCACAAATCCCCCCCTCGAAAACGGACCGGCCAAAGCGGGCTATGGTGTAACGCTCGGTAATATCAAAGGCCTGAAATCAACGGCTAAAGAGAAACTCGAAGCCGCAGGAAAAAACAAAGAAGCGCTAGCCATCAGTATGTTAAACCTGCAAACAGCCTGGGATAGTATTGTGATGGAACTGACAGCCGACAAAATATTCTTTCGCAATGCTATCCACCAGGGTCATATAAGCTTCGAAGGGTTGCGGATCGACATAAACGTATACGGTGTGGCCTACGATTTTTTAAAAGCGCAACGATTAAAACTACTCGACTATTTTAAACACTATTATCAAAATGACGAGATCAATGTACTGATCAATGAGCAGGCCCCTGCAGCCGATAAGATGATTGAGCAGGTGATGAGTACCCGTGAGATCTTTGATAAGATGGCCCAAAAAAATCCCTTGCTAAAAAAATTGAAAGATAGCCTGGGTCTTGATTATGATTCGTAACGACCCATTCTTTCAGGGGCATCCATTCGCAAATTCCACCTTTCAAAAAACAAGTATTCAGATGTATAATTTTACCCCCTTTCCCATTTTGGAGACCGAACGGCTCCTGCTCAGAAAAGTAAGCGAGGCAGACAGCGAAGCGGTTTTTATCATGCGCTCCGACCAGGAAGTGATGCGGTATATACCTCGACCGATGGCCAAAAATTTGCAAGACGCGCTTAATGTAATACAGATGGTGAACGACTTTACAGCAAAAAATGAAAAGATCAATTGGGCAATCGAATGGAAGGAAAGCGGAGAAATGCTGGGCATGATCGGCTATGTGAATTTGAAACCTGAACACGCACGAGCTGAAGTGGGTTATTCATTGACGAGAGCGTATCATCGAAGAGGCATCATGCGTGAAGCGCTGTTGCGGGTAATGCGATATGGTTTTGAAGAAATGAAACTACACAGTATCGAAGCCATTACCGATGCGGAAAACGAGGCCTCCGGCAAATTGCTTGTGTCGGTAGGATTCAGACAGGAAGCGCATTTCGTGGAAGATTTTTGTTTTGATGGTATGTATCGAAACTCCAATCATTATGGGATGCTGGCTACAGAAGCCAAGGCAAAAGGCATTTACTAAGCACACGATCGGGATTGCCTTCGGGAAATCTGATCGTATATTTGAGTCTATTTTTTTTATGCAAACTAAATCATACCTGCGTCAGCTTTTACTTTTATTTTTTGTCTTTTTCTTGTTGTTTGCGGGGAAAGGGTATACACAATCGGCATTGGGGAAAGCCCTTTTGGCAAAAGATACCCTAACAGCCTTGCAACTGATTCGTGCAGGAGCAAATGTAAACCGAATCGACAGCGGCCAAGATTGCAGTTGGCTGATCCGTTTTTGTCGTTACACAGAAGCTGATCCAATGGTCTTCTTTTTATTGCGTCATGGTGCTAAGCCCGACACATCATGCACTCCTGCCGGAAGAACCGCGCTGCATGTTGCTGCTGCATATTATGCCTGCGAACCTTTGTGTGAAGCCTTACTCAAGGCCGGTGCCAATATCAATGCCCGTACCCATGACGGTGCGACTCCGTTGATGCTGGCTGCCCAAAGTGCGAAGTTGCGTTTGCTGCGTTTGCTGCTTGAAAAAGGGGCCGACCCTCACCTAAAAGATAAACAGGGCAAAACGGCTTATGATTATGCCGTCAGCGCCGATCCGCTGAATGACCTTCCTGAATTTCGCAAAAAGTTAGAAGAAGCGTGTGGTTTTGATAAAAAAGCATGTATCGATTTGCTGAAGGAAAAAATGGCGAAATAAAAAAAGTATGCGTCAGGCATTTTACTTCGATAATGTTGTTTGGATAACGCCATAGGATGCTAAGGTAACTGATAACACAAACGTTCAAAACTACTGATGTACGACAGGGGAACCTACAACCTGTCGGTATGCAGCGGGGGTATCGCTTATCGTGTATTCTTCCAATGTTTGGATTGTCGTTCATTCATTCAGCAATTCATTTTCTTTGCCGGAAAGCTACGATCAAATAAGCAGAGTCTATCCTCATGGCACAATAGTCATATTTCAAACTATATTTGTGTTTCAATTTTTTTTATGGCTTCAGTGCTTGTTTCAAAACTCAAACGTCAATTGCCCTTGCGACGCAAATCGATGCAACGATTTCTCAAAAAGTTTGATAAACAATTTGTCCCCGGAATATCCAAGATCCTCGATCGCGTCAGTGAGGAAACCTGGGCCGAAACCAATTGCCTTGCCTGTGCCCATTGTTGTAAGGTAATGACCCCAACCTTTACCAAATCAGATCTTACCCGTATCGCTACACACTTCAATATGAGTGAAAAAGCCTTTTACGATAAATGGTTGAAAACAGATCCTGACACCGGCGACCGGGTCAATAAAACGCAACCCTGCCAGTTTCTCGATCTGCAAACCAATATGTGCAGTATTTACGAAATACGACCCATCGATTGCGCACAGTTTCCGCATTTCAAACGCAAACCATTTGCCGACTATAATCATATTCACAAACAAAACATTGAATATTGCCCGGCAACATTTTTATTTATCACCAAACTGCAATCGACGATTGAAGAGAAATTTGTTTGGTAGCAATAGCCTTGAAGAAATCCGCTAAGGGTCTATTTAATGATCAGTTTCACCGTTTTGCACAAAAAGTTTTTCTTCTCAGAATTTGTGCACATCACTTTTTCCAGATAAACGGTATCGCCTTTGTATAAGCGATCGTTGAAATTCTTTTTCCAGAGCGGGGTCAGCGTATCACCGGTAAAATCGTCTGACGAATAATCGGTGTAAATGATAGGCAGTCCTTCATCATCCTGATACAAACCACGTTCGGCATAGATCACCGTAAAACTTTTGACTCGGTATACATTGTTTTGGCTGTCTTTGGCGCAAAGGGGCTGATTCATCAATTGCTTAAAGGTATTTGCATCGATCTGCATATTGTCGGTAAACGTGCATGCAAAATAAGCATGATGACGTTTGCTATACGGCTCCTGTGGCCCATCGAACGCAAACAAACTCGTAGACAAGATCAGGAGTAAAACAATATGAATTTTTTTCATTTTCATTTGCACTAAAAAAATCTAAAGCAAGTTAAGACTTTCTTCAATAACTTTTAGTTTTTGAAGAGCATCATTTTTCTTTTTAACTTCATTTTCAATAATCTCGGGTTTCGCATTCTGTACAAATTTCTCATTGCCAAGCTTCTTTTCTACACTGGCCAGGAAGCCTTGCAAATAGGTAAGTTCTTTCATGAGTTGTTCTTTTTGCTGGCTTGTATCCAATTGTTTTTCGGTGGTAAAATAACATTGAAATTTATCGTATACAAATGCGATGGCCTGCTCAACCGGTGCGTCAGTATACCTGATTTCTTTGGCATACACCAAACGAGCCAGTATTTGTGTGATATCGTGCAAATCTTCCGCATGGGCTGCGGGCAAATACACGGTGATCTCATCTTTGGGTTTCAACCCTTGTTTTACTTTGATATCTCTGATGACGGTGATCAGGTTTTTGAGCCATTCGCCTTTAGTAATCACCCGGGTATCGGCTACGGTATTTGTCTGTAAGCTGGATGCCATCAAATCGTCGCCCTCGAAACGATGGCTGAGCTGATGGTATATTTCTTCACTCACAAAAGGCATAAAGGGATGTAGCAGTTTCATCAGTTCCTCCAGAAAAAATTCAGCCTGCTCAATATTGTATCGGTTGATCGCTTCGTCGACCGGTGTTTTGATCCACTCGAGGTAATCGCTGAAATAGTCGGTCCAGATCACACTGTAAACTTTCTTCAAAGCCTCACTGAGTTTGAATTCCCGGATATCGGCATCGATCTCTGCTTTTACCTGGTGGAGACGCTCTGCAAAATATATTGACGGAAAAACAGCGGGGCGATCCATTTGATCAACGGCCGCTTTTTGTCGGAAAATCTGCAGCAGTTTTAGGGCATTCCACAATTTGTTGCCAAACATTTTGCCTTGTTCTACCGATGCCATATCAAACAAAAGATCATTTCCTGCCGGAGATGAAATCAATACGCCGAATCGAACAGCATCCGCTCCATAATCATCGATCATTTGCAACAGGTCGGGCGAATTGTTGAGTTGCTTACTCATTTTGCGTCCTTGATTGTCGCGCACAATTCCTGTGAAATACACCTGATGAAAAGGAATTTGTCCGCGGTATTCGATACCGGCCATGATCATACGAGCCACCCAAAAGAAAATAATTTCAGGAGCCGTTACCAGTGTGGCCGTCGGGTAATAGTAATCTAGCTCGCTGTTGTTTTCTTTG
This sequence comes from uncultured Bifidobacterium sp., assembly GCA_964519155.1. Taxonomy (GTDB): domain Bacteria; phylum Bacteroidota; class Bacteroidia; order Chitinophagales; family Chitinophagaceae; genus OLB11. The sequence continues at coordinate 3,805 of CAZFKA010000017.1, read as the reverse complement.
TTCCGGTTCCAGTCGAAAACTTCCAAAGGCCAAAGCCACGACGAAAACCAGGTATCAAGCACGTCAGGGTCTTGTCGTAACAAAGGGGCTGCAGTGGATTGCGTATTGCCTGCCAATTTTTCTTTGTACAATTGTTCGGCTTGTTGCTGCGTTTTTGCGATCACATAATTTCCCTTTTCATCGTACCAGGCCGGTATACGATGTCCCCAACGCAATTGCCGGCTGATACACCAGTCTTTGATATTGGCCATCCAATGGCGGTAGGTATTTTTGAACTTTGCGGGATAAAATTTGATCTCATCGCTCATTACCGCATCCAACGCCGGTTTGGCAAGGGTTTCCATATTACACCACCACTGCATACTCAAACGAGGTTCTATCACCACATCAGTTCTTTCGCTATACCCAACCTGATTTTTATACTCTTCTATCTTTTCAATATGGCCGGCAGCCTGCAGATCTTCCACAATTTTTTTCCGCACCACAAATCGGTCTTCACCGATATATCGTTGTGCGGCTTCACTCATCGTTCCATCTTCATTCAGTGTATCAATTACCTCAAGCTGATGTTTGACCCCCAGGTTATAGTCGTTGATATCATGTGCCGGTGTTACTTTGAGACAACCGGTTCCGAAGGTCATATCAATATAATCGTCGGCGATGATGGGAATTCTGCGGTTGATCAGGGGAACAAAACAAAATTTACCTACCAGATGCCGATATCGTTCGTCGTCAGGATGTACACAAATAGCCACATCACCCAATATGGTTTCCGGACGAACCGTGGCAATGGTAATATGGGAATTATCTGTTGACGCTTGTGAATCGCTGGTATCTAAATTGTACTTTACATACACCAGTTTGCTATTCACTTCCTTGTGCACAACTTCTTCATCACTCAGTGCTGTTTTGGCTTTCGGGTCCCAATTGATCATTTTTACGCCCCGATAAATATGACCTTTCTGATACAGATCGATAAACACATCGATCACTGCATCATAATAATTGTCGTCCATGGTGAAAGCTGTTCGCTTCCAGTCGAGCGCACAACCCAGCTTTTTCAATTGTTGTAAAATGATACCCCCATACTTTTCTTTCCACTCCCAGGCATATTTCAAAAATTCTTCGCGACTCAGATCATTTTTATCAATCCCTTGTTCGCGAAGCATTGCAGCCACCTTTGCTTCAGTGGCGATGGAGGCATGGTCGGTCCCCGGCACCCAGCATGTATTATAGCCTTTCAGTTTGGCATAACGGATCAGCACATCCTGTACAGCATTGTTCAGTGCATGACCCATATGTAATACACCGGTAACATTGGGTGGTGGAATGACTATTGTATACGCAGGCTTTTCGTTAGGGGTTGAATAAAAATATCCTTTTTCGATCCAATGCGCATACCACTTGTTTTCGGTTTCCTGTGGCAAATAGTTTTTTGACAATTCCATAAGGGCGCAAAGATAAAGATTTGCACGACTATTCGCAAAGCAGTGATCGATTGCTGTTTAAGTGATGCGGTATTCTTCCCTTCTGCCTTCCTGTGAATTTGATGATGCTCCCCTACAAAGCTGAACGAGGGAATTTTCTCAATTCCGTTTGCGCAAAAGACATCAGTAAAAGTAAGCGAGCCAAAACACAGTGCTGAAATAGATCCAGAGTATGCTGAAAACAATATGGACGAGGGTTTCGAAACGTTTACCCCACCATAATTTGCGTGAATACACAAAAAACTGAACGAATAAACGTAAGGTCCAGAATATGGCCAAAAAAAATGTGATCTTTTTGCCGAAGGCGGTGTTCAAGAGTTCTTCGGCACAACACATACAGGCCGAACCCATTGCCAAGACCATAAAAGCGATAAAAAAAGTATGTACCCACATGACTTGTCGGTTGATGAGACTAAGACGTGACAGTTCTGATTTCCAATGAAAATAAGAGGGGAATACCGCATGTATCGCTGCCAGTAAAACGAGGACAATACCGATAATATTAAAATGTATCTCCATGTTGGGTTAACACAAAAGTAGTGATGAATGGTGTGATGGTAAAGGTTTCGCTCACCAGTAAACCCGCCCCGGCAAAACTTTTTTGCCAGCTAGCTTTTGAGTGAAAATGAAAAGCCCCGATATTATACGCAATAAAATTGGGCAGATCGCGCAGGTGTTCGGTCAATATCACTATGCCCTCCTTTTTTAAGATACGACGTAGCTCGGTAAAAAACTGTATCCGCTCCTGCTCCTCCCTGATTTCGTGGGCTGCCAGCAAACAATATACAATGTCAACCGTGTTGTTCGCCAAAGGGATTTGTGTCGACGAGATGGAAACGGTGCCGGGATAAGGAATGCATACTTTACGGGCTCGCTTGACAGAGATTTCTGTATGTTTTTTTTCATCATAAAAATCGAAGACATGAAACTTTGTTTCAGGGATTGTGTGATGTTTCGAGGTTCGGAGGAGTATACTCGTTTCATCGAATCCGGCATGTATATTCACGACCTCTTGAGCTGAACCAACTTTTGAAATTTTTACCCAATTCAGTCGATAAAGATCTGACAGATCGTAGATATATGCGGATACGGTCAGCGAAATGAGCAACACAAACATACCCAAACCGCAAAAGCAAAGCAGGTATCGATCATAGGGCGAATTAATTGTTGTGCTGAAGTAAAATACGACGCTCAACAAAACGATAGCCAGTATATAAAAATGCCGGTTGAACCGAATGATGTTCCAAACTCCCGAACCGGGCTTTCTCAGCTTTTCCATTTTTCGATGCGCCCTTTTTTCCAATAATACGGAATGTTTTTGATGATGAAGGCATTGGCTAATACAGCGTTTTTCAATTGAAGCTGATCGAGAAATGAAATATGATGATCTACTACTTCAATGGGTTGTGGCTTCCAGCTTTCCCTGACTCCCTCGATGATGAGTACTTCATTGCTTTTTTCTTTATAGGTAAAAGTAAAGGGCAGCGGACCGGCATATTTTCTGGCTTCCGACCAATTAGCAAAAGGCGACTGAGGTGGCAGCATTGCCTGTTCGTTCGATTCATTGAATACAATCTTGAAATCCGATTGTTCCGAACGTACTTCACAGCGCTGTCCTTGGGTGATGAGCTGAATGTCGGTGTTGTGGTATTGGTAGTGGGTAAACATATTGCCCAGCCATTTCATTTTTGGTTTGTCGGTTTCAGATTGTAATATATACAATCCGCGAAAAATTTTTCCTGTCGCACTTCTGTATTTTACAAAAACCCGGTAGCCGATCAGAAAAAAATCGTTTCCCAAAATACGGGGAAATCCTTTGGGGCGTAGCGACTGTGTTTGCACCATTGCCATCGCGATAAATCCGTAGGTATCTTGAAAAGTATCGAGGGTGAGACAGGGAGGAATAAGCGATTGCAGATTTTCTTGCGGCAATGCAAAGGTCATAACCCGTGAACTTTCAAAAAAAGCTTCCACAGCAAAAGGGTGATCTTTGAGAAAGGAGAGCATACTGTTTAAAATGTTCGCTTTTTATTTACAACAAATTCGTTCCCATAAATGAGCGCAATCAGCAGCAAAGCAAAAAACGCATTGGCCTTTCCCCACAGCAACAGATCGGGGGCGAGAAAAAATTCTATGGCATTCATAATCGCAATCACTAACATTTGGCATACTGCATTCCACCTCCGCTGTATGCCACTGATGATCCACACGGCCATCAGTATTTCACTGACACCGATCAATAAGGTTATGGGTCTTGCATACTCATCACCCAATATTCGGGCAACGATCATTTGGTGTCGAGGCACGAGGTTGAGTAC